>NZ_CDRVFO010000003.1:0-455785 GCF_977070485.1 Lelliottia jeotgali
TCCGGGCAGAAGACGGGACTACGTCGTTTAACGAAGCGAGGTTGCCCGGAAATTCGCCGATTGCTGCATAACGCCTCAATGTCAGCCAGCCGCTCGGCGGCCTGGAAAGAGACGTACGAACACTATCGAAACAAGGGCAAGGCCACGACTGAAGCGCTGGTGATCTTGTCGCGCAAGCTCGCCCGGGTTGCATTTGCCCTGATGAAGAAGAAGGAGGAATACGTAAGCAGAACGGCCTAAAGACCGTTGTTTTCAACCATAGAATCTCCCACAGGTACCCCGCTGCTCTCAAGCTCAGCGCAAACCCAGTGGGAGCCGGCTTGCCGGCGATCATCGGCGAAGCCGGTGCCATGGACTAACCTGCTGGCAAGCGAATCATGAACTGTGCACCACCCAGGGCCGACTGCGCCACCGTCAGCGTACCACCCTGCCCCTCGATGGCTCGCCGGCTGATCGCCAGCCCCAGGCCGAACCCACCAGTATTGCGATCCCGGCTGCGGTCCAGGCGATAAAAAGGCTGGAAAATCCGCTCACGCTCTTCGACCGGAATGCCGATACCGTCATCCTCGACCGTCAACAGGCAAGCACCGTCCTCTTCCAGACGCAAACGCAGCAGCAGGCTCTGATCGCAATAGCGCATGCCATTGCGCACCAGGTTCTGCACCGCGCGGGCCGTGAGGCGCGGGTCAAGCACGAAGCGCGGTAGAGAACCGTCGGCGCGCACCTCCCACTCAATGCCACGGCTGTCGAGCTCTTCGGCAAAGCTGCCGAGCACACTGTCGACCAGCTCCAGCAACGACACCTCGACCCGCTCACGGGCTTGGTCGGCGTTATACAGCCGGCTGTAGGACAGCAGTTCGAGCACCAGCTCATCCAGCTCGCGTACATGCCCGACCAGCTCCAGCAGGCGCTTGCGACTGGTGGGCGGCACTTCGTCAAACAACAGCACCAGGCCGAAGTCCAAGCGGGTTAGCGGCGTGCGCAGCTCATGGGAGACAGCGTTGAGCAGCTCACGCTGCTGATTGACGTGGCGCTCCAGGTCGCTGGCCATGGTGTCGAATACACCGGCCAGTTCACCGATGTTCGAATGCGGGGAAATATGCGTGCGCTCGGCCATCTGCCCCTGGCCCAGGCGCCTGGCCGTTTCCTTGAGGCGCTCAAGGTCGCGCCAGTGCGGCCACACCCACAGCAGCAGGCAGCCGAGCATTGCGGCGCCGATCAGCACGGTTACGCCCCAGGACAGCACGTTGATGTCCAGCGGGTCCGGTGGCGAGTGCAGGCTCACCAGCCAGCCCTCTTCCAGCGGCGCCAGCACCGTTTCGTAGTAGCCCCACTCGCCGATACGCACTGCGTACAGCCCATGCGCCAGACGTGCCTGCTCCTGCGTGCTCAAGCTGGCCTGATCGGTACGCAGCAGGGTCACCTGCAGCGGCGCGAACGCCTCGGCCAGCTCCTGTTCCACCGCAGGCCATTGCTCACGCGGGGCCTGGCGGAACTGGCGCACGATCAGCGACTGCACGCCTTTGGCCTGGTCCAGGTTATAGGCCACGAAGCGGTCATGGAACAGGCCGACGATGGCGTCAGGGATCAACAGCAGCGCACCGGCGTAGGCGACGATGATCACCAGGTACAGGCGCACCAGAATTTTCAGCATGCTGCTTCAGCACTCCCATTCGACGCGGCTGAACAGGTAACCCTTGCCCCATACGGTCTTGATCTTGCGCGCTTCGCCGGCGCTGTCGTCAAACTTGCGCCGCAGCTTGGAAATGGCCACGTCCACGGAGCGGTCGGTGCCATTGAACTCAATGCCGCGCAGTTGCTGAAGGATGCGGTCACGGCTGAGCACTTCCCCGGCATTGCGCGCCAGCACCACGAGCAGGTTGTATTCACCGCTGGACAGTTCGACCTCTTCCCCGCGCCAACTGACCAGGCGCTCGGCCAGGTCGATGCGCAAGCCACCGACCAGGATCTGCTCGCTGTCCAGCCGCGGCTCATGGACGCTGCTGCGGCGCAGCAAGGTTCGCACCCGTGCCAGCAGCACCCGCGGTTCACACGGTTTGGTCACGTAGTCGTCGGCGCCCATCTCCAGCCCCAAGACCTGGTCGTGGCTGTCGTCACGGGCCGTCAGCATCAGGATCGGCAGGCTCTGGGACTCCTGGCGCAGCAGGCGGCACACCTGCAGGCCGTCGATACCCGGTAGCATCAGATCAAGGATGACCAGGTCGGGTTTGTCTTGCCGGAACGCTTCCAGAACATGGTCGCCCCGGGCGATCACCCGCACATGGAAGTCGTTGCGTTGCAGGTAGCTGGCGATCAATTCAGACAGCGCGCTGTCGTCTTCTACCAGGAGAATGTTTGGCATAGGGCTTGGTATGAGTTGAGGAAGGCCAACACAGGCATGTAGCGGCAAGAATATAGAATCCCCACGAGTGCAGGATTTTTCTTCACACTTTTTCACACACGTCCTACAGGTATTAACAGGCAGCCGCGCCCCGCCTGCCTTAGCATACGGCCGGTCATCATCGGAAGGTCCGTATGCCTAACATCCTTATCCATCGCCTGCGCCCCGTGCCGCTCGTGGCGCTTCTGGCCATGTTCCTGGTCGGCTGCAACGACACCGAAGAGCAGGACACCCAGGCCCCCGTACCCCAGGTGCGGGTGGAAACCCTGAAGCTCCAGCCTCTGGCCATCAGCACGGAGCTCAGCGGGCGCATTCTCGCCCCGCGTACCGCCGAAGTGCGCGCGCGGGTGGCGGGCGTGGTGCTCAAGCGGGTCTACCGCGAAGGCAGCGACGTCAAGCAAGGCGACGTGCTGTTTCTGATCGACCCGGCACCGTTCAAGGCCGACCACGATAGCGCCCGTGCCACACTGGCCAAAGCCCAGGCCAACCTGTATCAGGCACGCTTGCAGGAGCAGCGCTACCGCGAACTGGTCGACGACAAGGCCGTCAGCCGCCAGGAGTACGACAATGCCCGCGCGGCCTTCCTGCAGGCCGACGCCGAAGTGGCCGCAGCCAAGGCTGCGCTTGAACGGGCGCGCCTGAACCTGGGTTACGCCACGGTAACCGCACCGATCTCCGGGCGCATCGGCCGCGCCCTGGTCACCGAAGGCGCGCTGGTGGGGCAGAACGAGACCACGCCACTGGCAACCATCCAGCAGCTGGACCCGATCCACGCCGACGTCACCCAGTCGACCCGCGAGCTCAACACCCTGCGCCGTGCGCTACGCGCTGGCGAGTTGCAGCAGGCAGGCAACGGGGAGGCAAGCGCCACGTTGATCCAGGATGACGGCACTGCCTACCCGTTACCCGGCAAACTGCTGTTTTCGGACATCAGCGTCGACCCGAGCACCAACCAGATAACCCTGCGCAGCGAGTTCCCCAACCCTGATCTGGACCTGCTGCCCGGCAGCTACGTGCGCGTGCGCCTGGAGCAGGCCGTACAGCCCAAAGGCATCAGCGTGCCGCAGCGCGCAATCCTGCGTGACAGCGCTGGAGTGCCGAAAGTGCTGGTGGTCGACGCGCAGGCGCGCATCAGCGAGCGCCAAGTGGTACTGGGCAACGCCCAGGGCGACCGCTGGATCGTCAATGAAGGCCTGGCCGCTGGCGAACGTGTAGTGGTCGAGGGCCTGCAGCATGTCAAGGCCGGTGACCAGGTCCTGGTCGACACTGCCCAGCGCAGCCAACCCATCGCCCAGCACAACGGCCAGTGAGGGCCTGACCCATGCCGCAATTCTTCATCGACCGCCCGGTATTTGCCTGGGTGGTCGCGCTGTTCATCCTGCTGGCCGGGGCCCTGGCCATCCCGCAACTGCCGGTGGCCCAATACCCCAACGTGGCCCCGCCGCAGGTGGAAATCTATGCCGTGTACCCGGGGGCGTCCGCAGCCACCATGGACGAGAGCGTGGTCAGCCTGATCGAGCAGGAGCTCAACGGTGCCGACAACCTGTTGTACTTCGAATCGCAGAGCAGCCTGGGCAGCGCCACCATTACCGCCACCTTCGAGCCGGGGACCCACCCGGATCTGGCCCAGGTCGACGTGCAAAACCGCCTCAAGGTGGTCGAGTCGCGCTTGCCGCGCCCGGTGACCCAGCAGGGCCTGCAGGTGGAAAAAGTGTCCACCGGTTTTCTGCTGCTCGGCACCCTGACCTCTGAAGACGGCAGCCTTGATGAAACCGCCCTGTCGGATATCCTTGCCCGCAACGTGATGAACGAAATCCGCCGTCTCAAGGGCGTAGGCAAAGCCCAGCTTTACGGTTCCGAGCGTGCCATGCGGATCTGGATCGACCCTGGCAAGCTGATCGGTTTCAGCCTCACTCCCAACGATGTGGCCAATGCCATCGCCGCACAAAACGCCCAGGTGGCTCCCGGCAGCATCGGCGACCTGCCTGCCCGCAGCACCCAGGAGATCACCGCCAATGTGGTGGTCAAGGGCCAGCTGAGCACGCCGGAAGAATTTTCCGCCATTGTGCTGCGGGCCAACCCGGACGGCTCAACGGTGACCATCGGCGATGTGGCGCGGGTCGAGATCGGCGCCCAGGAATACCAGTACGGCACACGCCTGAACGGCAAGCCGGCCAGCGCCTTCAGCGTGCAGTTGGCACCGGGGGCCAACGCCATGGAAACGGCCACGCTGGTACGGGCGAAGATGCAGGAGCTGTCGGTTTATTTCCCGGAGGGAGTCAAGTACGACATCCCCTATGACACCTCGCCGTTCGTCAAGGTCTCCATCCAGCAGGTCATCAGCACCCTGTTCGAGGCCATGCTGCTGGTTTTCGCCGTGATGTTCCTGTTCCTGCAGAACCTGCGCTACACGTTGATCCCGACCCTGGTGGTGCCGGTGGCGCTGATGGGTACCTTCGCCGTGATGCTGGCGCTGGGCTTTTCGGTCAATGTGCTGACACTGTTCGGCATGGTCCTGGCCATCGGCATTCTGGTCGACGATGCCATCGTGGTGGTGGAGAACGTCGAGCGGATCATGGCCGAGGAAGGCTTGCCGCCGAAGGAGGCAACGCGCAAGGCGATGGGCCAGATCAGCGGCGCCATCATCGGCATCACCCTGGTGCTGGTGGCGGTGTTCCTGCCCATGGCCTTCATGAAAGGCTCTGTCGGGGTGATCTACCAGCAGTTCTCGCTGTCGATGGCCGTGTCGATCCTGTTCTCGGCGTTTCTGGCCCTGAGCCTGACCCCTGCCCTGTGCGCCACCCTGCTCACGCCGCTGGCCAAGGGCGAACACCACGAACGCAAGGGCTTCTTCGGCTGGTTCAACCGCAATTTCGAACGCATGAGCAGCGGCTATGAGCGCTGGGTGGTGCAGGCCCTCAAGCGCAGCGGCCGCTACCTGCTGGTGTATGGCGTGCTGCTGGCAGTGCTCGGCTACGGCTTCAGCCAGTTGCCCACGGCATTCCTGCCCACTGAAGACCAGGGCTACACCATCACCGACATCCAGCTGCCACCAGGTGCCAGCCGCATGCGTACCGAGCAGGTAGCCGCACAGATCGAGGCGCACAATGCCCAGGAGCCCGGGGTGGGCAACACCACGGTGATTCTCGGTTTCAGCTTCTCCGGTAGCGGGCAGAATGCGGCGCTGACCTTCACCACCCTGAAGGACTGGTCCGAACGCGGCGCTGACGACAGCGCCCAGTCGATTGCCGACCGCGCCAACGCTGCATTCTCCCGGATCCGCGATGCGGTAGCGTTCTCTGTGCTGCCGCCGCCCATCGACGGCCTGGGAGAGTCCACCGGTTTCGAGTTGCGCCTGCAGGACCGTGGTGGCATGGGCCATGCCGCGCTGATGGCGGCGCGTGACGAACTGCTGGCTGGCGCCGGGAAAAGCAAGGTCTTGGTAAACGTGCGCGAAGCTTCGCTGGCCGAAAGCCCGCAGGTACAGCTGGAAATCGACCGCCGCCAGGCCAATGCATTGGGCATATCGTTCGCCGACATTGGCGCGGTGCTGGACACCGCCGTAGGCTCCAACTACGTCAACGACTTCCCCAACCAGGGCCGCATGCAGCGGGTGGTGGTGCAGGCCGAAGGCGACCAGCGCAGCCAGGTCGAGGACCTGCTGAAGATCCACGTGCGCAACAGCAGCGGCAAGATGGTGCCACTAGGCGCGTTCGTACAGGCCAAATGGGTCAGTGGCCCTGTGCAATTGACCCGCTACAACGGCTACCCGGCCGTGTCGATTTCCGGTGAGCCGGCGGCCGGTTATAGCTCGGGCGAGGCCATGGCTGAAGTCGAGCGTCTGGTCGCGCAATTACCGGCCGGGGCCGGCCTGGAATGGACCGGCTTGTCATTGCAGGAGCGCCTGTCCGGCAGCCAGGCACCGCTGTTGATGGCGCTGTCACTGCTGGTGGTGTTCCTGTGCCTGGCGGCGCTGTACGAAAGCTGGTCGATCCCCACCGCAGTGCTGCTAGTGGTACCGCTCGGCGTGCTCGGCGCAGTGCTGGCGGTGACCCTGCGCGGCATGCCCAACGATGTGTTCTTTAAGGTCGGCCTGATCACCCTGATCGGCTTGTCGGCGAAGAACGCCATCCTCATCATCGAATTCGCCAAAAGCCTGGTGGACCAGGGCGTGGATGCCGTCGACGCCGCCGTGCAGGCCGCCCGCCTGCGCCTGCGGCCGATCGTGATGACCTCGCTGGCGTTCATCCTCGGCGTGGTGCCACTGGCCATCGCCACCGGCGCCAGCTCGGCGAGCCAGCAGGCGATCGGCACCGGGGTGATCGGCGGGATGCTCAGCGCCACATTGGCGGTGGTGTTCGTGCCGGTGTTCTTTGTAGTGGTGATGCGTTTGGCGCAGCGCCGTGACAAGCGGAACGCGGTCGACGCTAAACATGTAGTCGTGTGATAAAACCACGCGAGGTCTGGCCTGCATGACTGGCAACAATGTCAGGCCAGACCTTGCACTATCCGCGGCTCGCAAACCCGTGGGTGTTAAACGGCACGCTGCAATGAAGCAACCCATGCGCTTGAAACTCGCTATGTTAATATTGCTTGCATCGGTGGAGGCCCTGAAATGAAACAAGCTCACGATATCAGTATCAGAAGCCAAATCCAGGAACTCGCAAAGCAGCATGGCGTGACTGGCGGCAAGGATCGTTTCAGCGACTTGGCTAGCACGATTACCCGGCTCTCTGGTGATGTCGTTGCACTCGATACCATCGAGAGAATGCTCGTGTCCCTCAAGAAGCAAGGCATTTTGACCAAGCAGCAGATTCTGCAGCTGGAAGCCAGTTACCTGCGCGAACAATCGTGTTCTGGCAGCGGACGTAACCTCAGCGCATGATTTTCGACCCCTTTGATGACTATGAGTCCGCAGGCTACCTGCGTAATGCTTTCAAGTTCAAAGACCCCGAACAAATCAAGAAAATGGAGCATCTGGCCTTCGAGGCAAGCCTCGAGGAGGCCATTGCCCTGCTCGCTGCGCCCACGCGCATTACCTATGAAACCCTGCTTGAACTGCATGCACTGCTGTTCTCCGACTTCTATCCCTGGGCCGGCAGGGACCGCGCCGAAGTTGCGCCCAGGCTCGCGGTATTCAAGGGAACCGACTCCGACCCACGCCACACAGCGTTTTGCCCTCCTGATCAGATCAGGCATTGGGCCTCCCACGCCTTGAGACTTGGTCAGGATAGCGAGCGTTTCAGACAGCAACCCGGGGAAGTGCTTGGCTTGCTCGCCGATGCCCACCCTTTTCTGGATGGTAATGGTCGGGCCATCCTGCTGGTGTTCATGGAGCTTTGCCACAGGGCCGGGTTCGCCATTGATTGGTCTCGAACGACCAAAGAACAATACCTGACCGCCTTGAGCGCTGAGATCAACCAACCCTCCAAAGGCCATCTCGACCATTACCTGAAACCCTTCGTGATAGAGGTTTCAGACAGAAGCCAGTGGCCAGAAATCCTTGGCACAATCAAAGGACTTGATGGCCTGGACAAGGAAAACATCAGGTACGAAAGCCTGGATGACCCCGAGGTGCAGAAGCATTACACAGCTTATCGAGCGGTACCGATGCCTCTCCTATCTATCCTGATCCTCGCCGGCGGTCGCGGCCAGCGCATGGGCGGTCGTGATAAAGGGCTGGTGAGATGGCGTGACGAACCGCTTGTGGCGCATGTGCAGCAAGTGGTGCGGGCACTGAGTGACGATGTGGTGATCTCCTGCAATCGCAACCAGGACCTTTATCGGCCGTTTGCCGATCAACTGGTGTGCGACGCCGAGGCAGACTTCCCTGGGCCAATGGCCGGGGTGATCGCCGGGCTGACAGCGGCCAAGCATGAATGGGTAGTGGTGCTGGCTTGTGATGCGCCACTGATTGAGCGAGGGTTGATCGAGGATTTGCTGCAGTTGGCAGTGGCCAATGACTGTGCGGCCATGGTGCGTCAGGGTGAGTATTGGCAACCGATGTTCAGCGTGCTGCCGCGCAGGCTGCTGCCGCTGCTGAAGCAGGCCTGGGCGGCTGGAGAGCGGAGCTTGCAGAAGGCCCTGTTGCTGGGGCCGGTGCAGGCCCTGGAATGCCCCGAAGGTGACCCACGCTTGAGCAATTTCAACAGCCCTGAGCTGTTGCAGGGCTGAGCCATTGCCAACCGCACCAATCCTGTCGCCGGCAAGCCGGCTCCTGCGGGTGCCACCAATGCCTTGAGAGCGGTGGGTACCTGTGGGAGCCGGCTTGCCGGCGATAGAGTCATCATTGAGCAAATCATTGCTCAGGCAGCGACTCGATACTGATCTCGCGCATCCTGAATTTCTGTACCTTGCCGGTCACGGTCATGGGGAATTCATCGACGAAACGGAAGTACCTGGGCACCTTGAAATGCGCGATCCGCGCCCTCGCCCACTCGCGCAACTCGTCTGAAGCGACCTGATGCCCCGGGTGCAACCGCACCCAGGCGACGATCTCCTCGCCATACTTGCTGCACGGCACACCGATCACCTGCACGTCGGCCACAGCCGGGTGGGTAAAGAAGAACTCCTCAAGCTCACGTGGGTAAATGTTCTCGCCCCCGCGGATGATCATGTCTTTGCTGCGCCCGACGATGCGCACATACCCCTGCTCGTCCATCACGGCCAGGTCACCGGTGTGCATCCAGCCCTCGCCATCGATGCTCTCGGCGGTGGCCTCGGGATTGTTCCAGTAGCCCAGCATCACGCTGTAGCCACGGGTGCACAGCTCACCTATATCGCCCCGCGGTACGGTATTGCCGTCGGCATCGATCACCTTGCTTTCAAGCCGTGGCTGAGTGCGGCCGACGCTGGTCACGCGGCGCTCCAAATCGTCGTTGGCGCCGGTCTGCAGCGATACCGGGCTGGTCTCGGTCATCCCGTAGGCAATCTGCACCTGGGCCATGTGCATCTCGTCGATCACTCGGCGCATCACTTCGATAGGGCACGTGGCGCCGGCCATGATCCCGGTGCGCAGGCTCGACAGGTCGAAGGCACCGCGCTGCGGGTGGTCCAGTTCTGCGATGAACATGGTCGGCACGCCATACAGTGCGGTGGCCTTTTCCTCGGCTACGGCCCGCAAGGTGGCCAACGGATCAAAGGCATCGTTGGGGTAGATCAGGGTGGTGCCGTGGGTCATGCAGCCAAGGTTGGCCATGACCATGCCAAAACAGTGGTACAACGGCACCGGTACGACGAGGCGATCGTGCTCGGTCAACCCCAGGCTTTCGCCGACCATGTAGCCGTTGTTGAGGATGTTGCTGTGGCTGAGTGTGGCGCCCTTGGGGAAGCCGGTGGTGCCCGAGGTGTACTGGATATTGATCGGGTCACCAGGCTGCAATTGTGCCTGGCGCTCGGCCAGAGCTTGAGCACTCACGGCGTCGGCACGGGCCTGCAGGTCATGCCAGGCAAGCAGGCCTGACGGTGGCGCAATGGCAAGGCTCACTACCCCGCGCAGTTCCGGGAAGCGCTCACAGGCCAATGCGCCGGGCTGGCTGTTCGCCAGCTCCGGGATCAGGCCCAGCAACATGGCGTGGTAGTCGCACGTCTTGAAAGCATCGGCGCAGATCACCCACCGACAGCCCGACTGTCCCAGAGCGTACTCCAGCTCGGTTGCGCGGTAAGCCGGGTTGATATTGACCAGGATCGCGCCGACCTTGGCACTGGCGAACTGGGTGATGCACCACTCGGCGCAATTGGGTGCCCAGATGCCCACGCGCTCACCCGGTTGCACGCCCAGGGCCATGAGCGCACGGGCGTGCCGGTCGACGGCGTCGGCCAGTTGCTGCCAGGTGTAGCGCAGGGCCTGGTGACGCACGACCAGCGCCTCGCGGTCGGGGAAGCGGTTGACAGTGGCGTCGAAAGCGTCACCGATGCATTGGCTAAGCAAGGCCTTGCCCAGGTCGCCCTGGCTGTAGCTTGGCTGGGTCATGGGTGCTCTCTTGTTATTCTTGTGGTGGTGGAACCGGCCCAGTCGCCGGTTTTGCCGGCAACTGGGCCAACACAAACTACCTGACAAATACCTGCGGCGTGGTAGTGGACATGTCCCCGCCCGGCAACTTGATGTTCTTCACCTTCTCGAGTGTTTGAGGGTCGAATACCGCCAGGTCATTGAACGTGCCACCCAAGTACAACTTGTCGCCCTTCTTGTCGAAGGTCACACAGTAGTAAGTGTGCTCAAGGTTAGCCGCCTTGATCAGCTTGCGCTCCTTGATATCGTACCGCGCCAGGCGGTTGAGCACGCCATACATCTGGTTCGGGTCCTTTGGCGAGCGCAGGCCGGTGAAGTACAGCTCGGTCAGGTCAGCGAACTCCTGCGTGTGAGTCTTGCCTGTCTTGAGATCCACACTCAGGTAGCCGTACAGCAGCTCGGCGGTAGTGGGGTCCTGCTTGTCGTCCTTGAACCTGGCAATGGTGTAGAGCATCGAGAACTCATGGCGCGGGCTTTGGTGCGGCCAGAAGTACAGCACATCAGGTGCGCTGTAGCCTTTGCGGTTCCAGGTGCGCAAGGGCAGCGCCACCTCGTACTTGCCGGTTTTGACGTCCATCTTGTATATATCCGGCCCGGCCACGAACAGGCTGCCGTCGTCGGCGGCGCGCATCAGGTACACCTGGCGCGGCATCGGGAAGGTGCGCACCGGCTTGGCGTCGACACCATCGGCGGTACGGAACACTTCCAGGCGCGGCGGCTTGACCACGTAGTGGTCGTTCAGGCGCTGGCTGGGGTTGACCGTGGCATACACCTCTTTGCCGTCAGGGCTGATGGCAAACGAGTACATCGACTTGCCGACTTCGCCGGGCACGCTGGACAGGTTAGCGTGGAAGGTGGTCTTGCAGGTGTCCAGGTCGATGCCGTAGATGTCCGCGTAGTGGTTGTTGAGCACATAGGCGGTGCGGTTGTCCGGCGCCATCATCGCGGTGCCAGGGCCGAACGCATCCGGCATGCGGCAGCTCTTGTACAGCGTGTCGCTGGCTACATCGACCACGTGCAGGTTGTTCGGGTAGTTGGTGGCGATCAGGTATTCCTTGCCGGCCTTGAGGGCGGGCCCGGTATCATCGGCCTGTACCGCCCAGGTGCAGGCCGTGGCGGCGACGGTGAGCGCGAGCTGCGCGCAAAGTCCAGGTTTCATGCGGTTTCCCCTTGTCATTCTTGTTGGGCCGGTCATTTGTCTTTCGGGAACACGGTGCCGAGGTTGCGCCAGTCATCCTGGGAGTTGGTCGCCTGGGCGTTCCAGTCCTGGTAGGTGCTCATCATGTCCGGCACCTGGGCCGGCCACCAGCAAGGGTCGGAGCAGCCATACAGGTCGGCTTCCATCGGCTGGCACAGCGAGCTGACACCACCAAAGGCGTCGACTTCCCAGCCTGGGTCGGTGGTGGCGGTGCACCCGGCTACCGCGCTCATGGCCATGACTTCTTCGACGCGATCTTCGGCGGCGGCCTGCTCAAGGATGCGCGCCTTGTTGTTGAGGGGCTTCAAGTGCTTCATGTCAGTGCGCCTTCCGCGGGGTAATGTAGCGATCGATGAAGGCCGGGTTGGCGGCCATGATGCGGCTGTAGACCTCGATGCCGAAGTCGACCCAATCGCGCATCAGCTCGCAATAGTGGTAGGTCGGGTGCTGCGGGTCGCCGTAGCGTGCGTAGCTCTCGTGGTAGCAGCCGCCGGAGCACAGGTTGCGGATGCGGCAGCTCTCACAACCGGTGTTGCTGCGGTCCAGACGCTGGGACAGGAAGTCATTGAGCTGCGCCTGCTTGACGCCCTGGTGCACGTTGCCGAAGGTCGGCAGGCTAGAGCCGGTGAAGCGGTGGCAAAGGTTCAGCTCTCCCTCGTGGTCCACCGCCAGCATCTTCAACCCGGCGCCGCACGGCAGGGCTTTCTTGTGACCCTCGTGAATGTCGGTGATCAGCTGGTGCAAGTTGGAGAAGCCGATGTTGCGGTGCTCCAGGGCGGCTTCCAGGTAACGGCGGCCCAGCGCCTTCATGTTGGCGAAGACTTCGACCAGCTCATCGCCGGTGAGGTTGAAGTCGGCCATGTCGCCGGAGGTGACCGGGGCGAAGCCGACTTCAGCGAACCCCATCTCGTTGAACAAGTGGTTCCAGATGGTCTCGACATCGGTGATGCCGCGGGTCAGGGTCACCCGCGCGCCGACCGGGCGGCTGGTGTAGCGCGACAGCAGCATGTCGGCCTTGCGCCGCACCACGTCATAGGTGCCCTGCCCGCCCACGGTGATGCGGTTGCGGTCGTGCACGGTCTTGGGTCCGTCGATGCTCACCGAGAGGCCGAAGCGGTGGGCGTTCAGCCAGTCGACGGTCTCTTCGGTGAGCAGCGTGGCGTTGGTGGTCATGATGAACTCCACCTGCTTGCCCGCCTCGGCGAAGCGCCGCTCGCAGTAGGCCACCATGTGCTCGATCAGCGGCCGGTTGGACAACGGCTCGCCGCCGAAGAACACCACGCTGTAGCGCTGTTCGTCGGGGGACTCCTTGAGCAGCATCTCCACCGAAGCTTCGGCAGTGGCCGTGCTCATCTTCTTGCCGGCGGACGGTTTGTCCAAGTCTTCCTTGTAGCAGTAGGTGCAGCTCAGGTTGCAGCCGGTGTTGACGTTCAGCACCACGGTGTTGAGTGCGGTGCGCTCGACCTGCTTGAGGGCGATTTCCGGGGTCAGCGGCGAGCCGTCACTGACCAGCTCCAGGGCGATCAGCTCGCGCAGGGTTTCCTGGATGTCCTGGCCGGCGAACCGCTGGCCGAGACGCTGGGTCAGCTCCTCGGCGCTGCAACCTTGCTGGCGCAGGGTGTCGATGATGCCGCCGGTCACCGCATCGGCGGCGAACAGCGAACTGCTGGGGATATGGAACAGCATGCGGTCGGCGTCGACCTGCACTTCGTGCAGGTTACGCTCGACCAGGTTCAGTAGTGCGCCCATGGCGACCTCCGAGTAATCGATCCGTTAGATATGCGCCTGGCAACCGGCCCTTAAGGCAAAGGCGGGTTGTTCCAGCGCTGAACAGTAACGATCATGTGCCCCTCGCCCGTCTGGCCGCCGTCAGCCAGGGTGGCGATCACTTTCAGGTTGCCGGCGTTGTTGGTCATCATCTTGCGCGCCGGGTTCGGCCCCGCGCCGCCTGGCACGAACACTCCGTCGGCCTGCATCTGTCCGGCGAACTTGACGTCTTCGTCTTCGACCGCCCGCTCGTTGAACGGCTCGACCTTCCAGGTCGCCGGCAGATAGCCGATGCGCAGCGGCTGGCCGCTGGCGTCCTTGCCCCAGGCTTCGGCCTCGAAGCGGCCCTGGACTTTCGGCACCGAGGCGCCGTTTCCGCCGATACGGGCGATGGAAAACGCCGGTACCACCTTCACTTCCTCGACCTTGTCGTACACCGCCAGCTTGACGCCCTTCAGCGCGCCCACCGCCACTTCACGCTGCCCTGGCTTAGCGTCGGCCGCAGCGCGCGCCTTGACCCGCACCAGGGTGGGGGTCTGTTCCAGCACTTCGGTCACTTCGACACCTGCGCCCAGGTCCGGCTTACCGTCCAGGCCGGTGCCCACCAGGCTGATCTCGCTTTCGCCGCCGGCCTTGATGAACTGCGGTTGCACCGCCAGCAAGCGTGCCTTGCCCTCCTTCACTGCGGTGAAGTCAAGCCCGCGCTCATCATGATCGGCTTCATACATGCGGCCTTTCATCTCGCCATCGAGTGCCGCGAAAACCTGGCGCAGGCTGGCCTCGCCGATCTTGACATTGCCGCGCCACTCGTAGCCGTTGTAGAGGATCGCCGAGCCGCTGCCGTTGAACGGCGTGCCGTCGGCGTAGATACCTTTGACGTCGACCTTGAAGGTATCGCCCTGGTCGGGGCTGACGGTCATCACCCCACGCACATCGCCCTTGGCGAGCATATGGCCGCTGAAAGCCCACTGCCCCGGCAAAGTATCGGCCTTGGGCTTGGCCTTCTGCCATTCAGCCCAAGCCGGGCTTTCCAGCGGGAAGCGCTTGGCCAGCTCCGGTACCACCTGTTTCAGGGCGATGTCCAGCCAATTACGGTCGCGGGCCTGGGCCTGGTATTCCAGCGACGGCCATTGGCTGAGGTGGAAGTTGACCAAGTGCTCCCATTCCTGCGCCGGACGGCGCTGCAGGGCCACGCGGGCACCGGAGTGGCAGCGGCCGCAGGTTTCGCTGAGCTGGGTGTCGAAATGCTCGACGGTATTGAGGCGGCGCTCCATGGCGTAGCGCACGCCGTCGGTTTCGCTCGGCGCCAGGCCTTGCTGGTCGGCCAGGTACTTGACCAGGGTGCGGCGGTCGTCGTCACTGATCTGCAGGCCGTGCATCACCTGCATGCGGGCGATGCTCATCAGCCAACCCTCGGGCGTCTTGCGCTGATGGCTGATGCGGCTGTAGGTATCGTTGCCCTCGGGGATATGGCACCCCATGCACTTGTTCTGCAACAGGGTCGCACCCTGCTCGGCCGCCATGGCCTGGGTGCCCAGCAGTGCGGCGGCGACAAGCGCCAGTTTGCCCGCATGCCGCCGGAGTCGAGTCGTCTTCAAGGTCAGACCTCCACGGTTGTTGTTCTTATCGTTTTCGCACGCTTTGGTACAGCAGGTGTGCATGTGGCAGTTGTGATACAGAAACTGTGCCACATGCTGATAAATCTTTGTATTTCAGTCTTTTAGTCGGTTTCCTGGACCGCCAGCGCGGTACTGGGGGCGAGTTGGACCGTGCCATTTCGCGACAGGCTGTATCAACATGAGACAGGGCCAGTTGTGCAGGCCATCGCTGGCACGCCAGCGCCCGCAACTCCCCCGGAGTTCTCTAGACCTGCCGGAGCCGGCTTGCCAGCGATGGAGCCACCCAGACACTGTTTCACCACCGTCTCACACCGTCTCAAAGTGCAACAGCGCAGCCACGCAATCGCCAACCTGCGCCTTGGCAAACCCAAGGCGGCTCAAGCGTTTGCGCCTGTTGAGGCTACTTGGCACGCCCATTGCGCCAATGCCCGGCACATCCAATGACAAGAGGCACCGCCCCATGCTTTCCGAACTGCCCATCCTGCCCGTCACCCGCGCCTTCCTCGAGCGCAAGCTGAAGATGCGCATCGGCGCCGACTGGCAGGACGCCGCCTGCGGTCGCACCCTATCGTTCCGCAACCCGGCCACCGGTGAAGTTCTCGGCGAAGTGCCCGCCGCCGAGCAGGAGGACGTCGACCGCGCCGTACGCGCCGCCCGCCAGGCCTTCGACGACTCGCCCTGGAGCCGCATGCGCCCGCGCGAGCGGCAGAACCTGCTGTGGCGCCTGGCCGACCTGATGGAGCGAGATGCGCAGCAGCTGGCCGAACTGGAGTGCTTGAACAACGGCAAGAGCGCCGTCGTGGCCAAGGTCATGGACGTGCAATTGGCCATCGACTTCCTGCGCTACATGGCGGGTTGGGCCACCAAGATCGAGGGTAGCACCGTCGAGGCCTCAATGCCGTTGATGCCCAATGACCAGTTCCATGGTTTCGTGCGCCGCGAAGCGGTGGGCGTGGTGGGCGCCATCGTCGCCTGGAACTTCCCGCTGCTACTGGCCTGCTGGAAGCTCGGCCCGGCCCTGGCCACCGGCTGCACCGTGGTGCTCAAGCCTGCCGACGAAACCCCGCTGACCGCGCTCAAGCTCGCCGAACTGGTGGACGAAGCCGGCTACCCGGCCGGTGTGCTCAACGTCATCACCGGCACCGGCCTCAATGCCGGCGCGGCGCTGAGCCGCCACCCCGGCGTGGACAAGCTGACCTTCACCGGCTCCACCGAAGTGGGCAAGCTGATCGGCAAGGCGGCGATGGAGAACATGACCCGGGTCACCCTCGAACTGGGCGGCAAGTCACCGACCATCGTGATGCCCGACGCCGACCTGCAACAAGCCGCCGCCGGCGCCGCCACGGCGATCTTCTTCAACCAGGGCCAGGTGTGCTGCGCGGGTTCGCGCCTGTACGTGCACCGTAAGCACTTCGACAACGTGGTAGCCGACATCGCCGGCATCGCCAATGGCATGAAGCTGGGCAGCGGCCTGGACCCGGCCGTGCAGATGGGCCCGCTGATCTCGGCCAAGCAGCAGGACCGTGTTACCGGCTACATCAAGCTCGGCCGCGAGCTGGGCGCGACCATTGCTTGCGGTGGTGAAGGCTTTGGCCCGGGCTATTTCGTCAAGCCGACGGTGATCGTCGACGTCGACCAGCGCCATCGCCTGGTGCAGGAAGAAATCTTCGGCCCAGTGCTGGTAGCGATGCCGTTCGATGACCTCGACCAAGTGATCGGCATGGCCAACGACAACCCCTACGGCCTGGGTGCCAGCATCTGGTCCAACGACCTGGCTGCGGTGCACCGGATGATCCCGCGCATCAAGTCGGGCTCGGTATGGGTCAACTGCCACAGTGCGCTGGATCCGGCCCTGCCGTTCGGGGGCTACAAGATGTCGGGCGTTGGCCGTGAGATGGGCGCGGCCGCTATCGAGCATTACACCGAGCTGAAGTCGGTGCTGATCAGGCTCTGACTTTGCACCTGTACCGGCCTTGGGACCTGCGCACTCCCTGTTTGGGGTTCACCCGCGAACGGGTCGGTACAAGCAACACCAGACCACAACAAGAAAAACATGGAGCACACCATGAAACACAAACTCGCCTGCACTTTGGCATTGCTGCTCACTACCCCCTTCACCCAGGCCCGCGAGCTCTACAACCACAACGGCACCACCCTCAACGCCGACCTCGAAGCCCTGTTCGGCGTCTTCCACAGCGATGAGAGCTACAACCAGGCCGGTAACCGCCAGCCCGGCAGCAGCGACTGGCGCGAGGGCTACGTCAAGTACGGCCTGAGCGGCAGCCAGACGCTGGCCGACAGCGGCGACCTGTACGGGGCCTTCAGCCTGGTCAGTTCGGCCACCTGGGGCGATGGCGATGCCGCCGGCCTGACCCTCGGCGACGAGCGCCGCACGGCCATCGAAGACCTGTATCTGGGCTGGCGTTCGGCCAATCTGTTCCCGGCGCTGGGCGAAAATGGTGTGGACCTCTCCGGCGGCCGTCAGGTGGTGACCCTAGGTGACGGCTTCCTGATCCAGGGCGATCCGGTCAACCTTGGCAACGTCGACCTGGGCGCCAACTTCGACCGTGGCGGCGCCTATTACCTGGCGGCGCGCAAGGCCTTCGACCGCACCGGCGTACTGCGCCTGGGTGGCAAGCAAGGCTGGCGGGGCGACCTGATGTGGCTCAAGTCCGACAACCACTTCCAGGCTGACACGTCGCTGGCGGTGGCCAATATCGAGCATGTCGCCGACGCCGGCACCGTCGGCCTGAGCTGGATCCATGGCCTTGACGTCGACCAGCGCTACGCGCGGATATTGGGCCTGGAACATCGCGACGGCATGGACACGGTCAGCCTGCGCGGGCGTGGCAACCTGGGTGTCGAGGACTTGGAGCTAGCTGGCGAATACGTCACCCAAGACCGCAGCGGCGGACGTGAGAACGCCTGGTACCTGGAGAGTAACTGGACCTTCTCGGAACTGCCCTGGACACCTACCGCCACCTACCGTTACAGCCGTTTCTCGGAAAGTTTCGACCCGTTGTTCTACGGCCTGAGCCGCGGCTACGGCACCTGGTTCCAGGGTGAAGTGGCGGCCAACTATGCCGGGCCATTCAACAGCAACAGCCAGGTGCATCACGTGGCGCTCAAGGCCAAGCCACGGGACGATCTGACGGTCGGGGCGCTGTACTTCGACTTCGATACGCTCGACACCGACCACGGCAACCTGGGTGCAAGGGAGCTGGATGTGTACGTGGAGTGGATGGTCAACGAGCACCTGCTGATCAGCCCGCTGGTGGGGTTCTATAAGCCGGAGCGTAGTGCGGCGAATGGCGGGACGCAGATGGGCAGCCGGGATACCGGTACCTATATGCAGTTGTTGGTCGGGACCTTCTTCTGATCCTGCCTGCTGGGGCTGCTGCGCAGCCCTTTCGCGGTACAAGGCGCTGCTGCCGATGTGGTAGCGCCAATCCCGATGAGCCGCAAAGCGGCCCCAAGCTCTCAACAGTAACCCTGTTCTGCCAGCCAGCGGCGTAACATCGCCTGCTGTACCTGGGGATGACTGCGCAAGGCCTCATCCACTGATTGGCCAGCCTGCAACGCCCGCACCACCTGTGCCAGCTCCACGCCTTGCAAATGCCAAACCCCCAGCGGCTGATCTGCCGTCACCACCACCTCGGCCTCATCCACCAGGCCCTCACGCAACACCGGCCGCCGCGCCACCCGCACCGCCTGCCAATCCGCCGCCAGGTGCAACGGCTGCGCATCCGGCCAAACTTGCCGGCGCGCCCAGAACGGCTGCCCGACGCGGCGCTGCTCCTGACCATAGAAGTCCCGGCCAATCCGGGCAAAGCGCATGAACAGCTGCTCAACACGCTGCTGATGAAACTGCCGCGCCAGCGCCGCCCGCTCGGGCCGGCGCAATAGGGTATTGATCACCACAGGTGCCTGCAATGCCGAAGACAGCGACTGGAAAATCCCATTCCCCGATAGTGGATCAACCGCCATGGCAGCATCGCCCACCCGTATCCAGCCGTCCCCCACGCAGTCGCCCGCGAGAATCGCCGTGCTGCTGCGTGCGTGCACTTGTGCAGGCTCGAACGCCTGTACGCCAAAAAGCTCGGCCGCCAACGCGGAGCCACGGCGGCGCTCGGCGCAGTACTCAGGTAAAGCTGCCTTGCCCGGCAACCCGACAGCATCCAGGGTGATCTGCCAGTAGCAGCGGCCATCGGCGCGCCTGGCCATCCACGCCCAGCCCTCATCCAGGCTCTCCACGGCCGACGCCGGCGCCCCGGGTTCACCCTGCCAGAGGTTCAACAGGCTGACCGTCTCCGGTCCGCGCAAACGGTCTGCGGCCAGCGGTGCCTGACGGCCACGCGCTTCGACCAGGAACTCGGCCTGCAGCACCTGCCCATCGTCCAGGCCGACGCAATGTACGCCCTTGTGCATGACGTCGCGTATACGCCCCTCGATTACCGTCACCCCGGCCCGCTCCAGATCCCGGCGCAGGGCACGGTCGAAGCACTGCCGGTCGAGCAGGAACTCCTGGTTCAGTTGCAGGTGCTGACCGTTCCAGCGCACCTCGCGGGTCGCCGGCATCGCCGCCTCTGCCAAAGCTCCCCCCAGGCCGGCGTTACGCAGACCTTCAAGGACCCGCTGGGATACCCCTTCGAGCGCCGCGAAGCGCCGCCAGTCGCTCACCACGGTCACCGGATAGCCCAGGCGCCGCAGGCCAAGGGCAGTGGCGGTACCTGCCGGGCCTGCGCCCAACACTAGAATGCGCGGTTCAGGCATCCCCTGCCCCTCGCCGCTCGGGGCCTGTGAAACTCGCGTGGGCCTGCAACCAGGCCAGCAGTTGCTGGCGGTCCAGGTCGGGTTGTTGCTGCATGAGGGCGGCGATGCGCCCGGTAACGGCCGCGCAGCCCAGGCTGGCGCCGGCCATGCCAGGTTCGCCGACATGGCCGCCAAAGTCGGCCTGGGCACTGCCTAGCCATGACCACTGGCCCGGTGCGCAGCGGGCATCACCGGTGATGCGAACCACCATTGGGTAGCTGGCCGGATAGACCGCCGCACCCTGTGCGGGGCTCGATGCACACAGCAACAACCCGGCGGCCTGCACCTCGGCACAGGCCTGGCGCAGCACCGCCCGATCCTGCTGCAGCCCAAGGCTTAGGTTGATCAAGGTGGCGCCCTGCTCGGCCAGCCACAACAACGCTGCGGCCACCTGCAAGGCGCTGGTACTGCCTTGCTCGCTGAACACCTGGGCCAGCAGCAGCGGCACCCTGCCAGCTTCGGCTTGCAGGCTAGCCAGCACGGCACTGCCATGCCCCAGGCGGTCCGGCTGCAGCGCGCCTTCGCGCAGCATGCCTTCCTCCAGCCAGAATCGACGTGCGCCGTGCAGCGCCCGGGCTTGTGCCGCCGTGCAGCCACTGTCGATCAGCCCGACCATCACCTTATTGGCCATGCTTGATGGCCTCCTGGGGCAAAACATGCAACTGCCCACCCTGCAGGTGCAGGTGCAAGTCGGCATCGGCCAGGGTCGAAGCGCGGTGGCTGATGAGAATGCGCGTACGGCCGGCGAACAATTCGTCGATCGCGGCGATCACTTCGCGCTCGGTGGCTTCGTCCACCGCCGAGGTGGCTTCGTCCAGTACCAGGATCGATGGTGCCTGGAGCACCGCGCGAGCAATGGCGATCCGTTGCTTCTGGCCACCGGACAATTGCTGGCCGCGCTCGCCGAGCAGGCCATCCAGGCCCATCGGAAGGCTGGCCACCAAGCTTTCCAGGTGCGCCAGGCGCACCACCTGTTCCAGCGCCTCGCGGCTGGCCTGGGGCACGCCGTAGGCGAGGTTCTGCGCCAGGGTGCCACGGAACAGCACGATGTCCTGGCTGACCACCGCGATGCGCTGGCGCACAGCCGCCAGGTCGAGTTCACGCAAGTTCGCGCCGTCCAGCAGGATGCGCCCGGCATCAGGGTCGTAGAAGCGCTGCAGCAGGTCGATCAGGGTCGACTTGCCAACCCCAGAGGCGCCGCTGATCGCGACCTTGAGGCCCCCTGGCAGGCAGGCATCGACAGTGTCGAGCACCGCACCCTGTCGGCCGTCATGGGCAAAGCAAACCGCTTCGAGGCGCAGCTCGCCCGGCCCCTCCGGCATCGGCCTTGGTACAAGCGCCTCATGCACTGCAACGGCTTCCTGCTTGAGCTCCATCACTCGCCCCAGGCTCACCGCCATGCGCTGCACCGCCACATACAGCCCCAACAGGCTCTGCACCGGGCCGACGGCCATGCCCATGTAAGTGGAAAAGGCAATCAGCGCGCCCAGTTGCCAGGTGCCCTGGATCACCCACCAGCCGCCGACCAGAAAGGCACAGGCGCGGCACCACGAGGTCAGCGTGCCAGGGATCGCCTGGGTAAAGAACTCGGTGACCTGCACTTTGAGCAACTGGCGCATGTAGCCTTGACCAAGCTGATCCAGGCGTCCGGCCTCCCGGCCTTGCTGCCCGGCGGCCTGGATGAATTTCATCGCCGGCAGGGTCTCGACCAGGAACGACGAGACATCCGCCGAACGCTCGCGCAGGCTGCGCACCTCGCGCTCGACCTTGCGCCGCATCCAGCGCAGCCACAGCACTTCGACCGGAATCAGCAGCGCCAGCAGCAGCGACAGTTGCCACGACAGCATCAGCATCAGGGCCACCGCGCCGACCAGGCCGATCACCGCGGACACCGCCGAGAACAGCGAGTCCACGGCGAAGCGCTGGATCTCGGCGACGTCGCCATCGAGCCGGGAAAGGATGTCGCCCGTGCGCCGGCGCCCGTAGAACGTCGGCGACAGCCGCTGCAGGTGACGGTAAAGATCGTCGCGCAGAGCAAACAGGATACGCCCGGACAGCCGCGTATGCAGGTAGCGGTTGACGCCGGCCAGCACGGTGCCCAGCAGGCCGGCGGCGATCATGATCGCCGCCATGTGCCAGAGGGTCTGATAATCCTTGGCCAACAGGCCTTCGTCGATCAGCGTTTTTACCAGCCAGGGTTGCGCCAGAGCGAGCAGCGACGCGCCCAGGGACAATCCCAGCAACACACCGATGGCACGCCAGTGCGGGCGCACGAAACCATACAGCCAGGCCAGAGCCTGGCGCATGAGCACCGGATCGCTGGACTCCACCAGCCTCGAGAACAAGCTGCCCATGTCAGCCCCGCAACTGTTTGAGTTTGCGGTACAAGGTCGCCCGGCTGATGCCCAGGGCCTCGGCAGCGGCCGAAACATTGCCGTGATGGCGCGCCAAGGCGTTGCGGATCAGTTCTAGCTCGGTGTCCTTCAAGTTCCCTGAGGGCGCGCTGCCGCTGGCCAGCTCGTCAAGCAGGCAGTCGGTGAGGTGATCGAGGGTCAGCACCTGCTCGCCGTCTTCGCGCATGGCCAGGGCAGTACGCACCACCATTTCCAGCTGGCGGATGTTGCCCGGCCAGTCGAAGCCTGCAAGCAGCGCCGCCAACGCAGGATCCAGGCTCACCGCTTTGGCGCCGGCCTTCTCCAGCAGACCTTCGATGATCAATGCCAGGTCGTCGCGTTCGCGCAGTGCCGGCAGGCGCAGCGACACACCGTTGACCCGGTAGTAGAGGTCTTCACGGAAGTGCTGGTCCTGCACCAGGCGCTTGAGGTCGCGGTGGGTCGCGCAGATCAACGCCACGTCGATCTCCTGCTCGTCGCCCGCCCCCAACGGCGCCACCCGGCGCTCCTGCAGCACACGCAGCAGTCGAGCCTGGAGGGCCAGGGGCATGTCACCGATTTCGTCGAGGAATAGCGTACCGCCATGGGCCTGCATCAGCCGCCCGACCATGCCGCCACGGCGCGAGCCGGTAAAGGCGCCATCGCGGTAGCCGAACAGCTCCGACTCGATCAGCCCTTCGGGAATCGCCGCGCAGTTGACCGCGACAAAGGCCTTGTCGGCCCGAGGACTGGCCTGGTGCAGAGCACGTGCCACTACTTCCTTGCCGGTGCCTGTCTCGCCCAGCAACAGCACTGGCAGGCCATTGCCCAGGCCTTGGCGAGCCATGCGCAGGTTACGCGCCAGACGCGCATCGCCGCCGGCCAAGGCTTCCAGCGCGGGTGATTTGTTGGCCTGGGCCGGCTTACCGGGAGCGCTGGCGCCATTCAAGTGGCTGTGGCGCGGGAGCTGCAAGGCGCGGAAGAAGAACTCGCCCTTGGCCGTCTGCACGCTGCTCACCGCGCCCTGCCAGAGGCGCGCGATGAAGGCCGGTGAGCGTTCGCCCAGCAGGTCGCTGCTGCGCCGCCCGATCAGGCCCTGGCGTGGCACCTGCAGCAGTTGGCAAGCGTTGTCATTGGCGGCCAGCACTTCGCCGTCCAGGCTCAGCGCCAGCAGGCCGTGCCAGGCACTGTTGAGGTATTGCGGGCGGCTGTGAAAGGCCAGCACCATCTGCTCCGGGTGGCACAGGCCGAACATCCGGCTTTCGATGTTGCCGGCGGCCATCATCAGCATCGACAGGCTGTCCTGAGGCTGCGCCATGGCCCCTTCACGGGTGATGTCGAGCACCCCGATCACCTGACCATGCGGGTCACGCAGCGGCACCGACGTGCAGGAGAACGGGCTTAGCCGGTCCAGGTAATGTTCGCCACAGTTGATCAGCGTTGGTCGGCCTTCGACCACGGCGGTGCCGATGGCGTTGGTGCCGCGCAGCGATTCGCTCCAGCAGCTGCCCGGGTGCAGGTCGCGCAGGCCTTCGCGCTCGAGCACATGTTTTTGCCCTTCGATGGCCAGCACATTGGCCTGGGCGTCGCCGAGTATGATGATGCCGGCCTTGCCCTGGCGTGACACCAGGTAGTCCAGCTCGGGGGTCACCGCGTCGACCAGCAGCCTGTTTTGCTCAAGCAGCGTGCGCAAGTCATGGCCTTGTTCCAGGCCCAGGCCGACCTGTTCGCCCTGCAGGCAATCCAGGCCATGGCCAAGGCTGCGCCGCCAGGAAGCGTCGATTTCGTCGCGCAGCATGCCCGGCGGCAGCTCGCCTTCGCTGGCCAGCCTGAGACGGGCCTGCCGTGACTCGTGCAATTGGTGCAGGGGATCCCGGGCGTTTTGTAAGTGTTGTCGCGCCATCTTCTGCTCCGGCAGTGCCCTCTTACGGTGGGGCAACGGGCTTGGGATTTTTCCGCAGTGTGCGTGAGAATTAGCCTGGCGTCACCCCTCCATCCGGGCGTCTTTCGCTTTGCTGGCGCCACCCTGCAAATGCTCATCCCCAATCCCCCAACCCTGGGGAACACAACCCACCTGAAATAACTCACTAAACAGCCCAAACCAAGCTTGAACTCAGCAGAACCGGGGCCTTGAGCCTGTTTCAAAACATTTGGCACGGCTGTTGCCGATGTCCTCCCAGACGCCCCAAGTCCATGGGCCCGTTTGCAGGAGGAATGACTCATGCACCGACCGATACCCACTCCGCTGGCCGTGGCGATTTTCGCCAGCATGCTCCAGCTCCCGGCACAGGCAGCGCTGTATGCCGTCGACACCGGTCCCTATGACCCCGCCAATGGCAACTTTGCCGCCTGGTACCAGGATACGCACGGGCGAACCCTTGACCTGTGCCTGACCAAGACCGTCAGCTCACGTGTTGCCGGCGCCCCGGGGGCACCGGCGTACATGTGTACGCTGCTGCCCACGCCCGGCGTATTCGACGACACCCAACCCATCGTCTTCCCCAGCAACTTCCCCGACGAAGCCTTCTGGTTCACCGCCGACGCCGCCATCGTCGATGCCGCCCGCGGCATCGACCTGAGTTACGGCACGGCAATCGAAGCGGCGTTCGCCGCCGAGGAGCCCGTCGAAGGTGATCAGGTCAGCTTCGCCCGGGTCCGTATCCGCGTCGATGTGCCGACCGCCGGCACCTACATCGTCACGCACCCCTACGGTGTCGACGTGTTCGACGTGCCCGCCGCAGGCGATCGGGCGATCAACATGACCCGCGACATCGGCATCGCCGGCGCCGGTGATTTCAGCGGCGCGCTCAAAGGTGACGTGGGGCCGTTCCTGCGCAGCGTCAACGGCCCCTACTCCGAGGGCAGCGAGCGCTTCATCGGCGACCCGAACCTGGAAGAGCCCGTCACCGGCAGCCCGTACAACACCAACTACGTGCGTATCGAGGGCCCCGGTGGCATCGACCTGCGTACCGAGCTGTTCTCGATCTCCGGCAAGCTCTCCGACGTTGCCCGGCCAACTCCGGTGATGCCACTGCGCAGTACCTATTCGCGGCACACCGAGGACGGCGACCTGCGTGCCCAGCAGGACGTCTTCGTGATGGCTCCGCCGCCTCCGGCCACCGTCACCCTGACCAGCCAGACGCCAAATCTGAGCCTGACCGAAGCCAACAGTACCGGCGCGTGGTATGCCCAGTCAGTCCTCAACCCGCTGTTGCCGGCCTCGCTGACATTGACCGCTGACAACAGTGTGGCGATCCCCACCAGCAGCCTGGCCACCGTCAACCTGCCGTTGACCGACCTGGTGACCATCACCCGTGCCGAATTCAGCCTGGCCAGCGGCCAGTTGACCCTGGTGGCGAGCACCAGTGACGAGACCAGCCCACCGGTCCTCACCGCCCACACCGGCAACGGTGCGCTGATCGGCGACTTGGCTGGCAGCGGTGCGGTGAAGACGTTGAGCACCTCCCTGTCGCCCATCCCGCCGGCCAAGGTGCAGGTCACCAGTGCCAATGGCGGTAGCGACAGCGAAGACGTGGTGCTGGTGCCATGAACAGACAAAGGCTCCGCCTTCAAGGAGGCAGCATGAACACTTGGCAACGCCGTGCGCTGTTGGCCGCCGGTTTCTCCCTCACTGTGACGAGCGCGGCCTGGGCCGCACTGTCGGAGGTCGATCCGGGCCCCTACACCTTTGCCACCGGTGGTTACCCGATGTGGTACAAGGACACCGACAACCTGTCCCTGGAGCTGTGCCAGTCGCGCGCTACCAGCACCCGTTTCCCTGGTGCGCCGGGCGCACCGGCTTACATGTGCACCCTGCTGCCTGAGCCGGGCGTCTACGACGACGCGCTGCCACTGGTATTCCCCGACAACTGGCCCCCAGAGATGTTCTGGTTCCTGGCTGAAACCTCGATCCCGCAGGTGGGCAACAGTGGTTATGAACTGGAAGTCTACGTAGCAGGCATAGAAGCCGCTTTCGCCGCGGAAAACCCGGTAGACGGTGACCAGCAAAGCTTTGCCCGCATCCGCATCCGCGCCTCGGTACCGACGACCGGCACCTATGTCATCACCCACCCTTACGGTGTAGAAACGGTCAACGTGACCGCAGCCGGTCGGCGGGCGATCAACATCACCCGCGACATCGGCATCGGCGCCCCGGGCGACTTCAGCGGAGCGCTCAACGGCAACCTCGGGCCGTGGCTGCGCGGGGTCGGTGGCCCCTATACCGAAGTCAACCCGGATACCGGTGCCAGCGAAACCTTCATCGGCGACCCGAACCTCACCGAAGCGGTGACCGGTAGCCCGTTCAATACCAACTTCGTACGCATCGAAGGGCCAGCCGGGGCCATCCAGACCAATGTGTTCACGGTGTCGGGCAAGGTGCTTGACCAGCGTGCGCAAACGCCGGTAACCCTGGAGCGCGCTACCTACTCGCGCAACGGCGCCGGCACCCGCGTCGAAGTCTTCGCCAAAGCGCCGAACGATGCTGATGTATGCATGCGCAATGGCCTGGCCTTGGTCGGAACTCCACCCTCGCCCTGCCAGTTCAGCCTGCTTGCGGATAACAACGGGCTGTTCTTCACCCAGCAGTTGAGCCAGACCGCGCCGCCCCCGGTAGTGGTGGTAACCGGCAGCACGGCTACCGGCGGCACACGCCCTACCTCACTTTCGAGCAAGCTGACAGACGTGGTGAAAGTGGACACTGCCCGCTACGACTGGGCCAACAAGCGCCTGGTGATCGAAGCACGCTCCAGCGACGAGGTGGTAGTCCCCGACCTGGTTGCCCAAGGCTACGGCCGCCTGTCCAAATCCGGCACCCTGCAGAGCCTGACCGTCAACGACCTCAGCCAGCCGCCTGCGACTGTCACCATCAAATCCGCCCATGGCGGCAGCGATGTGGAACCGGTGATCGTGGTCGGCAACGCGCCAATCGAAGCCGAAAACCAGGCGCCGCTGGCCCAGGCCGATTCCGGCAGTACCAGCGTCGGTGTGCCGCTGACCCTCAACCTGTTGCAGAACGACAGCGATCCGGACGGTGACGTACCGCTGACCATCAGCGACCTGACCCAACCGGGTACCGGCCTTGGCGGTGTTGTGCTCAACGGCACCACGTCGGTCACCTACACCCCGCCCGCCGGCGCCACACAACCCCTGGTCGCCACCTTCAGCTATCAGGCGGTGGACGCCAAGGGCCTGAAGTCCACACCGGCCACCGTGACAGTGAACGTTGCGCCAAACCAGCCGCCAACCGTGGCTGCCCAGACCGTCGCGACACTGGGCGTGCCCCTGAGCATCAACGTACTGGCAGGCGCCGCCGACCCGGAAGGCAACGCACCATTGGTAGTCGACAACGTCACGCAACCCGCTACCGGCCGCGGTGCGGTCAGCACCGACGGCAGCACGGTGACCTACACGCCACCGGCGACGGTCACCACGGCGTTCACCACCACCTTCACCTTCCAGGTGCGTGACTCGCTCGGTGCGCTGTCCAACCCCGGCACCGTCACCGTCAACGTGTCGCCACGCCCGGCCGCAGAAACCTTCGCGGTCACCGCGGCAACGGTCACGGCGCGCTCCAATAACCGTTTCAACTGGGACATCAGCGGCACCTCGTCGGTCACCACCGGCAACACGGTGACCGTGCGCGTGACCACCACCACGGGTGAGCAGGTCCTCGGCACCGTCGCGGTACCGATAACCGGTCGCTGGCGCCTGGCAGTGGGCAACAGCACCACGATGATCCCGACTGCCGCTCCTACGGCAACCGTAACCAGCAGCCAAGGCACCACACGCACCGTCAACGTCATTGTGCGCTAAGGCCAGGAGAACGTCATGAGACGCATGCCCCCACTGCTGCTGTGCCTGGCCCTCGCTGGCCAGGTTCAGGCCGACGATCTGATGGACAACGCCGACCTTGCGGCCGGCAGCGACCTCGGTGACCCGGTGATCATCCGCCTGTTGCCGGCAGGTGCCGGCCAGGTAGCGGTGATCGAGCAGCTGGGTTCGGGCAACCGCGCCGCCCTCGACCAGAACGGCCAGGCCCTGCTGGGCCGCATCGTCCAGGCCGGGGGCGCGCAGGAAGCTTACATCCTGCAAGAAGGTAGTGACCTGATGGCCAGCATCAGCCAACAGGGAAATGGCAACAGCGCGTCGATCCGCCAGAGCGGCACCAGCAACAACGCCAGCATCGAGCAGATCGGCAACGACAACAGCGCCAGCATCGTGCAAGCCGGCTCGGGCCTGAACAGTTCCGTGACCCAGGCCGGCAATGGCCAGCATGTTCAGATCACTCAATACCGATAGACCTGGAGGCACCACCATGTTCAAGCTTGCTCCCCTAAGTGCCGCTATCCTCCTGGCCGTGGCCGGCCAGGTCATGGCGGATGACAGCACCTCGACCCAGTCGCAGACCGGCAACCAGAACATCGCCGAAGTAAGCCAGACCGTCGCGCCCTTCGCCGCAGCCACCCAGAACCAGACCGGCAAGGGCAACAACCACCTGGCGGTGCAGGACACCAGCACCAGCTACATCGACCAGGCCGCCAATGGCTCGTACAACGCCGGCTACGGCGAGCAGTTGTTCGAAAATGGCAGCCTGATCACCCAGCAAGCCGAGGGCACCTACAACGACGCCTTCGCCAGCCAGTCGTTGGGTGAAAACAACCAGGCGCTGCAGATGCAACAAGGCGCCGAGAACCGCTCGACCGTGTGGCAGGATACCCAGCTGGGCGGCCAGGCCACCACCCAGCAAAGCGGCCAGCGCAACGAAGCCTTCGTCGAACAGCTGTTCGGCGGCAGCAACAACAAGAGCTTGGTGAACCAGGACGGCCAGGACAACTATGCCGCTGCCGAACACCTGACGCACAACGACGGCAATATCGAGATTTACCAGCAAGGCAAGCAGAACTGGGCCTACGGCGACCAGCGCGACGGCACCGGCGGCCTCATAGGCATCGATCAGAACGGCACGGGCAACTCGGTGGAAGTCTGGCAGGACACTCAAGTCGGCAGCCAGGCAACCGTCAACCAGAATGGCCAGCTCAACGAAGGCTACATCGACCAGAGCCTGGGCCAGGACAATACTGCCAGTCTGTATCAACAAGGCAAATCCAACGCCAGCTGGTCCGATCAGTTCGAGACCACCAACTCGACCACCAGCATCTCCCAGGCCGGCACCAGCAACCTGCACTTCACCTACCAGACCGGCGATAACCAGAGCCTGACCGTGACCACACAGGGGACGGGCAACAAAGTCATGGCCAGCAACTGGAAGGGCGAGAAACTTGGCGGGCAGTTCGGCAGCGACCAGACCGCCGTGATCAACCAGAAAGGCACCGAAAACACCGTCAACCTGACCCAGAACGGTACCTTGCAACTGGCCACCCTGGGCCAAAAAGGTACCAACAACTCAATGGAAACCAAGCAGGCCGACAGCAACAACGAGCTGTACTTCGAGCAGAACGGCACCGACAACATCCTGATCGCTGACCAGCGCGGCATCGACAACTATGCCACCGGCGACACCACCGGCACCGGCAACACCATCACCCTGGACCAGTCCGGCTACGCCAACCAGAGCTTCACGACCCAGCTGTACGGCAGTGGCAACAGCGCCACCATCAAGCAAACCGATACCGCCAACGTCGCCTACGTGACACAGGGCGCCGCCGGCAACATGGCGTTCGTCGACCAGAGCGGCGCAAACCAGGCCGCCACCATCACCCAGATGGGCAACGGCAACACGGCCACCGCCACCCAGCGCTAAGCAGCTCCCCCCTTGAACCGCAGCGCTTCTCTCCCTGGCGTTGCGGTTCCTTTTTTTGTGCTTCACACGCTATCGCGGCTCCAGGTTATCGGTGCATTGATGTTTTTGACTGCTGGTTTCAAGAACTTTTTATGCACTTTTCACTGCCTGATCTAGACTTTTCGCGACAAACCCGCAAGTTCAAGCCTGCGACAATCAGACTCAGAACATTATGTACCAACTTGTTAATTAGCTTGCTAAGGGCTTAAACTGCGCACATTCCACCTGCTGAGATCCCTGGCATGAACGAAACACCGCGCGCCTCTGGCGCCACAAACATCATCCTGGTCGGCTTGGGCGTGATCATCGCCCTGCTTGGCCTCCTCCTGGCTGCCGGCGGCGTCAAGCTCGCGGGCCTTGGCGGCTCCTGGTACTTCCTGATCGGCGGCCTGGCCATGGCCATCGCCGGCGTCCTCATTGCCCGACGCAAGAAAGCCGGCGCCTGGCTCTACGCTGCATTCCTGATCGGCACCGCACTGTGGGCACTGATCGACGCCGGCCTGGTGTTCTGGCCGCTGTTCTCGCGCCTGTTCATGTTCGGTGCCATCGGCATGGTGGTGGCACTCGTCTATCCGCTGCTGGTACGCGCCAATGGCGGTAGCACTGGCCGTGGTGCCTACGGCATCGCCGGCGTGCTGGCCGTGGTGCTGGTGATCGCTGTGGGCAACATGTTCGTTGCTCATCCAAGCGTCGCACCTACCGGCAAAGGCCCGGGCATGACCCCGGTCGAAGCCGGCAAGGAGCAGAAGGACTGGGCCCACTATGGCAATACCGAAGGTGGCAGCCGCTTCGCTGCACTGGACCAGATCAACCGCGACAACGTCGACAAGCTCAAGGTCGCCTGGACCTACCACACCGGTGACGTCGCCATCAGCGACGGCAACGGTGCTGAAGACCAGCTGACCCCGTTGCAGGTCGGCAACAAAGTGTTCATCTGCACCCCGCACAACAACCTGATCGCCCTCGATGCCGACACCGGCAAAGAGCTGTGGAAGAACGAGATCAACGCCCAGTCCAAAGTCTGGCAGCGTTGCCGTGGCATGGCCTACTTCGACGCTACCGCACCAGTGGCTCAGCCAACTCAGCCAAACAGCTCGCCGGTAACCGCCGGTAGCGTACCGGCTGGCGCCAACTGCCAGCGTCGCCTGCTGACCAACACCATCGACGGTCGACTGATCGCGGTCGACGCCGACACTGGTGAGTTCTGCCAAGGCTTCGGCAACAATGGCCAGGTCAACCTGATGGCCGGCCTGGGTGACGTACCGAACTCCTACTACCAGCTCTCCTCCGCGCCGCTGATGGCCGGTACCACCGTGGTGGTAGGCGGCCGTGTCGCCGACAACGTCCAGACCGACATGCCAGGCGGCGTAATCCGTGGCTTCGACGTGTTCACCGGTGCCATGCGCTGGGCGTTCGACCCGGGCAACCCGCAAGACCGCAACGCTCCGGCTGACGGCAGCACCTATGTGCGCAGCACGCCGAACAGCTGGGCGCCGATGTCCTACGACCCGGCGATGAACACCGTGTTCCTGCCGATGGGCTCCTCGTCCACCGACATCTACGGTGTCGAGCGCAGCAAGCTGGACCACACCTACGGTGCTTCGGTGCTGGCCCTGGACGCCACCACCGGCAACGAGAAGTGGGTGTTCCAGACCGTGCACAACGACCTGTGGGACTTCGACCTGCCGATGCAGCCAAGCCTGATCGATTTCACCAAGGACGACGGCAAGTCGGTACCTGCGGTGGTGATCGGCACCAAGGCCGGGCAGATCTACGTGCTCGACCGCGCTACCGGCAAGCCGCTTACCCAGGTTGACGAAGTTCCGGTCAAGCCAAGCAACATCCCGAACGAGCCGTACTCCCCGACCCAGCCCAAATCGGTGGGCATGCCGCAGATCGGCGCACAGACGCTGACCGAGTCGGACATGTGGGGCGCCACGCCATATGACCAGCTGCTGTGCCGTATCGACTTCAAGAAGATGCGCTACGACGGCCTGTACACCGCGCCGGGCACCGACCTGTCGCTGAGCTTCCCCGGTTCGCTGGGGGGCATGAACTGGGGCAGCATTTCCACCGACCCGGTCCATGGTTTCATCTTCGTCAACGATATGCGCCTGGGCCTGTGGATCCAGATGATCCCGTCGCAGAACAAAGGCCAGGCCGCTGGCGGTGGTGAAGCACTGAACACCGGCATGGGCGCCGTACCGCTCAAAGGCACCCCTTATGCGGTGAACAAGAACCGCTTCCTGTCGGTAGCCGGTATCCCTTGCCAGGCGCCACCGTTCGGCACCCTGACCGCGATCGACATGAAGACCCGCCAGGTGGCCTGGCAGGTACCGGTCGGCACCGTTGAAGATACCGGCCCGCTTGGTATCCGCATGCACCTGCCGATCAAGATCGGCCTGCCAACCCTGGGTGGCACCCTGTCGACCCAAGGCGGCCTGGTGTTCATTGCCGGCACCCAGGACTTCTACCTGCGCGCCTACGACAGCAGCAACGGTAACGAAATCTGGAAGGCCCGCCTGCCAGTCGGCAGCCAGGGTGGCCCGATGACCTATGTCTCGCCCAAGACTGGCAAGCAGTACGTGGTGGTCACTGCCGGCGGCGCCCGCCAGTCGACTGACCGTGGCGACTACGTGATTTCTTACGCACTGCCGTAAAACGCGTCGCTTTCATCGCCGGCAAGCCGGCTCCCACAGGTTCGTTGAAAGATCTTGTGGGGGCCGGCTTGCTGGCGATGAGGCCCTGAAAGATCAATTCGAGACCCCGCAATGCCATCCGCTATTCGCATCACCTCCCCCCTTCTGCTGGCCCTGGCCAGCACCACCGTCCTGGCCGACGGCGACCTCATGACCCGCAGCACCATGACCGGTGACTGGGGCGGCCTGCGCCACCAGCTTGAAGAAGACGGCATCAAAGTCACTGGCGACTACAGCGGTGAGACCGCGTACAACGCCCACGGTGGCCTGCACCGCTCGGCGCGCTATTCGCAGAACCTCAAGTTCGGCGTGCAGTTCGACCTGTCGAAACTGTATGGCCTGGATAACGGCGGCAAGGTCCAGCTGACCATCAACGACCGTCGCGGCAACAGCGCCTCGGAAGACCTGGTGGGCAACCGCCTGCCGATCCAGGAAAACTACGGCGGCCTGTACACCCGCCTGACCGAACTGAGCTACGAACGCACCCTGTTCACCCCGGCGCTCAACGTCAAGCTCGGCTACATGGCCATGGGCAACGACCTCGGCGGCCTGGACAGCGGCATCCTGTGCAACTTCATGAACGCCGGCTTCTGCGGGCACCCGCTGAACATGTCGGGTGGCAGCGGTTGGACCAACTACCCCAACGCCCACCTGGGCGTGCGCGTGAAGTACGACCTGTCGCCGTCGTGGCAGTTGCGCGTGGCGGCGTTCAACGTCGACCCGGAAAGCAACGGCAACTCCAGCCGCGCCTGGCACCTGGGGCCCAAGCACACCACCGGCACCGTGGTGCCGGTCGAGCTGGTGTACAAGCTGCAGGGTGAACTGCCAGGTGAATACAAGCTGGGCTACTACTACGATAGCTCCGACGTCAAACGCATTGGAAGCGACGACGAAGTGTCCGGTCGTGGCGGCCATTACCTGCTGATCGACCAGGCGGTGTGGAACGATGCCGGTTTGCCAGGCCGTAGCCTGCATGCCTTCGGCCAGTACTCGGCGTCGAGCAAGGCAGCCTCGCCATTTACCAAGTGGTATGGCGCCGGTGTGGTGCTGTACAAGCCGTTCGAAGGCCGCCCGCGTGACACCGTGGCGCTGGGTTATGGCCGCGCCGTGCCGAATCCGCGCAGCCGTGACGTGCTGGAAGATGCCGCGTTCAATGCCGGGCAGCAGTTCCCGGACATCGACAGCGCCGAGCAATTGATCGAGCTGAGCTATGGCTACCAGGCGACGCCATGGCTGAACCTGCGCCCGGATGTGCAATACATCATCGAGCCTGGTGCCTTCTCCGGGCAGGACATCGACAACGCGCTGGTGGTTGGGCTGCAGGTCAAAGCGACCTTCTGATCCCCGGGGGCCGCTGTGCGGCCCCTTCTCAATCCTGCCTGAGGTAATCCACCAGCCTCGACAGCATCGCATCGCACCCCTGCAACTGCTCGACACTGACAAACTCATCCGGCTTGTGCCCCTGCTCCATGCTCCCCGGGCCACACACCACGGTGGGGATGCCCGCCTGATCGAACAACCCGCCTTCGGTGCCGAACGCCACCGTACCGAATTCATTCGACCCGCTGAGCAATGCGACCAACCGCGCCGCCTCGCCGTCGACAGGTGTGGCCAACCCTGGATAAGCACTCAGCGGCTCCAGATGAATGGCACTGGCCGCGTTCACGGTGCGCATGCGCGGCAACAATTCGGCCTCGGCATAGGCCTGCAACTGATCGGCCACCGTCTGCGCTTCAAAGCCTGGCAATGCACGCACCTCAAAGTCGAACGCACACTCTTCAGGCACGATGTTCAGCGCCCTACCCCCCTTGATGGTGCCTGTCTGTACCGTCGAGAACGGCGGGTCAAAGCGCTTGTCGTGCCGCTCGGGCAGCGCCAGCGCGTCACCAATCTCGCCCAGTTTGCCGATCAGCCTGGCGGCATACTCGATGGCATTCACACCATACGGCGCATAGGCCGAATGGCACGCCGCGCCATGCACCTGGCAACGCATGGCCAGCTTGCCTTTGTGGCCGAGTACCGGTTTTAGTTCAGTAGGCTCGCCAATCAGGCAAAGCCGCGGCTTGTCAGGCCGCTGTTCGAGCGCGGCGAGCATCGAGCGCACACCCAGGCAACCCACTTCCTCGTCATAGGAAAACGCCAAATGCACCGGCATGCGCAGCGGCTGCGCAAGAAATGCGGGTACTGCCGCCAAGACCGAGGCAATGAAGCCTTTCATGTCCGCCGTACCACGGCCATACAGGCGCCCATCACGTTCACTCAGGGCAAACGGCTCGACCGTCCAGGCCTGGCCATCCACCGGCACCACATCGGTATGCCCGGACAGCACCACGCCGCCAACATCAGCGGGGCCGATGGTGGCGAACAGGTTGGCCTTGGTGCCTTCAGGGTTATGGAACAGTTCGCTGTCCACGCCCTGTTCGGCCAGATAGTCGCGGATGAAGCCGATCAGCTGCAGGTTGGAGTCGCGGCTGACCGTGGCATAGCCGATCAGCCGGGCCAACAGGGCGCGGCTGGTGAACTCACTCATCACCCGGCACCCCGTAGCTCGGTGCAGTCGTCGGGTTCAGCGCGCGGGTGACGTAATCCTGCATCTGCGGGCGGTACGCCTGCCACAAACCATCGAGCACACCGATCGGGTTTTCATCGGCCCAATCCACGCGCAGGTCCACCAGTGGCCAGGTCAGCTCGCCCGCGATCTTCAGCGCCGCCGAGTGCACCGGGCCTGCCTCGCCGCCTGCAGCCATAGCCGCATGCATGGCCGCCAGCAGGCGATCAGCCAGGTGCCCGCCGGCCTGTTCGAAGGCTTGCACCATGGTTTCGATGACCTGTACTGAAGACAACAGGTTACCGGCCGCCGCGCATTGCTCACCGGCCACGGCGTTGTGCACACCCAACGCCTGTTTGCCGGTGAACAGCGCCACCTGGCCGTTACTGTCGATCACCGTTACCTGGCGGTACTCGCTCCAGCCATTGGCGCTGAGCACCCGGTCCAGCGCTGCAGCAGGCGGCAGCTGGCCCTGTTCCAGGGCATCGAGAATCTGTGGGCCGAGGGCCGGCAAGGTGATGTTCTGGGTGGCAACGGCGCCGACGCCTGCACGTACCCAAGGGCAGCGCGCCCCTACTGCGATGCTCGACGAACTGATGGCGATACCGACCTGGCCGGTTTCCTGGCAGCGTCCGATGATGGAGAACGTCATGAAAAGGCTCCTGTTGTTCTGGGCGATTGCAAGCATTCTGGGCAGAACCTTTTAGTGAGCGAAACCACCTTTTTCCTGTGCCTTGAGCAGGAAAAAACTAAGGCCGGGCATCGCCACGAAAAACAGCCCCCAAACCCCGCGAACTTTCCTGTATCCCTTGTGTAGCAAGGCCTTCGCCGTTTTATCGGCAAGTACTCGTTAAATACTAATTTCGCGATTTTCCGTGCATCCCTAGTCTGGCCCCAGGTAACGGCGGTCCTCCAAACCGACCTGACAAAAACCGCCTGAACAAGGGCTCGGACATGACACTGAACACTATTGAAATCGACACCCTCGTCGTCGGCGCCGGCCAGGCCGGCGTGGCCATGAGCGAACACTTGAGCAAGCTCGGCGTGCCGCACCTGGTGCTGGAGCGCAAGCGTATCGCCGAGGCCTGGCGCACTGGCCGCTGGGATTCGCTGGTCGCCAATGGCCCGGTCTGGCATGACCGCTTCCCCGGCCTTGAATTCAACCTGGATCCCGACGCCTTCGCCGGCAAGGACCAGGTTGCTGACTACTTCGAGCAATACGTGCGCAAGTACAACCTGCCGGTGCGCACCGGCATCGAGGTGAGGAAGGTGGTGCGCAATGCCGACCGCCCAGGCTTCACCATCGAGACCAATGAAGGGGTGATTCGGGCCAACCGCGTGGTGGCCGCCACCGGCCCGTTCCAGCGCCCGGTCATCCCGGCCATCGCGCCAAAGGATGAGCACCTGCACCAGATCCACTCTGCCGCCTATTTCAACCCCGGGCAGCTGCCTGAAGGCGCAGTGCTGGTGGTAGGTGCCGGCTCTTCCGGCGTGCAGATCGCCGAAGAGCTGATGCGCGCCGGGCGCCAGGTGTACCTGTCGGTCGGCGCCCACGATCGTCCGCCACGGGCTTATCGCAACCGCGACTTCTGCTGGTGGCTGGGCGTGCTGGGCGAATGGGATGCCGAGATCGCCAAGCCAGGCCGCGAGCACGTGACCATTGCCGTCAGCGGTGCCCGTGGCGGCCACACCGTAGACTTCCGCGCCCTCGCCCATCAGGGCATGACGCTGGTCGGCCTGACCCAATCGTTCGATAACGGTGTGGCACGCTTCCAGGACAACCTGGCCGACAACATCCGCCGCGGCGACGAAAACTACCTGGCCCTGCTGGACGCTGCCGATGCCTATGTCGAACGCAACGGCCTCGATCTGCCGCAAGAACCCGAAGCACGTAAACGCCTGCCGGACCCGGATTGCATCAGCAACCCGCTACTGGAGCTGGACCTGACCAAGGCCAATGTCACCAGCATCATCTGGGCCACCGGCTACGGCGTGGACTTCAGCTGGTTGCAAGTCGACACCTTCGATGCCAACGGCAAGCCCCAGCACCAGCGCGGCGTGTCCCGCGAGCCGGGTGTGTACTTCCTCGGCCTGCCCTGGCTGTCGCGCCGCGGTTCGTCGTTCATCTGGGGCGTTTGGCACGACGCCAAGCACGTCGCCGGCCACATCGCCACCCAGCGCACTTACCTGGCCTACCGCGACCGCGAACAGCGTGAAGCGGATGAGCAGCAACCTACCTCGATCAGCAACGTCAGCACCCTCGGAGCCCACTGATGCCTACCCATACCCGCATCCGCATGTTCAACACCAAGGTCACCTACCCTAACCAGACCCTGGACAACGACCTGTGCCAAGCCGTGCGCGCCGGCAACACCATCTATGTGCGCGGCCAGGTCGGTACCGACTTCGAAGGCCGCCTGGTGGGCCTGGGCGACCCTCGGGCGCAGGCTGAACAAGCGATGAAGAACGTCAAGCAGCTGCTTGAAGAAGCAGGCTCCGACCTGTCGCATATCGTCAAGACCACCACCTACATCACCGACCCGCGTTTCCGTGAGCCGGTGTACAAAGAAGTGGGCAAGTGGCTCAAGGGCGTGTTTCCGATTTCCACCGGGCTGGTAGTGGCGGGCCTGGCCCAGCCTGAATGGCTGATGGAAATCGATGTGATTGCGGTGGTACCGGATCACGCTTGATTGAGTGAGGTGACTGGGGCGCGCTGCGCCCCGGTAATTTACATTCTGCCCAATTCTTCCCGGCAAAACTCCACGAACAATTGCGCCGGCTTGGTCAACTGCACCCGCTTCAACCGCGCCGCTGCCAGCCCCGACAAGGCCACCGGCTCGGCAATGTCCACCGTCACCAGCTTCTGCCCGTCATACGTGCATTCTGAATGCGGCCGGGTCACCAGCAGTGAAAAACCGAACCCCTGCCCCACCATCCCGCGCACCATCTCGATCGACGGCGAACTGAAGACAATGTTTGGCGTCAGCCCCATCTCGTTGAACAGGCTGACGAAGTAAGTTCGGCTCGGCGCCACATCCAGCAGAATCATCGGCTCCGGGCACAAGTCACGCAGTGACACCTGCGACTGGCCAGCAAAGCGGTGCTTGTCAGGAAGCAACACGTAGGGCTTTTGAGGGGCCATCAGCGGCTCAGTCTCGATGGTGCCATCCAGGTCATGATCGTAGAGAAACGCCAGGTCGAACCTACCAGCCGTCAAGCCCTGGATCAGCTCCTGCTGCTCGCCATCGCGCAAACGGATGTCAACGCCCGGGTAGCGTTCGCGAAAACCGGCAATCAGGCGTGGCAGGTACAGCGGGGCCACGGTTTCGAAGCATCCAATATCGATCTGGCCGGCCACGGTATCGTTGTCGGCCAGCGCGTTCTGCTCGAACTCGTGGGCCATCTGCAGCAACGATTTGGTCTTGGCGTAGAAGCGTTTGCCGCTGGGGGTGAGCGAAACACCCTGGGCATGGTGGCGGATGAACAACTGCACACCAAAGCTTTCTTCCAGGCTCTTGATCGCTGTGGAAATGGACGGCTGCGCGATATAGAGCTGACGCGATGCCTCGGCAACGCTGCCGGCCTCGACGGTGGTGACGAAGTATTTGAGTTGTCGCAAGGTATAGGAAGCCACAGGCACCTCTCTGGCGCCGGTTGGGGCGCCCTTTTGAATTATCCTGCCACTTTACCGTGCCGTTGCAGTGGCGGGCGGCCCGGTGATGAAGGATTTGCCTATGGCTTGAACATATTCTTGTTTTGCCACACCCGGCAGCAAACCGTCTTTACTGGAAGGTAAACAGCCGCAGGAACGGTGTGAGCCTATGAAAATCGTTGTCACCAGCATCCTCGTCGACGACCAGGCCAAGGCCTTGGCTTTCTACCACTACGTACTGGGTTTCGAGCCCAAGGACGACATCCCCATGGGCCAGTACCGCTGGCTCACTCTCACTTCACCCAACGACCCCAATGGTGTTCAGCTGGTACTAGAACCCGATTCCCACCCTGCGGCCAAGGCCTACAAGGCGGCGCTTCGCCAGGACGGTATTCCAGCGACGTCGTTCGGCGTGCGCGACATTCAGGCCGAGTACACGCGTTTGTGCAAGGCCGGGGTCAAGTTCACCAAACAACCCACCGACCTGGGCCCGGTCACCGTCGCGGTGTTCGACGATACCTGCGGCAACCTGATCCAGATCGCTCAGAAGCATTGACCGTGGCCAATGGCAGGCCAGCCCGCCATTGGCTACATTTGCCGCTATTCCCGGTGCGCTACAACAAGGAAAAACAATGCGCCACGAATTCAGTGAAGTGCTCAACGACCTGGTCGATTACTTTCTGGTCGGGGACATTCAGTTGCTCGATCGTTTCAAGCACGACAATGACTTGCCCGATGACCTCGCGAGCGAATTCACCCACACCGACAGCGGCGACAGGGCCGTACGTGAAGGCATCGTCATACCCTTGGCCGGGATCGACAACCTGCCCTACCACATCATTTTCACCCTCGAAGGCGACACTCCCGCCTTGCTCGAGCCCGGCAGCCGCCTGAAACACCGGCGCGGCGGTTATGTGCTACAGGTCGAGAACCGTGCGGTCATGGTGTACACCTGGCGCATCCTCCAGCATTTCACCAACAAGACCCTCGGCGACCTGCTCGCCCGCTACCAAGTGCCGGGGCGGCCGATCATCGAGCTGGACAATGGCTGGTATGACGTCGAGGTGCTGGGCGGCGCCGTCGTGCGCGACGGGCTGTACGAACCGGCGTTCGAGTTCGTGCTGACCAAACGCTGGAGCCCAGGCGAGGCACAGGACGTGGATCTGGGCTATGCCTTCAGCTTGCGTGGGTATTTCGACTGATTGTTTTCAATGACGGCCCCATCGCCGGCTGGCCGGCGATGGGGCCTGAAATATCTACATCAGGTTCAAGTGATATCCCGGTCCTTGGTCTCTGGCAGGAAGAAGATCCCCAGCACCGCTGTCATCACCGCGATCACGATCGGGTACCACAGCCCGTAGTAGATATCACCGGTGGCCGCCACCATGGCGAATGCCACGGTAGGCAGGAAGCCGCCGAACCAGCCGTTGCCGATATGGTATGGCAGCGACATCGAGGTATAGCGGATACGTGCCGGGAACAGCTCCACCAGCCATGCCGCTATCGGCCCATATACCATGGTCACGTAGATCACCAGAATGGTCAGTAGCAACAGCACCATCGGGTAGTGGATCTTCGCAGGGTCGGCCTTCTCGGGGTAACCCGCCTCCTTCAAGGCACCCGCCAGGGTTGCGGTAAAGGCGTCGCCTTGGGTCTTCAGGTCAGCCGCAGCCAGGCTGCTGCCATCGAAGCTCGGGATCACCCGCTCACCGATACGAATCTGCGCCACGCTGCCAGGCTCGGCCGTTTCGTTCTGGTACGGGATCGCCCGCTTGGCCAGCAGGCTTTTGGCAATGTCGCACGAGCTGGTGAATTTGGCCTTGCCCACCGGGTCGAACTGGAATGCGCATTGGTCAGGGTCGGCCATGACCACCACCGGGTTCTGCTCCTGGGCAACGAAGACGTCAGGATTGCCGTATTCGGTCAACGCTTTGAAGATCGGGAAGTAGGTCAAGGCGGCAATGATGCAGCCTGCCATGATGATTTTCTTGCGCCCGATGCGGTCGGACAGGCTGCCGAAGAAGATGAAGAACGGCGTACCGATCAGCAACGAGCCGGCGATCAGCAGGTTGGCCGTCTGTGGGTCGATCTTCAGCGTCTGAAGGAGGAAGAACAGCGCATAGAACTGCCCTGTGTACCACACCACGGCCTGGCCGGCAGTGCCGCCGAGCAGTGACATGATCACCACCTTGAGGTTGTCCCAACGTGCAAAGGATTCGGTCAGCGGGGCTTTCGAGGCTTTGCCTTCGGCCTTCATCTTCATGAACACCGGCGACTCATTGAGCTGCATGCGGATGTACACCGAAATCGCCAGCAGCAGGATCGACAGCAGGAACGGAATGCGCCAGCCCCAGGCTTCGAATGCTTCAGTACCCAAGGCCGTGCGGCAGGCCAGGATCACCAGCAACGACAGGAACAGGCCCAGCGTCGCAGTGGTCTGGATCCACGAGGTGAAGAAACCACGCCGGCCTTTGGGGGCATGCTCGGCCACATAAGTGGCCGCCCCACCGTACTCGCCACCCAGCGCCAGGCCCTGCAACAGGCGCAGGGCAATCAGAATGATCGGGGCTGCCACACCGATCGTTGCGTAGCTGGGCAGCAGCCCGACGATCGCGGTAGACAGGCCCATGATGACGATGGTGATCAGAAACGTGTGTTTGCGCCCGATCATGTCGCCCAGGCGGCCGAACACGATGGCACCGAACGGTCGCACCGCAAAGCCAGCGGCAAAGGCAAGCAAGGCGAAAATGAAGGATGTGGTTTCATTGACCCCGGCAAAGAAGTGCTTGGCGATGATCGCCGCCAGTGAGCCGTAGAGGTAGAAGTCGTACCATTCGAACACGGTACCCAGGGAGGACGCGAAGATGACCTTGCGCTCTTCTTTGGTGATGCCGCGTTGGGGCGCGCTACTGCCCGTGGATGCGCTGTCGAGAACCGCCATGGGTTGCCTCCGGATTGTGGTTATCGCAGGCCGGAGTACCTCACACCCATTTCACCGTCGCACCCAGGCCCCAGGGGCTTGCTTTGGTTGCGAAGCACGACGAGGCTGGCCGCCTCGGATCGCAGCAAGGTATTTCAAGCATAATCGGCTTTGCCGGGATATCCACTTTGCCAGCATCGGCGAAGTCCGGCTCCCTGAAACCCGGTCAAGGACCGCACTGCGCTGACACCGGCCCCTTGAGCTCGACCTGATTGCCATCGGGGTCGTAGCAATACAGTGACAGCCCCTCGCCCTCGGCACCATAGCGCGCTTGGGCAGGCTCCACTGCCACGCCGGCCGCTTGCAGGTAGGCGGTCAGCGCTTGTTCATCGAACGGTTCTATACGTAGGCAGAAGTGGTGAAGGTTACGCCCTTGAGCCCCGGGTGCTGCACCACCGGTGCGCCCGAGTGGGCCATCGAGAGTGACCAGATCGATCATGGCCGTACCCGTTGCCAAATGGACCATCCCCAGGTCCTCGCGCTCCCTGCTGACCGTGCAGCCCAGCAGGTCACGGTAGAAGGCCACGCTACGCTGCAGGTCGCTGACGCGCAGCACCAGGTGGTCGATGTGCTTGATGGCGAAGGGTCTCATGCCGGCGCTCCTTGAGGCGATTGCACAGAGGTCCCGGCCACCATAGCCCAGCAGCGCATCCCCCGCTACTCGTTCACCAGGCGCTGAAGCAGGCCGGCATCATGGCGGGCCAGGGTACGTAGAATCTGCTCCACCACTGTTCGGTTCGGCGCTTCCAAGTGGAAGTGATGCCCACCGGGGTGCCATGACACCCTGGCATGGCTGGGCAATGCTGCCTCGCGCTGCTCGAAGGCACCGCCCACAAATGCCCCCTGCCTGCCCAGCATCAGGTAAAGCGGGCAGCGAATTTCACTGAGAAGGTCGCACGCCTCGCGCTCAGTCAGTGGCATCGGTTCGGGCAACACCAGCCGGGGGTCATGACGCCAGCAGTAGCCATCCGCCAACTGCAGCAGATCACGCATGGCAAGCAAGCGTGCGGCGTCGTCGGCAAGTTCGGCATCGAGTCGCTTGCGCCGCTGCTGCAGGGCAGTTTCCAGATTGTCGAAGCGGCTTGCGGCGCTGTCGGCAAAGCCGTGCAACTGGCTGCGTTGCACCATGCGCTTGAGCCGATAGGCACGGGCCAGGTGCTGCACGCGATCATCCTCGGCAACCGTGAACGGCGCCCCCATGCCGTCGAGGAAGGTCATGCTGGCGATGCCACTGGTCATGGCGGCCAGCAGCGAGGCAATGCCTGTACCCATACCGTGGGCAAGCACATGAAACCGCGCCAGTCCCAGGCTGTCGACCACCGCCAGCATATCCTCGGCATGCTCCCACAGGTAGTAGCCGCTGTCGTGGCGTCGGTGATCGGAGCGGCCGTGACCGACCAGGTCGGGGGCGATCACGAAGCAACCATCGAGCAACGGCCCCAGGCGCTCGAACGAGGCAGCATTGTCCAACCAGCCGTGCAACGCCAGCACCGGCATACCGTCTTCGGCTCCCCACGTGCGTACCGCTATCTCAATACCGTCGAGGTCAAGCAGGTGATCCTTGGGACTGCATAGCGAACGCATCGCACTCTCCTTCGCTGAACACTGGCGCCATGCCTTCACCCCACCATCTCGCAGCGTGGCCTGCCCTGCTGGCCTCTTACCGACCCATGCATGCACGAGACCGACCCTTACGGGCAACTATCTACCGCACGCCCGCTTCGCCAGCGGTGTCGACTACCGCCTCCACACATACGAGGCTCATCCCATGCAAAATGCGATTGCCCTGCACCAAGACCTGATCACCCAAGCCCTGCCCGAATGGGCCCGTACCCTGCATCCCACGCATACCGGAGGCATCGTGCAACGCGCACGCGCGGCCTACGTGGATGAAGATGGCGCGCCCTACAGCTGGTATGCGACCGCGCAGCCAGAGCATCGTGAGCAGTTGCGCATGCTCATCGGGCGACGTGACAGCTGCGTTACCCAACTGAGCAACGCCCTTGTCGGTTTCAAGGACATCACCACGTTCTGCAGCCCTTTGCTGAGCAGCCGGCTGGGTCTGAAAGTGGCCGTGGACAAGGCCCAGTACAACTTCCAGCCTTTCGAGACGGTCATCAACTATGGGCCGGGCGCCGCCAGCCCGGAAGTACCGCTGGGTGCGCCCCTGCAGGAAGAGACCTTTGTGACCCGCCCCGTAGGCCCTCGTCAGTCGCGCAGCTTGCTTGAAGCCGCCCTGCACAATTTCGAAGGCATCGAACAAGTCGGGCCTTACAGCGAGCTGACCTGCGCGCCGGGCGACGACACGCCCTTGGCCGGTTTGTCCATGGCGCAATTCGTGCGGCATTGCCGCAAACTGGACCTTGGCCAGCAATATCAGGATCACCTGCAGGCCATCTATGAAGGCCCGCGCAAGGAGGAAATCAGTCAGCTGTCGATGCGTGCCAGCCAAGAGGAACTGCGCGTGCAGGCGTACATCGCCTCGCTCAAAGGCCTGCTGAGCGCAAAAGGCCTTGCCGCGATCAACGACCTGTGCGACGGCGTACGTCAACCAGCTTACGACGGCCATCCCCTGCATAGCTGGCGTTTGCGCCTGTTCGACATCCCCTTGCACGAGATGCTGTTCATCGGTGCCGATAGGGATGATGCAATCACCCCCTGCATCGTCCACCTCCCGGGCGACAAAGAACACCCTGTGCGCGAATACCCCTCCCGCCAGGCTGCTGCCAAGTATTTCCGAGAGCGGCTGCTGCACAGCACGTTCCGCGAAACCGTGATCGCGCTCGCCTACAAACGCGACCAGCCCATGCTGGCGGGCAAGCTATGGGACGCCCTGTTCGAGATCGATGAGCAAGGCAGACAACGGCCACGCAAGTCGCCGAACTTCCACATCTTGCCATCGCAGACAAGAAGTGAGTTGTGGCCAACCCTCTACCACGCCCACCTCGCCCGCCTCAAGGCCGACGCCAGGGTCCTGGCTGTCCCAACAGCCGATGTCGACGCCGAGGCTTCTCAGAAACACCTGCGGTACTGGCTGGATATGGGCATGAATGTGCTGAACATCGCCGCCTTCTTCGTGCCCGGCCTGAACGCGGTAATGACCGGCGTTTTCGCTTACCAACTGATGGATTCGGTGTTTACCGGATTTGAGGCCTGGGAAGAAGGTGACACTGCACAAGCACTGGCCCAGGTTGAATCGTTGGTAATCAATGCTGCCGCGATCGCCGGTTTTGCCGGCGGAGCCAAGGTCATAAAGGCGTCAGGTTTCGTCGACGCCATGCAAGCGGTATGGCATGAAGACCGCCTGCAACTGTGGCATCCGGACATGAGCCCCTATGCCAGCCCGATTACCCTGCCAACAGAAGGCCTGCCCGATGAACTTGGGCATTACGAGCTCGAGGGCAAACGCTACCTCGTGCTGGAAGGCACGCCCTATGAGACTTTCCAGGACCCTGACCAGCAATGGCGCATCCGCCACCCCAGCGACCCAGCAGCCTACGCGCCACTGTTACACCATCAGGGTGACGGGCGCTGGCTATTGGCCCATGAACAGCCTTTGCAGTGGGACGATACGCAATTGCTGCAGCGTCTTGGCCACTCAAGCCAGGGGCTGGACAGCAGCGAGCTGGTCACGGCGATGCGCAGTACCGGTACAGACGCCAGTGTGCTGCGCCGCATGCATGCCAAAGGGCTGCGCCCTCCGGCTCTGCTGGAGGACATGCTGCTGCGCATACGCCTGGACAACCAGGTGCAGAACCTGATCCACCGAGTGCGGCAAGGCCTTTCACTGGCTGCCTACAAGAACTACGCGCTGCCGGAACTGGTGCGTTTGCCAGGTTGGCCGCAGGATCACGTGCTCAAGGTATTCATCGGCCCCGAACCTTGGGGTGATGCGGTGCGGTATAGCGCCCTCGACACCCCTGGTCAGGTGGAAATCAGCATGACCCGCTCGGATCTGGAGAATGGTCAATTGGGCCATGCAGTCGTAACGCAACTGGACGAGCGGCACGTGCGTGCCATGCTCGGCGACCTGCCTTCTGAGCTGTGGGCCTCGGCCCTGAACACCAGGCTGGGCGAACAGCTGCAAAGCCAGCGCGAGGCGATATACCACAGTATGCTGAGCAACCATGCCCAGCCTGCAAGTGACGCGACAGAGCCATTGCGCAGGCAGTTCCCCGGTGTACCACCTGGTGCCTTGGAAGAGGTCATCCAGGCGGCCAGCCATACCGAACGCGCACGCCTGGCAACTGGACGTGTGCCGTTACGGATAGCCGAAGAAGCGCGCCAGTTGCAAGCCCGCACACGGCTGGACCGCGCCATCATGGGCCTTTACCGCCCGCATTTGGCCAATAGCGACAGCCAGCAACTGACCGAAGGCCTGCTGGGCCAGCATCCTCAGGCAAGCGCTGCGCAACTGCTTGAGGTTGCGCTCGCCGACCGCGAAAACTGCGCCGCGCTGATTGGCCAGCAGCCCATCAAACCTGGCTATCGTTCACCTTTGCGCCTTGCCGCCGGCCGTATCGGCTACCCGCTCAGCGGCCGAGGTGCCGGGCGTGCAGCGCAACGCCTGGGCGCGCTCTTTCCGGAGCTCGACCACAGAGAGCTCAGCGCGCTGCAGTCAGAACTGGCACAGACGGGTAACCTGGGAACGCAGATCAGCCGGCTGGAAGCCGAGCAACGCACCTTGCGCCAGGACCTGAACAGGTGGGTTGGCGGCGCGACTGAGCTGGACGAGCGCTTCGATCGCTCACACTTTGCCGAGCGGATGCTGGCCGCCTGGGGCCGTGAAGGTGGCGCTGCCCGCGAGGCGCTGACGCTGGACCGCATGCAGTTGCGCAGGCTGCCAACGCTCACGGCACGCTTGCCGCATGTTCGCACCCTTACACTGGAAGGGCTCAGACTCGAGCGCCTGGAAGGAGACTTTCTGTCATGTTTTCCTGGCCTGCGCACACTGGAGGTAGCCGGCAACCCGGACATGGACGCCGAGGCCTTGTTCCAGGCACTGAAATCTGCACCTGGACTACATACGCTCAAACTGAATGGAAATGCTTTACCGGCCCTTTCGCCACTGGCTCATGAGGCCCTGTCGGCCATGCCCGGCCTGCGCAACCTCAACCTGCGCAGAAACCGCCTGCAACTGGACGCTGCCAGCCTTGCCTTGCTGGCTGGCCTACGGCTGGATGTACTCAACCTGGGCAGTAATGCCATTACCCTCGATCAAACCCTGGCCTCGGCCTTCCAGGCCATGATCCATCCCCAGCAACTCTTACTGGATTTCAATACACTGGGCCACGCCCCCGACGTCAGCTACATGGGTCGCCTGCGCACCCTGAACCTGAACAACAGCGACCTGCGGCAATGGCCCGAGGGGTTGACGCGGCTGATGAGCCAGCATCAGTACCAGCTGCGTCACCTGGACCTGTCATTCAACCGCATTCGAACCCTGCCCAATCTTGCGGACATCCTGCGCACCCCGTTCGCCCGGGATGTCGCTGCGCGAGCGCCCGAGCGGCGCTGGCACTTAAACTACAACACGCTTGAAGCGCAAACCCGTGCGCAACTGCGTGCCAGCGGCGTCCAGGTCTTTGAACACGCACCCGATATGCCTGAATGGCAGACACTGTGGCGCAGTACCGCCTCCACCCACCAGGACCAACTCTGGTCCGATCTGTTCGACCAAGGGGAAAACGGTGAATTGCTTGGGGTACTCGAACGCCTGGTACAGTCAGCCGAGGCGCAGCATGAGCCAGATAACCTGGGCCGCAGAGTCTGGGCCCTGCTGGAGAAAGCCGGGCGCGACACGGCGCTGCGCGAACGCCTTGCCGACGTGGCGCACGCGTATCCGCCAACCTGCGGTGACGCCGGTGCCGATGCCTTCAGTGCACTGGAGATCGAAGTGCTGGCACACGAGACAGCAGGCCATAGCGGTGAGCAGGCCAAGACCCTGCTCACGCTATACCGCAAGCTTTATCGCCGGGACATCGTCAACGAACTGGCCGATCGCATCAGCCTGAGAAGGACATTACGCAAGCAGGCGCTGCAAGACGGTGTGTTCGATGCGGATCTGCCACAGTACGACTCACTGGATGATCCGGCCGCGTTTCCTGACGTCGACCTGGAAACCGGGCTGGTCGACGATATCGAAGTCCGCCTTGCCTTGCGTCAGTCCCTTGCAACCCGGCTGGACTTCCCTGAACCCAGCCGCGGCATGCTCTACCGGGATACAGCCAGGATCAACAGCACCATCATCGAGAAGGTACACAGCGCAGTGCTTGCCAGGGATGCCAGAGCCGACACACGGCAGGCATGGATACTTGGGCAGGCAGGCTGGGTGCAATACCTCAAGCGTCACAATGCCGAAGCATTCAGCCTGCTCACCGATTTCTGGCGAGTGGGCCATGACTACCTGTTCCATTGCCTGGACGACAGCCATGACCCCGTAGCCCGCCTGGACACCTCGGTGCTTGAAGCCCTGGGGCCTGTGCTGCCGCAGAACCCGCTGGACGAAAACGGACTGCTGCGGCGCGTGCCGCTCAATGACGGCCAGTTCGACCAAGCCATGCGCGCCTTGAACGAGGAGCAGCAAAAGGTCGAGCACGGCCTGCTGCTCAGCCTCACCCGGCAGGCCGAAAAGCTCGCTGGCTAAGCCGTGATCATTGGCCGCGCAGGTCTTCGAAGAAGGCTTGCCGGCCATCCACCTGGCTCGAAGCCCGTGGCGCCGCTGCCGCTTCGCCGCTGGCCGCCTCGACATGCCAATAGCAGTGTCTGGCGGCGCGGGTGACCGCCACATAGGCCAAGCGCTGTACCTCTTCCTTCTGCGCTGTATCGAACGGTTGGGCATCACCGGCACGGCCAAGGCCGGCCTGGCGATACACCTGGTTCTTGTACGGCGAGCTGGTCAGGTACTGGCAGTCGCCGAGCATGAACACTGCATCGGCCTGCAGCCCCTTGGCGCTGTGGTAGGTCAGTTGGCGCAGACGCCTTTGATCGGGCGGCAATGCCGCTTCGCCTTGTAGCACGCAGGCCAGGTGCTCGCTCATCAAGGCTTTGTCGGCACCCTTGCGGTACAGCATCATCACCGATTCCCCACGCTGGTAATGCTCGATCAGCGTCTGGCCAAGCACCGCTTCGTCACGTTCGTACACCTTGACTGCCGACACCGGCAACTCGGCGGCGGGGCCCGCAGCTCTGGCCTTCTTGCCAGTGATGGATGGCGCTCCCTTGACCAGATGCTCGGCAGCATCGATGACCAGTTGCTGGCAACGGTAATTGTCGACCAGCATCACCCGAGTGTTGGCCGGCGACGGGAAGGTCTTGGTGAATTCCATGAAGTACTTTGGCGAACTGCCACGCCAGCCATAGATGGACTGCCAATCGTCACCCACACACAGCAGAGAAGAGTACTGGGCGGTGCGCCCCGTGTGAATGGCCGGTCCGCGGCGGCGGATTTCCGCGAGGCTGGCGCGCAGCCAGCTGACGATCTGCGGCGATACGTCCTGGAACTCGTCGATCATCAGATGCGCCAATGGCCTGAGCAAGGGGTCTGGCAGCAGTTTCAGGTTTTCCGGGTTGTTCTCACCGAACAAGGCGAACATGCGGTTGTAGCCCATCACCGGCGGCGACTGGTTGAGCAGGTGCGCCTCGAGGGCTTTCCAATACAGTGCCAGCGCCTCGAAGAACAATGCATCGCTGTCGCCGGACGGGAAACTCATCGCCGCCACCGCGCTGTTGACCTCAAGGCCCAGATTCTCGATGAAGTTGGCGGCACCGACGAAGGCATCGAGCAACGGTGCCGGGGCCAACTCGCCCTTGACCTTGTACTCGAACCCGGGGCCCGCGACCGCGTCACCTGCCAGCGAGGCGGCCAGGCGCCGGGCCATGGCATAGTTGTCCAACCAGATCAGCGGCCTGTCGCAGAACGCCTGCAGCAACGTGCGCTTGACCGCCCATTCGGCGCGCACCGCAAGCTTGGCCCCCGGGCGCTGGTACTGTGCGCTTTCCGACGGGTCGAAACCGAGCACCACCCAGGCATCCAGGCCTTCCAGACGGCCATGCACATGGAAGCGGCTGCCCCGGATGTCGACCGTTTCACGGCACGGCTCAATGCCCTTGATCGGCCACACGCCCGCCGCGAACCACAAATCCTCGATCACGTCGCACAGCTCTTCGTCGCGCTGGGCAGCCAGTTGCGTCACCTGCACGCGCTTCTGCACGTCGGGGTGGTCCGGGTCCAGCGGTTTGAGCTGCAGGGCTTCACCTCGCAGGGTCGCGATGATTTCGGCAAAGCGCGGGTTTTCCGCGAGCAGGTCGCGATAGCAAAGATTGAGCTGCTGGCGCTGGGCGTCGTTCAGGCGCAGGTCAAACGGGTTGCTCTCGGCGTCCGCCTCACGCCCCTCTGGCATATCGTTGCCCAGGGTCTCGAATGCACGCACCTGGCCAAAGCCGGGCAGGCTGCGGACCAGCGGCAGGATGCGCGAGTGGAAGGTACGTACCAGCTCGCGGGCGCGCACCGGAGGCAGGTCGAGCTGCCACAGCGAGAACACCTGCACCAGGCGCTTGATGAAGTCCTTGCGTGACTCACGGGTGAAGGTCACCACCGTCATCGCGTCCAGTTCGTAGCCCAGGTAATGGCGCAGCAGCAGGATGCGCAGCACCAGCGAAGTGGACTTGCCAGCCCCGGCCCCGGCCACCACGCAGGTAGAGGGCGTGTCACTGAATATCAGCTTCCACTGGGCGGCACTGGGCTGCGCCTCGGCGGGCAGTCTTTGAGCTACATCAGCCTTGAAGCGCTTTTTCAGCTCAGTGGTCAGCGGCAGGCGCCAGTCGTCGAACAACAGGTCATCCCGGCCAGGTACGGCAGCGCTATCAGGGCGTGAATCGCGAATCACCAGTACCTGGCGACCTGCCTCGTAACCTTCCACCCGTCCACGCTCGAAACCTTCGCGCATGCCATCAGCGTGGCCGCTGCGCTGGCCGATGGCATGGCCCAGGAACCAGGAGTCACGGTGTTGCGCCTGCAAGCGGCTCAGTCCACGGCCCAAAAGGCGTGCAGCCAGGCGGCGAAGCCAGGGCAATTGCGCGGGCGGGGTCAGTTCGGCAGGGGCCTGGGGTTGCTCGTGGGCCACGGTCACTCCGTTGAAAATCGAAACAGCGTGCATGTTCGCCGCATCGGCAAAAAATCGCCAGCGAATGCTTGCAGATCAGTGGATTAGGCGATGAATCGCACAATTCACATCGCTGCAACCAATCTAATTAAACGATGGTAATTAGCCGATATTTACGCTTATTTTCGATCTTTCTTTGAAGCATCATGAGCCCATTCCACCCACTCAAGGAGCAAGATCATGCTGCAACTGCGACCTTTCGAAGGCCTTGGCCACGCCAACCACGGCTGGCTCGATGCCCATCACCACTTCTCGTTTGCCGAATACCATGACCCGGCGCGTATGCACTGGGGCAACCTGCGAGTATGGAACGATGACCTCATCGCCGCCGGCAGCGGGTTCCCACCGCATCCACACCGCGACATGGAAATCATCACCTATGTGCGTGAAGGCGCCATCACCCACCAAGACAGCCTGGGCAACAAAGGCCGTACCGAAGCCGGCGATGTACAGGTCATGAGTGCCGGTACCGGCATCGTGCACAGCGAGTACAACCTGGAAGACGTCGATACTCGTATTTTCCAGATCTGGATCGTACCGGAGCGCGTCGGCGATGCGCCGTCGTGGGGTACCCGACCGTTCCCCAAAGGCGAGCGCGGGGAAGGCTTCGTAACGCTGGCCAGCGGCCGGGCGGGCGATGATGAAAGCCTGCAGATCCGCACCGATGCGCGCCTGGTAGCGGCAACCCTGCGGGCAGGCGAAACGGCCGAGTACCGCTTTGATACAGGGCGCCGAGGCTATCTGGTGCCGGCCAAGGGCCTGGTTGAGGTCAACGGGCTGCGGGCCAAGGGCCGCGATGGCGTGGCGATCGAGCAGGAAGACGTGCTGCGAGTGACCGCGATCGAAGACAGCGAGATCGTGCTGGTCGATGTGGCTTGAACAAGCAGGGCCGCGCTGCGGCCCTGGTTCACGGGTCAATCAGGCAATCGCGGCATCCACCAATACCTGCGCCTCTGCCACCAGGCGTTGCAGGTGCGCCTCGTCGATAAAGCTCTCGGCGTAGATCTTGTAGATGTCCTCGGTGCCGGATGGCCGTGCGGCAAACCAGCCGTTGGCGGTCATCACCTTCAGGCCACCGATGGCCTGGCCATTGCCTGGCGCGTGGCTGAGGATCTGCTCGATGGGTTCTCCGGCCAGTTCGGTCGACTTGACCTGCTCCGGCGCCAACTTGCTCAACAACGCCTTCTGCCGAGCATCGGCCTTCGCTTCCACACGGGTAGCGAACGGCTTGCCCAGCGCCGCCGTGAGGTCGGCATAGGCCTGGCTTGGATTACGGCCGGTGCGTGCAGTCATCTCGGCGGCCAGCAGCGCCGGAATCAAGCCATCCTTGTCGGTTGCCCAGACCGTGCCGTCCTTGCGCAGGAACGACGCGCCGGCGCTTTCTTCGCCGCCAAAGCCCAACGAGCCGTCGAACAGCCCCTGGGCAAAGTACTTGAAGCCCACCGGCACTTCATACAAGTCACGGCCCAGGCGCGCGGTAACACGGTCGATCAGGCCGCTGGACACCACCGTCTTGCCTACGGCAGCGTCACTGCGCCACTGCGGACGGTGACGGTACAGGTAGTCGATGGCCACAGCCAGGTAGTTGTTTGGCTGCAACAGGCCATCGGCGGTGACGATCCCGTGGCGGTCGTGGTCCGGGTCGCAGGCGAACGCCACATCGAAGCGCTCGCGCAGGCCGATCAGGCCTTGCATGGCGTACGGCGACGAAGGGTCCATGCGGATCTGGCCGTCCCAGTCGACGGTCATGAAGCGGAAGGTCGGGTCGACCTCGGTGTTGACCACTTCCAGGTTCAGCTTGTAATGCTCGGCGATCGCCGACCAGTAACGCACCCCTGCCCCACCCAGCGGGTCAACGCCCAGGCGCAGGTTGGCGCTGCGGATGATGTCGAAGTCGATGACGTTTTCCAGGTCGGCAACGTAGTGGCTGACATAATCGTGGCGCTGGGTGCTCGGGGCCTGAAGGGCTTGCGCATGGTCCATGCGCTTGACGCCGGCAAGGCCTGCGGCCAGCAGTTCGTTGGCCTTGGCCTCGACCCACTTGGTCACATCGCTGTCAGCCGGGCCACCGTTGGGCGGGTTGTATTTGAAGCCACCGCTCTGCGGCGGGTTGTGCGAGGGGGTGATTACGATGCCATCGGCCAGCCCACCATCGCGGCCACGGTTGTAGCACAGGATGGCGTGGGACACCGCAGGCGTCGGGGTGTATTCATCGTCCTTGGACAGCATCACCTGCACGCCATTGGCGGCCAGCACTTCCAGGGCACTGGCGGCTGCCGGCGCGGACAACGCGTGAGTATCGGCACCGATGAACAACGGGCCGTCGATGCCCTTTTCCTGGCGGTACAGGCAGATGGCCTGGGTGATCGCCAGCACGTGGTCTTCGTTGAAACTCAGGTCGAACGAACTGCCCCGGTGGCCCGAGGTGCCGAAGGCCACGCGCTGGGCCGCTACGGCAGCGTCGGGGCGGCCGGTGTAATAAGCGGTGAGCAGGCGGGGGATATCGACCAGCACGCTGGCCGGAGCCGGCTTGCCTGCCAAAGGACTGAGCGTCATGCAGAAACCTCGAGTTCAACGGATGTTGGAGTTGGAACACGCAGTGTACTGGGAGTTGCAATGAGGTGCTAAGGCCTTGCCGAGGATTATTCGCGGGCTATCTGCCACCAGCTGGGGAACATCTGCTGCACATGCGGCTCGGCGAAGCGCTGATCGATCAACACCAGCACGCCGCGGTCCTGATCGCCGCGAATCACCCGGCCTGCAGCCTGGATCACCTTGCGTACACCGGGGTACAGGTAGACGTAGTCGAAACCAGCGCCGAACTGGCGCCCCAGGCGCTGCTTGAACTGTTCGTTCACCGGGTTGACCTGAGGTAACCCGAGGGTGGCGACGAATGCACCGATCAGCCGGGTACCCGGTAGATCGACGCCTTCGCCAAAAGCCCCGCCCAGCACGGCAAAGCCAACGCCCTGCCCGTCGGCGGCAAAGCGCGCCAGAAAGGCCTGACGCGCGGCTTCGTCCATGCCCGGCGCCTGGGCCCAGGCTGCTATCGCCGGGTGCTGCTCGGTCAGCAGCGCATGCACTTGCTGCAAGTATTCGAAACTGCTGAAGAACGCCAGGTAGTTGCCGGGTTGGCGCTGGTACTGCTCGGCGATCAGCGCAACGATCGGTGCCAGCGAGGCCCGACGCTCGTGATAACGGGTAGAGACCTGGCTGGCGATGCGCACTTCGAGCTGTTCGGCGCGAAACGGCGCCGCCACTTCAAGCCACGCTGTATCCGGTGGCATGCCGAGCAGGTCGGTGTAGAAATGCCGGGGGCTGAGCGTGGCCGAGAACAACGTCACGCTGCGCGCTGCCTGCATGCGCGGGCCGAGCAGTTTGGCGGGCGTTACGTTACGCAGGCACAAGGTGGCCAGGCGACGCTGGCGCGGGCCTTCGCGCAGGCTCACATCGAACAGGAAATGCTCATCGAACAGCTCGGCAACCCGGTTGAACTGCAGCGCCTGAAAATAGAACTGCAGGATGTGTGTATCCACTTCGACGGGCGACTCGTTCAAGCGCTCCTGGATCAGCCCGATGCATTGCTGCAGCGCACGCAGAAAGGCGTCCGGCAACTGCTCGGTGGCCAGATAAGGCGCTCGCTGCGCCTTATACAGGGCATTCCATTGGCGGTTCAGCCGGTCCAGCGCGCTGGCCAGCCCTGGCGGTTTGCGCTGGCGCAACGCCTGCAACTGCCCCTGATCGAGGCTGGCGCTGTACATGCCGCGGCCACGCTCCACCAGGTTATGAGCCTCGTCAACCAAAACCGCAACGCGCCATTGGTTGGCCTGTGTCAGGCCGAACAGCAGGGCATGAGCGTCGAAATAATAGTTGTAGTCGGCAACCAGTACATCGACCCATCGAGCCATTTCCTGCCCCAGGTAGTACGGGCAAACCTGGTGTGCCAAGGCCACATCGCGCAGGTTTGCGCGGTCCAGCAACGGCAACCGGGCTGCAGCCTCACGCGCCGCCGGCAGGCGGTCGTAGAAGCCTTGGGCCAATGGGCAGGCATCGCCATGGCAGGCTTTGTCGGGGTGCTCGCAGGCCTTGTCGCGGGCAATCAGTTCCAGGGTGCGCAGCGCGGGCTGCGGCGTGGCCCGGGTGATCTGCTGCAGGGCCTCCAGCGCAAGCGCCCGGCCTGGGGTCTTGGCGGTCAGGAAGAACACTTTGTCGAGTTGTTGCGGCACCATGGCCTTGAGCAACGGGAACAGTGTGCCGAGGGTCTTGCCGATACCGGTGCTGGCCTGGGCCATCAGGCAGCGCCCGGTGCTGACCGCCTTGTACAGGGTTTCGGCCAGTTGCCGCTGGCCTTGGCGAAACTGCGGGTAAGGAAAGCCCAGGGTCTGCAGGCCTCGGTCACGCTCGGCCAGGCGCTGTGTTTGCCCCTGGGCCCAAGCCAGAAAACACAGGCATTGGGTTTCGAAAAAAGCTTGCAGCTCGGCAGCGCTGTAATGCTCGCTGATCAGCGTCTGGCTGTCGTTGTCCACGTTCAGGTAAACCAGCGCCACCTCGATGGCGGGCAACTGCCGCGCCTGGCACAGCAGCCAGGCATAGACCTTGGCCTGGGCCCAGTGTAGCTGGCGATGATTGGCAGGTTGGCGGACCAGGTCTGCACGGTAGGTCTTGATCTCTTCAAGACGGTTTGCGGCGGGGTCATAACCGTCGGCGCGGCCGCGCACCTGCAAGCCCTGATAAGCGCCTTCGAGTGCGACCTCCGCCTCGTACCCGGCGGCCCGCCTGGCCACTACCCTGCGATGACCCTCGATGCCCTCCTGGGCAGTGGGCGACGGTGTGAAGCGCAGGTCGAGGTCACCGACCTTGGCAGTGAACTCACACAAAGAGCGCACCGCCACGCGGTAGCTCACTCGCCGCTCCAGCGCACATGGCAGACGGCCACCGGCAAGCCGTGCTCGGCGCAGAATTCCAGCCACCGTAACTGGTTGTCCTGCAGGCGGTCGCCCGGGCCTTTGACCTCGACCATGCGGTAACGCCCCTGCTCCGGCCAGAACTGGATCAGGTCAGGCATGCCGGTGCGGTTGTTGCGTATGTCCTGCAGCAGGCGCAGGAAACACTGTTTGAGGTGCGCGGCTGGTAGGCAGGCCAATGCCTGCACGAGCAAGGCATGGTTGAGCATCTGCCAGAACACGAACGGCGATTGTAGCCCTTGCTTGGCGGCATAGCAGTCGAGGATGGCCTGCTGATGCGAGCCGTCGTCTAGCCGGCCCAGGCAAGCATCGAACTGAGCAGCGCGCCGCAGTTGGAAGTCGCAGTCGTGCAAGTCTTGCGGTGCAGCCTGGAAGGGGTTGAAGAAAGCGCCGGGAATCGGGGCGAAGATCGCGTCCCAGCACAACAGCCCGAACAGGCTGGTGAGCAGCGTGTTCTCGACGTAGTGAACCTGCCCGCCTGCTTGCGCCAGGTGCTGCCGAACAGCCTCCTCGACACCCAGCGCGGCCTGCTCGCGAGGCAGCTCGAGCTCGATCACCTGCGCGGGTGTGACACGCCGCCGGCGCTGCGCCGGCCCGCCCAGTTTGCGCACCAGGCGCGGCAACATGCGCTCAAGCGCCTGGACTTCCAGGGCATTGGCAGGCGCTTGAGCCAGGTGCACGGCCAGGGCATGCGCCTCTTGCCAGCGCTCGCTGCGCTCCAGTACCCGCACTTGGCGGATGCGCGCTTGGGCATGGCTACTCTGGGCATACACCGTCAATGCCAGGTCCCAGTTGCCAAGGCGCTCGCACTGCTGGCCCAAGGCAAACAGCAAGCGCGCGTGACGCCGGGCCAGCCAGGGGTTTTCGCTGCGCCAGCCCGCCAATGCCTGAAGGATCGACGCAGGCGCCTCATCCGACTCCAATCGCTCGGCGCATTGGTGCAAAGCCATGGCCAGGTCAACGTCGCTGCGCTGCTGCAAGGCCCGCGAGCCGGGGCTGAATGGCACTTGCTCGAAGCGCAGCACGCCCAGGTCGGCCAGGACAAAATCAGACCAGTCCTGGTACAGGTTGCCAAAAAACAGCAGACGCATGCGGTCGCACAGCGGCTGCAGGCACCACTGTACGATGCGCACCGGAGCGCTGATAAACCATTCGGACAGCGGCCTGGGCGCCAGTTCCAAGACTTGAAGTTGCGCGAGCAGATCGGTTTTGGCCGCACGCGGTCGGCTCAAAAGGCCTGCAAAACCGCTGGCCAGTTCCTCCTTGCGAAGCAGGGCGAACAACTGTTCCAGGCTCAACTGCTCGGGTTCGCGCACCCAGCCCAGCGCCTGCAGTGGCTGCAAGGCCGCACGCGTATCGCCGATCTCGGCATATTCCAGTCGGTCACTGCGAAACAGCTCGCCCTTGCGCATCACCATGCGCACCAGCAGCGCCTGGGCTGGCTCCTCGAGCCTGGCAAAAGCATGGATGAAAGCCAGCTCCTGGGTATCGAGCAGGTCGGCATAACGGTGTTCGACCCACAGCAATACCTGGCGAAAGTTATGCAGGTAGTAGAGCGGGTCGTCGACGGAATGGGCGATCACAGGGAGGGGTCGGGGGTAGCAGGAACGGACACTGTTTATACATACAGATAACGCCTGCTGGCAAGCCCCGTGGGTCAGGCTGGCAAACAACCGACCAATGGCGCTTCAGCCACGTCAGAGCGCCATGACCATCTCATGCCAGGCCATGCCGCCGTGGTCCGAGGGCGACGGTTTCACATACTGGTAACCCATCTTGCGGTACAGCTCGACATGTTGCTGCTTGCACATCAGGTGGATGGTGCGTTTCTCTAGCGCAGTCATCCGCTGCACGAAGGTATTCATCAACAGCTTCGCGTAGCCCTTGCCCTGAAAAGCCGGGTCCACCACAACGGACATGATCACTACATTGGCGGCCGCCGGATCATGGCCTACCAGCTCCTTGAAGGCCTCATCGGACATCACCACGTCGTGGGCACAGCCACTGTTGATGAAACCCACGACCTCGCCATCGACCTCAAGCAGGAGGAAACCCTCCGGGTACTGCGCGATGCGGGTGCGGATCTTTTCAAGGGTCGCGGCTTCATCCCCTTCGTACGCGCCGATTTCAATCTCGTAGCAGCGTTCGGCATCCTGGAGAACAGGTCGGCGAAAATGTGGGGTGCCCATGCAGATGCTCCTGAATATGAATGAACAGGGCGCCATGATACGTGACATGCCAGGGCAGGCGATCAGCTTTTGCTGTCAGCCTGCCGCCCGCGACGCGGCGCCAGCACCTGTTTCAACCGGTAGAGCGCCTCGCTTAGCGCTTCTGGCTGGTCGCCTGCCCAAGTAAGCGCCAGGTACTGCTGATAACGCCCCTGCAAGCTGAACCGCGCACCCGCCAGTACTTGCAAGACCGGACCAGACAAAGCTGGCGCAACTCGATCCAAGGCGATTGGCTCAAGCATGCGCACCCACAGGACATAGCCCCCGTCAGGCATGTCAAAGGCCAACTGCCCGCCAAGGCAAACATTGAGTTGATTGCATAAATGCTCCATATGCTTGCGCAGCTCCAGCCGGCGTCGGCGCAATAGCCCGTCGACCTCGCCATTGCTGAGCATCTGCGCCAAGGCCTGCTGACGCATAGGAGGTAGCTGGAAGGCTCGTCGGGAAAACCTTTCGGCAAAGGTGCCATGCAGGCCCAGTACATACGCGTAGGGAGCCTCGGCACCGACCAACGCTTGCAGCGACCCCAGCACCAACAGCCACCGTTGGTCGACCCAGTCACGCAAACGTGCCCCTGGAGGGGTGTCGAAACAGTGCTCGCTGTCCAGATCGTTTTCCAGCAGCCAGACAGGATGCGAGGCCAGCAAGTGGGCAATCTGCCGCTGGTCCTGTTGCGACATCAACCGCCCCGTGGGCATGCCAAGGCATGACGGTATGACCATCATGCGCACCGACTCACGCCCCAGCAGGCGAGCAAGGCTGCCGAGGTCAGGGCTGCCATGGTGGTCGACGGGCATCTCCAGCACATGCAAGCCAAAACGCTGCAAAACCCTCAGCAAACGCCAGCAGCACGGCGATGCGACCAGGACCGTGCTGCCATGCAACGCCAATGCTTCCAGCAGCGTTTCCAGCACAGCCTGCATGTCGGGCCCCAGGTGCACATCTTCAGCACGCCAGGATTGCCGGGACGATCGGGTGTAACGTTCGGCCAATACATGCCGCAGGCGAACTTCTCCCGAGTTCTGGGCACCGGACGATGAACATGCTCGCTGTCGCGCCAGCCGTCGTTCGTGAGCGAACAAAACACGTTCCATCGCCGGATGCGCCAGCACAGCCTGATCCGACTCTGCAGTGGCCGTTACGCCCTTGATGACTCCGGTCGGCACAAAGTATCCGGACTTAGGTACCGACAGTACCCGCCCTTCATGTTCCAACAACCCGTAGGCCGTTTGCACAGTGGCCAATGAAACGCGCAGGTGCCTGGACAGGGCGCGCAGTGAGGGCAAACGGCGCTGACCTCCCCGCGCGGCCTCATCGATAAGCGCTTGCAGATATCTATACACCGTCTGGTAGGCGAATTCACGCCCCATCAGGTAAGCCCTCACAGGCAGTCAAACCAGCTGCGGGCCGGTTGGCCACCAGCCCCAGATGCACATCACGCCGTGCCAGGTTTGCCAGCAAGGGCAAGGCGCTGTCATGCAAACGCCCTTCATAAATAGCTCGCAATTGGCCGAGGGACAAACCACTGGTGTTTACCAACCAATCCTTGACGGGATCGGGGCAGGGTTTGCCCTGCATGGCGCGATGCAGATAAGGCAGTGCCACCAGCATATCGGCGTGGCAGCATTGCAGAAAGCGCTCCAACCCGCGCCCCTTGTTGGCGAACGGGCTGTGGAGCATGCAAACGAGCTGGGTTCGCTCAAGTCCATAGGCCTTGGCAAAACGGCTGTGCTGCGATGCCTGTGGCGTGGCTGGCGACCTTTCACCATGCAGACGCTGCGCCAAGCCTGCCTCCACAGGAACATTGCAGCGCGACCGCAACTCATGCAGCTGGGCCAAGGCCAGCGGGTCGAGAAAACTTGCCAGTGGCATGGCCTTCTGCACAGGCTCGAAGTGGCACTCCATCATCAAGTCCAGCTCACCTTCACTCAGTAGCTGGGGCAACAGTTCGTCGATGGTAATCAGCCTGATCAGGCGGTCCGAGTAGCACTCGGTGCCAGGCGTTTCGGGCTCGCCAAGTGAAGTGCCGGCGGTGTTGTGCAACTGACTCAACCGCTTGGCAAGCGTCGCCATGCACTGATGCAGGTTTGCTCCCCCCCCGCCACCCGCCTGGCGCAGGCCCCTGCGGGCCCACGCCAGGTAACGCAGCCGCTGTCGCGCAGGCATGGCGGTAACCATTGCATCGACTGCCGGTTGGCCGTCGAGCGCCAGACACAGGGCTGCGCCCAGTTCCAGGTGCGTGCGACTGCCCAAAAGTGCTTCGGGCCGCGTATCGACAAGATGGCCAAACACAAGCAAGGCATCGCGCGCCAGCGCCCAGGGTTCGGCCGCCAGGTAGGGCCGGCGGGTGAACGACACCACCTGCCCGGCTTCGAGCATCTGCAACTGGACCCTGGGATCGTCATGCAGAAACAAGGCACTGAAAACACGCTCATGCTGCTCAAGAAGCGCGCTGCTGGCTGCGGGTAGGCACACCGCCACCACCTGCAACTGAAAGGTGACAGGTGCGCGCTGGGCAATGCTCAACTGGGCCGCACGCAAGACCGCCAGCAGCCGGGCGCTATGGCAGTCTGCGCCTAGCAGCACGAGCAACCTGAACGTACCGATATATTCCGGGCCACCTGCGGCTACCAGCAAACGCTGAACCAACAACTGCAAAGAGGCGCGCTGGACCTGAGACATATGGCCCAACACGCGGTCCAGCACCTGTTGGTAGATATGATGCATAGCTTGGTCGTGGATATTGCTCACATGCCACCTCACTACTTCATTCTTTCCACCGCCAACGATGCACTTTTGCATGAATGAATAGGCGGCGAATCAAATCTGAAGAATCTTCCTACAAATCTTTATGAGAAACTGAAGTGACGAATTACTGTCGCCATGCCATTGAGCAAAATGAACCCCTGCGTGAGCCCTCCGCCGCGCCAAAACACCAAAAACCAGGGTTGTTCTTCTCCATTACACGCTCCTTGCGTAAAGCATCATTACGCCATTATCAGGCGTTGCTCGACGATTAAAAGATACAGACGCCGGTAAAAAAACCATTCAGCCGAATGGCAGGTCAATGTGCGCTCGACACGGGGAAGTTTTCAAAGATAAAGATTTTTCAAGACATCTGCATGCACGCGAGGCGGCAATAGTTTCTATGTAGGACGGATACTAGTTAATTGTAGGAAAAGTCCTAGCAAGTGACTATTCACGAATTGTCGGGGAGATAGAGTATTGGAAAGTGAACGCCTAGAATTTTATGGCGTTGCGGCTATCGAGCACCGCGCGGGAGGCGCACCATCAAGCTGCGAACACTCGAAAAAAAACCCGAGCCAAGCCCGGGTTCCCTTTACATCGAGCGTATATCAGCCCGCCCCCAAGTCCAGCACCACTCTGCCGCCACAAGGACACTCATCCATATACCGGTGCGCTTCAACCACCTGATCAAACGGATACACCTTGACGATCTGCGGTGTCAGCAACTGGTCAGCCGTGAACTGGTTGATATCGCGCAGGGCGCGCTGCAGCGCAACCTGGTCCTGGCTAATGCCCAGTTCCGGCTTGCCTGTGAAGTTACCGATGCAGTGAACGTAGAACTGGATGTTCTTCTGGAACGCCGCACAGGCCGGGAATGGTGTCTGGTTACCACCCTGCAGGCCATAAAGCACCAGGCTGCCGCGTGGCGCGAGTACATCGCCGAGCAGTGACATCTGCGGGCCGCCCATACCGTCCAGGACCATGTCCACGCCGCGCCCGTCGGTGTACTTGCCCACCTGCATGAGCAAGTCCTGCTCTTCGGTGACAATCACCTTGTCAGCGCCCAGGCCCAGCAGATATTCGCGCTGCTCCGGCTCCTTGGTGGCAGCGAACACCTTGAGCCCCAGGGCCTTGCCCAGCTGTACGAAGGCGGGCCCTGCGCAATGGCTGGCATCGGTGACCAGTGCGGTCTGCCCGGCCTTGGCCCTGGCCAGGTCGACATAGGCGAAGTAGGCGATCAGCAGCGGCGTGTAATGCACGCTGGCTTCGATCGGTGTGAGGATATCCGGATAACGGGTAATCGCCGTGCGCGGCAGAACGATCACATCCCCATACACCGGGTGATCATTGGCACTGGTCGCCGGGAAGCTGGCCACCCGGTCGCCCACTGCAATGTCATCGACACCTTCACCCACCGCAGTCACCACACCGGCCATCTCGTGGCCGATCCCCGCAGGCAGACGGGCTTGGGACGGCGCCAGGTTCTGCCGCCAAAGCACGTCGTACCAGCTCACGCCAATGGCCTCGACGCGGATCTGCACCTCGCCGACAGCAGGTGACGGTTCGGCCTGCTCCTCGCAGCGGAGCACTTCGGCAGCGCCGAACTTGTGGAACCGGATCATGCGGGACATCGCATACCTCGCCTTTGTGAATCTCGTATTACCACGGACTTTATCCGGGCTTTTGCCGTTAGACCATCAGTGGCTATTAATAGTCGACATGCCTGTCATCGATTGGGCACCTCACATTTCTGTGCATTGGCCCCACAAATCGGTGCAGGTTAACAGCCTTTGGCCTTAAGATTCACCCCTGCCCCACTTTAGGCGAAGTGCACCGATGAATCGAAACGACCTGCGTCGCGTAGACCTCAACCTGCTGATCGTGTTCGAAACCCTGATGCATGAGCGTAGCGTGACCCGTGCCGCCGAGAAGCTGTTCCTTGGCCAGCCGGCGATCAGCGCGGCGCTGTCGCGCCTGCGTAACCTGTTCGACGACCCGTTGTTCGTGCGCACGGGCCGCAGCATGGAGCCGTCAGCGCGGGCACATGAAATCTTCGCCCTGCTGTCGCCGGCGCTGGATTCCATCTCCACCGCGGTCAGCCGCGCCGCCGAGTTCGACCCGGCCACCAGCAACGCGGTGTTCCGCATCGGCCTGTCGGACGACGCCGAATTCGCCCTGCTGCCGCAGCTGCTCAAGCGCATCCGCGCCGAGGCGCCCGGCATCGTGCTGGTGGTGCGCCGGGTCAATTACCTGCTGATGCCTACCCTGCTGGCCTCCGGCGAAATCTCGGTGGGGGTGAGCTACACCAGCGAACTGCCCGCCAACGCCAAGCGCAAGGTGCTGCGCCGCAGCATGCCCAAGCTGCTGCGCGCCGACAGCGTGCCCGGCAGCATCACCCTCGACGACTTCTGCGCACGGCCGCATGCACTGGTGTCGTTCGCTGGTGACTTGTCCGGTTTCATCGACGAAGCGCTGGAGGAGATCGGCCGCAAGCGCCATGTGGTCCTGGCCGTGCCGCAATTCAACGGCCTGGGCAGCCTGCTGGCGGGGACCGACATCGTTGCCACGGTGCCCGATTACACCGCTGATGCGCTGACTGCTGCGGGTGGGTTGCGGGCTGAAGACCTGCCGATAGCGGTGCGCAGCTTCGAGTTGCACATGGCCTGGCGAGGGGCGCAGGACAATGACCCGGCGGAGCGCTGGTTAAGGTCGCGGATACAGATGTTCTTTGGGGATCCGGATAGCCTGTAAAAAATAGCGAGCTCGGTAGGAAAGGCCATTTGCATACTCATTGCCGCCCGTGATGCCAAATCAACATACGGATACTTGGCAGAACCCATGATGAAGATGATAAACGCCATGAACTTGTCACCATCGATAGCATGGCGGGCAATACATACAACAATTAGACGACATCTACCCTCATGGCTACTCGGACTAAAAACCCTCTATATTTGAAATCATAGGGATATCCAGAATCGCAGCATACAATAAACATTGCGTGAACTAATCCTACACATTCCTGCGAATTTTCTGACAGCCAATTCAGCGCCTCTATTCAACCCCATAGATCCTTGAAAGAAACGCTTGACATTAAAGTTAGGCCTTAGCCATATTCAACCTCACTAACCAACCGACACTCACTCTAGACACTGACCAGAATTTAAAAGCAGGTCAGTTTCTTCACGATGGATCCCTCAGACGCGCGGCGGAGTATGCTTTACAAAGCGGTACCGTCAATCTGCCGACTTCCCGCATCCGGATCCGCCTGAAAGAACTGGATCAACTGGAGCAGACCATGTCTGCCCACTTAAAGTGCAGCGCCTTCACTGTAACCTCATGCAGCGCGGGGATCGGAACATCGCAGCTATTGTCAGCAGGTCGCTGAAGCCCAAATACAAGCCGCCTCGGGCCTTCAGTGTGTGGCCCCGTGGCTGGTTGGCGGGAGGCCGCCCAGAGTCAGAAAACTGTTCAAATCCGATCTCTGTCAGATTGCCCTAATCCCTCGCACCGGCGGCAGATGAAATTCAGTAGGCCGAGTGATATCCAATAAAAACGCATGAGTCGAGCGGTTTATTGCCACTCGGCGCCAGTAACTTCGAGGAGCGTCTATGCGACAGCAGTATGATCCCGCCTGGGTCGAAAGCACGGTTCAGGCCAAATGGCTTCGCGATGAAGTCTTCAAGGCTGTCGAAGACCAAAGCCGGCCAAAATTCTATGCCTGCTCCATGCTGCCATACCCTTCCGGGAAACTGCACATGGGCCATGTGCGCAATTATACGATCAATGACATGCTGGCACGCCACTTGCGGATGAAGGGCTACAACGTCCTGATGCCAATGGGGTGGGATGCATTCGGCCTTCCGGCGGAAAACGCCGCCATGCAGTCGGGCGTGCCTCCAGCCGAATGGACTCGAATGAACATCGCCGACATGAAATCCCAGATGCAACCGCTCGGCCTGGCGTTCGACTGGTCGCGGGAAATTGCCACCTGCGATCCGCAATACTACAAGTGGAACCAGTGGTTCTTCCTGAAGCTGCTGGAAAAGGGCGTGGCCTACAAGAAAACCCAGATCGTCAACTGGGACCCCATCGACCAAACCGTGCTGGCCAATGAGCAAGTGGTAGATGGACGGGGCTGGCGATCAGGGGCACTGGTGGAGAAGCGCGAGATTCCCGGCTACTACCTGCGCATCACGCAGTATGGCGAAGAGCTGCTGTCGGCTATCGATACCCTGGAAGGCTGGCCGGACATGGTTCGCAGCATGCAACGCAACTGGATTGGCAAGGCCAGTGGCACGCGCCTGGCCTTCCTACATGCGATCGAAGATGCCAGCGGGCAGTTGATCGACGCGGGCAAGCTGTGGGTATTCACCACGCGCGTCGAAACGCTGATGGGTGTGACTTTCTGCGCTGTTTCCCCTGATCATCCCCTGGCCCAGCGAGCCATCGCGCTCGAGCCTGGGCTCGAACCACAGGTGCAGGCGTGTCGGCAGTCGGCACAGGCCAGCCCTGCCGCTGGTGCACAAGCGAAGCTCGGCATCCCGAGCGGCTTGCACGTCGAGCACCCATTGACTGGCGAGCCAGTCGCCATCTGGATCACCAATTATGTGCTCGATGAGTACGGCGAAGGCGCTTTGATGGGAGTGCCGGCCCACGATGAGCGTGATTTCGACTTTGCACGGCAGTACGGCTTGCCCGTGCGCCCCGTCATCACTTTCGAAGGGGCGGCCTATGACCCTGCCGCATGGTCGGATCGCTATGCCAGTCGGGAGGGTCGCCTGATCAATTCAGGCGCCTACGATGGCCTCACTGTAGAGCAGGCGTCCCTGGCGATCTTCGATGCCCTGGCCGAGCGCGGATGCGGGGAGCAAGCCACCACCTGGCGTTTGCGTGACTGGGGCATCTCACGGCAGCGTTACTGGGGAACACCGATTCCAATCATCCATTGCGAATGCTGTGGCGATGTTCCGGTGCCTTACGCAGACCTGCCAGTGGTATTGCCGACTGACTGCATTCCCGACGGCAGTGGCAACCCGCTTCAGCAGCATGATGCGTTCCGCCACGTCGCATGCCCGCGTTGTGCGGCGCCCGCACTTCGGGAGACAGACACCATGGATACCTTCGTCGACTCCAGCTGGTACTTCATGCGCTACTGCGACCCGGACTGCCATACCGCAATGGTCGGATCTGGCAATCGCTACTGGATGCCCATCGACCAGTACATCGGCGGCATCGAACATGCGGTTCTGCACCTGCTCTACGCCAGGTTCTGGACCAAGGCGATGCGCGACGAGGGATTGGTTGACTTCAGTGAGCCGTTCAAGAACCTGTTCACTCAGGGGATGTTGCTGCGGGAAAGTTACTACCGCAAGGCCGAAGATGGCAGCCGGCGCTGGTTCTACCCCTCCGAGATATCGGTTCACTACGATGAGAAGGGCCGTCCGGTCAGCGCCACAGCGATCGAGGATGGCATGCCCGTAAGCCTGGGCGGTGTGGAGAAGATGTCCAAATCGAAGAACAACGTGGTCGAGCCCAAGGAGATCATCAACCGATTCGGCGCGGACACCGCCCGCCTGTTCACCATTTTCGCAGGGCCTCCGGACCAGAGCACGATCTGGAGCGACAGCGGTGTCGAAGGGGCTTATCGCTTCCTGCGCCGTCTCTGGGACTTTGCCGTTGACGAGCAAGCTCGCTGGAACGAAGTTGACGACCTGCCGACGGATGCCGCGCAAGCTAGCCGTGTACGTTTCGAGACCCATGGCTTGCTACAACAGATCAATTACGATTATGAGCGCCTGCAGTACAACACCGTCGTATCGGGCGCGATGAAGATGCTCAAGGTGCTCGAAGGAGCCCGCGGCGCTGGCCGCCAAGTCTGCCGGGAGACCATATCCATTCTCCTCCAGGTGCTGCATCCGGTGACGCCGCATATTTCCCAAGTACTATGGGAAGAGCTGGCGTTCCCTGGCGCGATCTATGACAGTGCCTGGCCGACCCCAGACAGCGAAGCGCTGAAACGGGATGAAGTGAAGATGATGGTGCAGGTCAATGGCAAGCTGCGTGGGGAAATCCTCGTCCAGGCAGACGCCGACCATGACACGATCCGTCGCCAGGCACTCTGCGATGCGGTGTTGAGCAAATATCTGGAAGGCGCTGAGAGAATGATAGTGGTACCTAACAGATTGGTGAACTTCATCGTCTGACCTTGCTGACTGCCCCTGAAGACGCCAGGTCAGTGCGACTCAAGGTCCAGGACCAAAACGCTTGAAACGGCGGCTAACCCGCGCACGCAAGCATATCAGTTGAAACTTTCGTAAACCGCGCCAAGTCCAGACCCCTATCGGCCAGCGAACGGGAGAAGGCAATGACAGGCACGGTAGGCGACTTTCTGGTAGAGCGCTTGTATCAATGGGGGGTGCGGCGCATCTTCGGCTACCCCGGCGACGGTATCAACGGTGTATTCGGCGCGTTGAGCCGGGCCAACGGCAAGATCGAATTCATCCAGGCCCGCCATGAGGAAATGGCAGCATTCATGGCCTGCGCCCATGCCAAGTTCACCGGTGAACTGGGCGTGTGCATTGCCACCTCCGGGCCTGGCGCATCGCACTTGCTCACCGGGCTGTATGACGCCCGCATGGACCACATGCCAGTGCTGGCCATCGTCGGCCAGCAAGCCCGAGCGGCGTTGGGCGGCCACTATCAGCAGGAACTGGACTTGCTGTCGATGTTCAAGGATGTGGCCGGTGCATTCGTGCAACAAGCCTCCACACCCTCGCAGGTACGCCATTTACTCGACCGCGCCGTGCGCACTGCCGTCGGCGAACGGCGTGTGACGGCGGTGATCCTGCCCAATGACCTTCAGGACCTGCCCTACCAGGAACCGGCCCGCGCCCATGGCACCGTGCATTCCGGCGTTGGTTACAGCAAGCCCAAGGTGGTGCCCTACGACAGCGACCTGCAGCGTGCCGCCGAGGTACTCAACGCTGGGCGCAAAGTGGCCATTCTGGTCGGAGCCGGTGCCTTGCAGGCTACCGAAGAGATCATCGAAATCGCCGACACGCTCGGCGCAGGGGTGGCAAAGGCGCTACTGGGCAAGGCCGCCTTGCCCGATGACCTGCCGTGGGTGACCGGCGCCATCGGCTTGCTGGGTACCGAACCGAGCTACCAGTTGATGGCCGAATGCGACACCTTGCTGATGATCGGCTCAGGGTTCCCCTATTCCGAGTTCCTGCCCAAGGAAGGCCAGGCCCGTGGGGTGCAGATCGACCTTCAGCCAGACATGCTAAGCCTGCGTTACCCGATGGAGGTCAACCTGCTGGGTGATGCCGGGGAGACCTTGCGCGCATTGCTGCCATTGCTCGAGACAAAATCCGACCGCCGCTGGCGTAAGAAAGTCGAAGGCTGGCGCGCACGTTGGGACAAGACCCTGGCCAAACGCGCAATGGTCAAGGCGGACCCGATAAACCCGCAACGCGTGGTGTACGAGCTGTCCCCTCGCCTGCCCGACAACACCCTGGTGACCAGCGACTCCGGTTCCTGCGCTAACTGGTATGCCCGTGACCTGCAAATTCGGCAAGGCATGCAGTGCTCGCTGTCAGGCGGCCTGGCCTGCATGGGCGCCGCGGTACCGTACGCCATCGCCGCCAAGTTCGCCCATCCGCAGCGCCCGGTGGTGGCACTGGTCGGCGATGGCGCGATGCAGATGAGCAACCTGGCCGAGCTGATTACCGTAGCCAAGTACTGGCAGCAGTGGGAGAACCCGCAATGGATCTGCGCGGTGTTCAATAACGAGGACCTCAACCAGGTCACCTGGGAGCAACGTGTGATGGAGGGCGACCCCAAGTTCGAGGCGTCCCAGACGATCCCTGACGTGCCTTATCACCTGTTTGCCATCTCCATCGGCCTGGAGGGCATTTTCGTCGACCGTGAAGATGACATCGCAGCGGCCTGGGAACGTGCGCTAAGCGCCGATCGGCCGGTATTGATCGAGTTCAAGACCGACCCCAACGTGCCGCCCTTGCCGCCTCATATCAAACTCGAACAGGCGAAGAACCTCGCCGGCTTTTTGTTCAAAGGCGACCCGGACCAGGCCAGCGTCATGGTCCAGACAGCCAAGCAGGTATTGAGCTCGATGCTTCCTGGTAAGAAGTGACGCAATCCTCTAGCCATCAATCAGCCAAGCAGGCGTGAGTGATAGCAACGATGACGCGCCGAGCAAACAGACACGCGCTGCAGGGGCGCAGCGCGCCAGCTTGCCCGGTGTGCATCGATACATACCATTGGCGCCGGGTGCATCGCTTCATGGGTACGGGCAGTGACGATGGTCACCCTTTGCTGCGACGTGGGTCTGCCGAACGAGGATAGGCTCATCGCCCGCGTGCTGGGCGCTGCGCGACACTATACGGAGGCGCATTCCATCGGGGCATGCAACTTGCGGTTTATTCCGTCATGACCATGCATGTAGCCCAGAAAGTCATGGTTGACATGGAAAACTATTTGACCTCGAACGCGTCGTAGACCACTGCATTGCCCAAGCGCATTGCGCTACCCACGCCGACCGTACGATTGAGCCATGCGTATTGGGGCGCGGATGTCTCGAAACGCAGGGTGATGCGGAACTGGTACAGGCTGGGATCGACGTCTTCGCCAGCGGCCACCCTCTTCATGACCGCAGCCGGCCCGTAACGGTAGCCTTCGGTGCGCAGGTAGATCAGTGCGCCATCGTCGGTCTGCAGCAGGTAGCGGGTGTCGATGATCGCCACACCCTCGGGGCTGACAATCTGCCAGTCCGCGCCGTTATTGAGGATGGTGCCCTTGAGCCTGGCCCCCTCGAAACGGCCGCCTGTGATCGGGATGATACGCCGCTTGCCCTGCGCGCTGGTTTCGCCCAGCTCCCACACCGGCGCGACAAGGTCCACCGTAAAGCGCGCCAGGGGTTCGAGCTTGAGCGGGGGCGGAGCGTAACTGGCAGCCTGGGCAAGGCCCGTGCAAACGCCAAGCAGCAGCCCAAGCAATCCTCTGCGAAGGTTCATCATGCTGCCTCCTGCACTGACCGGGCATCGGGATTTGTCGGGTGCGGGCCTGGTGATGCGACCCGGTTTGCTGGGGGGCGTGCTATAGGCGCTTTCATGAGTGCAGATATCCTTTGTTATTGTTAATGGATAATATTGTTAATGATTATTTTTGTTAACCAATAGTCTGTCAAGGTTCCTTTGGGTGCTTGCCGCAAAATCTTCAGCACCCTTGGGATGAGCGCTGAAGGACGATCTGGCCACCCGGTGCAAGCTTGGACGCAGCGCATGCTACGCTTGAATCAGCTGTGAACAGTGTCTTGGCGCAAAAAACAAGGCCCTGCCCTTCTGCCTTTGATCACCAAAGGTGCTGACATGCCCGAGTTCAGGAAACAGGCCAGCTCGCACCTGCAAGCAGATGATGACGGCCATCGGGAACACAAGCGCTTCGCGTCACGAACAGAGCGCCTGGACGCAGGAAAGAAACTGCGCGAAACGGTGCCGCGCTCGTCCCATGCATTCTGGAAACCGGCGCACAAGCATCGCGACCCTGTCGACATTCTCGAACAGTCCAACCGCAGCCGGCATCCGGCCTTGGTGCCCGTGCGCTATGGGCGCATGTTGCGTAGCCCGTTCACTTTTCTCAGGGGCTCAGCCGGCTTGATGGCACGCGACCTCGCGACACTTCCCCACACAGGTATTCGCGTTCAGGCCTGCGGTGATTGCCACCTGCTGAATTTTGGATTATTCGCCACCCCCGAACGTAACCTGATCTTCGACATCAATGATTTTGACGAAACGTTACCCGCCCCTTGGGAGTGGGATATAAAGCGTCTGGCAACCAGTTTTGCCGTAGCCGCCCGCGATAACCGCCTCATCGATGAAGATGCCAGGCGTCTGGCTATGGAATGCGTTCGCGCCTACCGGGAACGCATGCGCGAGTTGACGATGATGAGCCCGCTGGAAATCTGGTACGACCGCCTCGACGCACAAACACTCATCGATATGGCCCCTAGTCTCAAATACCGTAAAGCACGTGAACAGTTGATGGCCAAGGCCCGGACTCGCATCGGCGACTACCTGTACCCACAAATCAGTGACGAAGTGGGCGGCCGGCGACGCCTGGTCGATCAGCCGCCGATTCTTTTTCATGTCGATGAAGCCGACTTCATCAACCGGGTGCACCTTGCCCTGGAGGATTATCGTACTTCTCTGCTGCCGGAACGCAGGGTCCTGTATGACCGTTATCGCCTGGAAGACTTTGCCATGAAGGCAGTGGGTATCGGCAGCGTCGGCACCTATTGCTTCGTCGGTTTGTTCTTTTCAGCGCAAAACAACCCATTGCTCCTGCAATTCAAGCAGGCTTGTCCTTCTGTGCTTGAACCCTATGCGGGCAAGAGCGAATTTGTAAACCAGGGCCAACGGGTGGTCACGGGCCAACGGCTTATGCAATCTGCCAGTGACATTTTTCTCGGATGGACCGAGAGCACCAAGGGCCGGCAGTTTTTTGTCCGGCAATTGCGCGACATGAAAATGTCACTACCTGTAGAAGGTGCATCGCTCGAACAGATGATGATGTACGCCGAGGTATGCGGCATTACCCTGGCGCGCGCGCATGCAAAATCAGGTGACGCCGCCTTGATCAGTGGCTATCTGGGTAAATCGAACACCTTTGATCAGGCCATAGGCGATTTCTCACTCGCCTACGCCGAGCAGAATGCGAAGGACTACGCGGCACTGATCAGCGCTGAGAAAAAAGGAAGAATCAAGGCACTGCGCGAAGAAGACTAATGTTGCGGCGCCAGCCGTTCACGGTCATCCGGCAACACATAAAGGCTCTGCAACAGTTTGTCCTGCGCTGTTTGTACCCCCAGGTAGCGTACGAACAAGGCTTCTCCATCCGGGCCGGACAGCGCCTGGCTAAGCGCGGCATCCACCAACAGGCGAAAACCATCATCGCCACGGGCCATGGGCAGTGCGACACGGCTCGTGACAAACAGGTGATCCGGGATCCATAACCGGTCGCGCTCAGGCTGCTGGCTCTGCAGGGAAAGCAAAATCATCCTCTCGCCAAAAAACGCATCGACCTTGCGCTCGACCACCCGGCGCACACCCTCCTGGTAGCTGGACACCTCTTCAAGCCTGGACTGCAGGCCAAGCTTGCGAATACGCTCCCGCGCCCACTGACTGCTCAGCGTGCCGCGCAGCACTGCAAAACTGTGCTTGCTCAACCCCGCATTGAGGGTTGCGCGCCACCTGGGGCCGGTATCGACAGGCTTACCACGCAGTGGCTCCAGAAGGCTGGCCGGTGCATCACGCCGCACCAGCACCGCAAGGCCGGTGGTGAATACCGGTATGGAAAAATTCAGGGTTTCCCGTCTTGTGATCGTTTCCACCATCGGCGTGCACAGCAGATCAACCGTTCCCTCGCTCAAGGCGCGGACGGCTTGCTCCTGCGGCACCACATGCCAATGCACTTGCAAGTCGGCAAGGCCAGGTGACTGGCGAAGGTGTTGAGCCACTGCCTGGCACAATTCGATGCCATACCCTTGAGGTGACTGGATACTGCCTGAGGAAAACGGGGCAAGGTCTGCGATAAAACCCAGATTGAGGACCTGACTGGCGCGCAGCCGGCTCAGCTTGTCGGTCGCTGCTTCAACGCTGCACACCGCCGCAAACGGCACCGAAAGGGCCAGGCACAGGGCAACCCATTTCGACCTGCGCATCATGGCGCACCTCCAATCAAGTCCAGCACCTTGACGAAACGTTTGGCGATGAAGCCGAATAGCAGGTAACCCAGCGCCATGATCAGCGCAGCGCCAAACACCGCTTCCAGACCCGAGGCATAGAGCGCATAGAAGCAATAGCACACCGCAACCAGCATGATTGCGCTGTTGCGACGGAAGATCTTTATATCCACCTGGGCCTTGTACATGATCACCAGCAACCCGGTCAGGGACGTGATGTAGGGAATGATGTTGGTCACTGCCGCCAGGTTGACCAGCTTGCTGAACTGAGCGCTGGCATTAGGCGAAATGGTCGACAACGCAATCAGGCTCTGCAAGACCGCGCACGTCAGCATGCCCGCCAGTGGCGCGCCCCTGGCAGTAACGCGGGTGAACAACTTGGGAAACAGCCCTTGCTCGGCGGTAACCTTGGCCGTCTCGGCCAGGGTGAACTGCCACCCCAGCAATGAACCGACACAGGCAATGACTGCCAACCCCATGATCACGTTACCGACCGTGTCATTGAACATGCGCGCATAGACCAGCGCAAAGGGTGCGCTGGAGTTCGCAAGTTCGGGGTTTGGCACGATCCCCTGAATGACGGTGGTCGACAGGATATAAATCACCGCCGCGCCCAGTGTGCCGAACAGGCATGCAAGCGGCACGTTGCGCTTGGGGTTCTCCACCGCATCCGAATTTTGCGCGGCCGACTCCATGCCCAGAAAGGCCCAAAGCGTCAAGGGGATACTGGCGGTGATCGCCTGGCTCACCGGTATGCTGTCGGGGTTCCAGGCATCGGTGAACGTCTGCGGGTTGAACCAGTACCAACCCACGAAACTCAGGCCCGCCACAGGAATGATGACGCCCCATACACTGATCGCGCCTAGCTTGCCGGTTATGTTCGCACCGCCGACATTGGCCAGGGTGCTGAACCAGATCAGCATCACCGTCCCTGCCACCAGCGGGCCTGGGCCTGTACCAAGCCAGGGTAGGAAAGGCGTCAGATAACCCACCGCGGAAATACCAATGGCAACATTGCCGATCATCAGCGAGAGGAAATACAGGTAGGAGCAGAGGAAGAATGCGGATTTGCCATGGGCCTCTTCGCTGTAGGCCGACATTCCGCCCGAGCGCGTGCAGTAGATACCGCATTGTGCGAAACAGTAGGCGATGGCCATCGAACCCACAGCCGTCACGACCCACGAGAGCAGCGACACAGCACCGATCTGCGCCATGCTGGCGGGCAGCATGATGATACCTGAGCCCATCATGTTGACGGTGACCAAAGTGGTCAGCCCGACCAAACCCATTTTCTTTGCTGGATCGCGCACAGGAATGACCTCCGAGGAACCAAGCCGGCTTCGATAGCGTTTCTGACGGTGCGCCTGCTCCCCGGCCCAACCCGGTATGGGCAGAGCCTGATACAGGGTATTGCCCATCACACAAAGCTTGTGCAACCACACTAGCAATGCGTCGGCTGCAGTGGTTATCAAATGTCAAGAATAGTGCGAAGGAGCGTCGGTGCTGATCTTAGGCAATGGTTATTCACGGATTATTGGAAAGGCTGGTTATCGAGCGGATGCAGGATGACGAGACATGCAGGACGCTGGCCGGCATTACAAGCAGTCACGCCCGACCGCAAAAAAATCAGATTTGTCCCCTTTCTTGTAGTCCATTTCCCAAAGATACTCGCTACGCCTGTTTTTCGTTGCGGTCGTTATTTCTGAGTTTTAGGCTCGGTGGGTCGTTGCACATCAACGACCGGCTTTGACAGGCCGCGACGAGATACTTTGCAGAGCTTTGCCTTTAATGGCGGCTGTGTATGGGGCTCGTTCGCGTGCGCCGGTTCTGGTATCCGCCGGTCTGTCAACCTATGCACAGCTGCCACCTAACTGTTTGACAGCAGGTAGCAGGCGGCCCTGAAAATGGATACCAAAGCATGTTGAAGATAGTCCCCGATCCCCCGCACACCCTTCACTCCCTCGAAGACACGCTGATGATGGCTGCCGACTACGCGCTCTGCGCCGAGGTCGTTGCCCAACAGGCGATGTTGATGCAGCCCAAAGCACCCGTGTCCTTGATGATCATGACCTCGATGCACGAGCTTGATGCCCGGCGCAAATTGCTCGAGTCAGCTCTGGCACAAATACAGAAACCAGCCGACCCGCAGACGCTGCATTAGTCCTCATCATGATCTGCCTGGCCTGGCTCTTTCCCCGGCTAGCTTCCTCGCACAGCACCGCCCCTGAGGTTGTAGACGACCCTTAGGCGCCCGGTGAAACCTGTGGGAGCCCGGCTTGCCGGCGATAGGGCCAGCCCAGGCATCCAGAATTTCGGGGAGATCAAACAATGACTGCCGAAGTGCGCATGCTGAAAACGTGAAACCAACCACGCCTAAGGGACCAGCACGGTACCTGTGGGCTTGCCCGCGAAGGGCCGCACTGCGTTCCAGCAGTGACGCCCATGTCGTAGCCGGCCGAACATGGCGACCACGCTGAACACAGCGCCCCAACTTGGCACCTTGGCGCCCCAAAACCAAACACCCCGCTGCCGCAACGTTCACCAAGCGTGCGCCGGTCTCGGCCGGCAGCCCCTCTAACACAAGCCCTTGAACAATAATCTGACCAATTGGCCATGTTTTTGCTGTGCAACTGCTCATCACCCTGACCCCGAGCAGTCCCATGTCCAAATCCCCCTCGCAACTGCGCCTTGAGCTGCGTGCCATTACCAAGCGATACCCGGGCACCTTGGCCAACGACCGCATCGACCTGCGCATCGCTCCCGGTGAAATCCACGCCCTGCTCGGCGAGAACGGCGCGGGCAAGAGCACCCTGATGAAGATCATCTACGGCGTCACCGCGCCGGATGCCGGCCAGGTGCTATGGGAAGGCCAGCCCGTGCACGTGCGCGACCCCGCCCGGGCCCGCGCGCTGGGCATCGGCATGGTGTTCCAGCACTTTTCCCTGTTCGAAACCCTGAGCGTCGCGCAAAACATTGCCCTGGCCCTTGGCCGCGATGCCGGAACGCCAAAGCAGCTGGCACCACGCATCCGCGAAGTGTCCCAACGCTACGGCATGGGCCTGGAGCCGGAGCGCCTGGTGCACAGCCTGTCGATCGGGGAACGCCAGCGGGTGGAGATCGTGCGCTGCCTGATGCAGCCGATCAAGCTGCTGATCCTCGACGAGCCGACCTCGGTGCTTACCCCGCGAGAGGTCGACGAACTGTTCGTCACCTTGCGCGCACTCGCCGCAGAGGGCTGCAGCATCCTGTTCATCAGCCACAAGCTAAACGAAGTGCGTGCCCTGTGCCATGGTGCCACGGTGTTGCGCGGCGGACGGGTTTCCGGCGCGTGCAGCCCGGCGCAATGCAGCGATCTGCAGCTGGCGCGGATGATGGTCGGCGATGCCGAAGGGCTGGAGGCAAGTTACCCGAAAAGCGCCGGCGGCTTGCCACGTCTGCGGGTGGACGACCTGTCCTGGCGCAACAAGGACCCGTTCGGCACGTCCTTCGAACACCTGCGCCTGGAAGTGCGCAGCGGTGAGATCGTCGGCATCGCGGGGGTGGCCGGCAACGGCCAGGACGAACTGCTGGCCCTGCTCAGTGGTGAAACACGCCTGCCCGCCGGCGAGCGCGAACGCATAACCCTCGACAACCGGCCGATGGCCCACCTGTACCCCGACGCCCGCCGCGCCCTGGGGGTGGCATTCGTACCGGCCGAGCGCCTTGGGCACGGCGCGGTGCCGGACATGAGCCTGGCCGACAACGCCCTGCTCACCGCTTTCCAGCACGGCCTGGTCAACCGCGGCCTGATCCGCTCCGGCAAGGTGCAGGCGCTGGCCGAGCAGATCATCCAGCGCTTCGCGGTCAAGGCCCCGGATGCCCGCGCCACGGCACGCAGCCTGTCCGGGGGCAACCTGCAGAAGTTCATCCTCGGCCGCGAAATCCTCCAGGCCCCCAAGCTGCTGGTCGCTGCCCACCCGACGTGGGGCGTGGATGTCGGCGCCGCCGCCGCGATTCACCGTGCGCTGATTGCCCTGCGCGACGCCGGTGCGGCAATCCTGGTGATCTCCGAAGACCTGGAAGAGCTGTTCCAGATCAGCGACCGCATCGGCGCGCTGTGCAGTGGCCGCCTGTCGCCGCTCAAGGCCACCGCACAGACCCATACCGTGGAGGTCGGCGGCTGGATGGCCGGCCAGTTCGATGCCCCGCAAGACGCCGCCTGACGAGAGCCCTTCATGTTGCTATCCCTCGAACCCCGTACCCAGCAGTCCCGTGCCATGCTCGTGCTGTCACCCCTGCTTGCCGCCCTGCTGACCCTGCTCAGCGGGGCGATCCTGTTCAGCGCCCAGGGGCATGCGCCCTTGCAGACGTTTCACACCTTGCTGATCGAACCCATCAGCGACCTCTACGGCCTCTCGGAACTGCTGCTCAAAGCCCTGCCAATCCTGCTCTGCGCCTTCGGCCTGGCGGTGGCCTACCAGGCGCGGATCTGGAATATCGGCGCCGAAGGGCAGTTGCTGATGGGCGCCCTGGCCGGCAGTGCCGTGGCGATCCACCTCATCGATTGGGAAAGCCGCTGGGCACTGCTTTGGGTGTTGCTCGCCGGCACGCTGGCCGGTGCGCTGTGGGGGGCGCTCGCGGCCTGGCTGCGCACGCACTTCAATACCAACGAAATCCTGACCACCATCATGCTCAATTACATCGCCTTGAACCTGCTGCTGTTCTTCGTCCACGGGCCACTCAAGGACCCCGAAGGGTTCAGCTTCCCGCAGTCGGCAATGTTCGGCGATGCCAGCCGCCTGCCGGCGCTGTTCGAGGATGGCCGACTGCATGTCGGGCTGTACTTCGTACTGATGGCACTGGTGGCGGTGTGGGTGCTGCTGCACAAGAGCTTCATCGGTTTCCAGATCAAAGTGCTCGGCCTGGACCGGCGCGCCGCCGGTTTTGTCGGCTTCCGTGAAAAGCGCCTGGTCTGGCTGGCGCTGCTGATCAGCGGCGGCTTGGCAGGCCTGGCCGGGGTCAGCGAAGTCAGCGGGCCGATCGGCCAGCTGGTGCCGCAGGTTTCACCCGGCTACGGCTACGCGGCTATCACCGTAGCGTTTCTCGGGCGCCTCAACCCGTTTGGCATTCTGGTCGCCGGGTTGTTGATGGCCCTGCTCTACCTCGGCGGCGAGAACGCGCAGATGAGCCTGAACCTGCCGCAATCGCTGACCGGGCTGTTCCAGGGAATGATGCTGTTCTACCTGCTGGCCTGCGACGTGCTGATCCTCTACCGGCTGCGCCTGAAGCTGAAAGGGCACCGCCGAGCGCCGTTGGCAAAAACCGCCAGTGCCTGAATTCCCATGACCCTTTCGTTTACCTGCCGCTCAACGCGTGCAGGCTGAGGCTTCGACTATGGATCTCGATCTGCTTGGCAACATTCTTTACGCCATGGTGCGCTGTGGTACCCCGCTGCTGCTGGTAGCCCTGGGCGAACTGGTGTGCGAAAAGAGCGGCGTACTCAACCTCGGCCAGGAAGGCATGATGCTGTTCGGTGCGGTGGTAGGGTTCATCGCCGCCTACGCCACCGGCAACCTCTGGCTGGGCGTCCTGATGGCGTGCCTGGCCGGCATGTTGCTGGCTTCACTGTTCGCTCTCGTAGCACTCGGTTGCCAGGCCAACCAGGTGGCGACCGGGCTGGCACTGACCATCTTCGGTGTCGGCCTGTCTTCTTTCGTCGGCACCGCCTGGGTCGGCAAGCCCTTGAGCGGTTTCGAGCCGGTGGCCATACCACTGCTGGCGGACATTCCGGTCATCGGCCATATGCTGTTCAACCAGGATGTGCTGGTTTACCTGTCCTTCGGCCTGTTCGTGCTGATTGCCTGGACGCTGCTCAAAAGCCGCACCGGCCTGATCCTCCAGGCCGTCGGTGAAAACCCCGACGCCGCCAGCGCCATGGGCCTGCCCGTGCTGCGCGTGCGCACCTTGGCGGTGCTGTTCGGCGGCGCGATGGCCGGGCTGGCCGGGGGTTACCTGTCGCTGGCCTACACACCGATGTGGGCAGAAAACATGACCGCAGGTCGCGGCTGGATCGCCCTGGCGCTGGTGGTGTTCGCCAGTTGGCGAGTACTGCGTGTGCTGCTCGGCGCCTACCTGTTTGGCCTGGCGAGCATCCTGCACCTGGTGGCCCAGGGTATCGGCGTGAGCTTCCCTGCCAACCTGCTGGCCATGTTGCCGTATGTGGCCACGATTCTGGTGCTGGTGGTGCTGTCGCGCGATGCCATCAAAACCCGCCTCTATGCGCCGGTTTCACTGGGTCAGCCGTGGAAGACCGGGCGCTGAGGCCTCGCGCCTGGCCGCACCGTGCACCGCAATTCATGCCCCTCTGCTCTGTTTTCTTGCATTACCAACGCACCCTACACAGCCAACATGAAGACCTACAGGAGCCACACCTTGAAGCCTCACAACAAAAGCAAATACCTGCTGCGCGCCCTGGCAGCCGCCATTGGCTTGAGCACCGCCCTGTCCGCCGCCGCAGCCGACCCGCTGAAAGTCGGCTTCGTCTATATCGGCCCGATCGGCGACCATGGCTGGACCTATCAGCATGAGCAGGGCCGCCAGGCCCTGATCAAGCAGTTCGGTGACAAGGTCGACAGCAGCTTCGTCGAGAACGTGCCGGAAGGCGCCGATGCCGAGCGGGTCATCCGCAACATGGCCAAGGGCGGCTACGACCTGGTGTTCGCCACCTCGTTCGGCTACATGAACCCCACCGCCAAAGTCGCCAAGCAGTTTCCGAAGGTCACCTTCGAACATGCCACCGGCTACAAGCAGGACAAGAACCTTGGTACTTACCTGGCCACATCCTACGAAGGCCGTTACGTCGGCGGGTACCTGGCCGCGAAAATGACCAAGAGCAAGAAGATCGGCTATGTCGCCTCCTTCCCGATTCCGGAAGTGCTGCGCGATATAAATGCAATCCAGCTTGCCCTGGACAAATACAACCCCGGCACCGAAATCAAGGTGGTATGGGTCAACTCATGGTTCGACCCGGGCAAAGAGGCCGATGCCGCCAACGCTCTGATCGACCAGGGCGTTGACGTGCTGTTCCAGCACACCGACAGCCCGGCACCGATCCAGACCGCCGAACGCCGCGGCATCTACGCCGTCGGCTACGCCTCGGACATGGCCCACTTCGGGCCCAAGGCGGTGCTGACCTCCATCGTCAACAATTGGGGGCCGCATTACATCAAGAGCACTCAGGCGGTCATGGACGGCACCTGGAAACCCCAGGACTACTGGGGCGGGCTTGCCGAGGGCACCGTACAGCTGCCCATCAGCGACCTGGTGCCGGCCGATGTCAAAAGCGGCGCCGAACAGATCATCGCCAGCATCAAAGACGGCACGTTCCACCCCTTCACCGGCCCGATCCTGGACCAGGCTGGCGCAGTCAAGATCCCCGCAGGTGCCGTGGCCAGCAATGCCGAACTGGCAGGCATGAACTACTACGTCAAAGGCATTACGGCGCAACTGCCCAAGTAAACGCCGGGTGGGAGCGCCAGCCGCTCCCGCTTGCACCGCCATTTCACGGAGCCATTCATGAACACCCTGCCGATCATCGATATCAGCCCGCTCTATCAGAACGATCCCGCCGCACGCCAGGCCGTAGCCCGGCAGATCGACGCCGCCTGCCGGCAGTGGGGCTTCTACTACATCAAGGGGCACCCCATCCCGGCCACACGCATTGGCGCACTGAAAGCGGCCGCCGAACAGTTCTTCGCCTGCCCGGCCGAAGAAAAGCTGCGCATCGACATCACCCAGAGCGAGCACCATCGCGGCTACGGTGCCATCGCCACCGAGCAGCTGGACCCGAGCCGGCCAAGCGACCTGAAGGAAACCTTCGACATGGGTTTTCACATGGCCCCGGATCATCCCGACGTGCTCGCGAAAAAGCCACTGCGCGGTCCCAACCGGCACCCCGCGATTGCCGGGTGGGAGGCGCTGCTGCAAACGCATTACCAGGACATGCACGCCTTGTCCCTGACCCTGCTGCGGGCGATGGCGCAGGCCTTGGGTATCGAGCACGACTTCTTCGACCAGCGCTTCGCCAACCCCATCAGCGTGTTTCGCATGATCCACTACCCGCCGCGCCAGACCGCCAGCAGCACCGACCAGCAAGGCGCTGGCGCGCACACCGACTACGGATGCGTGACCTTGTTGTACCAGGACAGCACCGGCGGCCTGCAGGTGCAGAGCGTGGATGGCCAATGGATCGATGCGCCACCGATCGAGGGCACCTATGTGGTCAACATCGGCGACATGATGGCGCGGTGGAGCAACGACAGGTACACCTCAACGCCCCACCGGGTGGTCAGCCCGCAGGGCGCGCACCGCTACTCGATGCCGTTCTTTGCCGAACCGCACCCGGACACGATGATCAGTTGCCTGCCCAACTGCTCCAGCCCCGACAACCCCGCCAAATACCCGCCGGTTTCGTGCAGTGCCTACATGCTGTCGCGCTTCGCCGAAACCTATGCCTATCGCCGTGAGCAGGCTACGTAGCCTGCGCCACATCAACTCAGATAGTCCTCAACCCACTTCACCCAACAATCGGAGCCGATCTTCACCAGTGCATCGTTGAAGTCATAATGCGGGTTATGTACCGAGCAACCATGGAACTCCCCTGTGCCGTTACCCAACATGAAGTAGCACCCCGGCCGTGCCTGGAGCATGTAGGCGAAATCTTCGGTGCCCATCACCTTCTTGGGCATCCTCGCCAGCATCTGCCCCTCGGCAAACAAAGGGCGCAGGCTTTCACGCAGCTGTGCGCTTTGCGCATCGCTGTTGCTCAGCGCAGGCGCCAGCTGGGTGAAGTCCAGCTCGATCTCTACCCCAAAGCTCTCGGCATGCCCCCTGACCAGCGCCTCGATACGCTGGTTTATCTTCAACTGGGTTTCGGGCGTATCGGTGCGCACGCTGAGCAACATGCTCGCTTCATCGGGAATGATGTTGTAGACCGTGCCCGCCTGGATCATGCCGATACTGATGACCGCGTACTCTTCAACGCTCAGGTTGCGCGACTTGATGGTCTGGATGGCACTGATCAGGCTATTGAGGGCCGAGATGGGGTCCACCGCAAGCTCCGGCATGGCGCCATGCCCGCCTCTGCCGCAAATGCGAATGCTCACGCGCTGGGAAGACGCCATGGTCGGTCCGCTTTGCACCACGCAAGTGCCCACCGGCATGCCTGGCATGTTGTGCAGCGCGTACACCGAATCACACGGAAAACGCTCGAACAGACCGTCGTCGATCATGGCCTTGGCGCCGGCCAAACCTTCTTCGTCGGGCTGGAAGATCAGGTTCAAGGTACCGTTGAAGTTTCGCGTCGCAGCCAATCGCGAAGCCGCCGCCAGCAGGATCGCGGTATGCCCGTCATGGCCACAGGCATGCATGCGCCCGGGGATCTTGCTGGCGTGCTCGAAGGGGTTCTTCTCGCTCATGGGCAGAGCGTCCATGTCTGCCCGCAGCCCGATGCTGCGGGGGCTGTCGCCCACTTTAAGCACCCCTACCAGGCCGTGCCCGCCCACATTACGGTGCACCTCATAGCCCCAAGCCTGCAGCTTTTCAGCCACCAGAGCAGCAGTGTCAGGCGTGTCGCCGCCGAGCTCTGGCGCCGCATGGATCTGGCGCCGGATCCTGATGAACGTGTCCAGCTCTTCAGCAAACTGCGGGGTTTGCTTTCGCTCGAAGGTACCCATGTCACTCGCATCCTTTGTTTTCAGGGAAGTACTTGAGGCACACCAGGCTTACCGCGCCACCCACCAACAGGTAGTAGGCCGGTGCCAATGGCGTGCCCATTGCGGCAATCAGCCAGGTAGCGATCAGTGGCGAAAACCCGCCGAAAAGCGTCACCCCCAGGCTGTAGCTGACCGAGGTGCCAAAGGCACGCTGCGCCTTGGGGAAGCCTTCCATGATCAACGCGAAGTACGCACCGGCGCCTATGCAAGTGGGCAGAATCAACGCCGCGACACACATCATTGCCAGGCCCATGTGCTCGACGTGCCCAAGCACGTAGAACACCGGCAGCGTCAACACCACGGGCGCGAGAATGGTCCAGACCAGCAGGCGTTTCCTGAGCTGGTACTTGTCGGCGAACTTGCCGGCCAGCGGGCATATGATCGCCATGCAGCCGCTGCTGATGCCGGCGATCGCCATGGCACTGCTTTGCGGGTAGTGCATGGCGGTGGTCAGGTAGGTGGGCATGTAAAACACGAACAGGTACATGCCGATGGTGGAACTGGCCATCAGGCCGATGCCCAGGCCGATGCGTTTGAGCAACTCAGGGTCCAGCGGCTGCCTGCCCTCCTGTGCCGCTGCGGCCTCGTGGGTTTCTGGTAGACGGTTGCGGATGTACAAGCCTACCGGGCCGATCAACAGGCCGAAAATGAATGGAATGCGCCAGCCCCAGCTTTCGAGGCTGGCCGGGTCCAGCAACTGGCTCAGGCTGAACCCGAACCCCGCCCCGACCAGCGCGGCATAGCCCTGACTGGCAGCCTGCCAGCTCACACTCTGGCATCGCTTGGAGGCAGTACTGGACTCCATCAGATAAACAGATGCGGTACCGACCTCGCCACCTGCCGACACCCCCTGAATCAGCCGACCGGCGACCAGCATGAACGTTGCAAAGATACCGATCTGCGAATACGTAGGCGCGAAGGCGATCAAGGCAGTGCCCAATGTCATCAGGCCGATCGTCAGGCTCAAGGCGGCTTTGCGGCCATGCCTGTCGGCGTATCGGCCAATGATGATGCCCCCGACAGGCCGCATCAAAAAGCCCACACCAAAAGTTGCAAGCGACATCAGGAGCGAGGCCAGTGCCGACTCTGAAGGGAAGAAGTGCCGGCCGATCAGCACTGCGAAGAAGCTGTAGATGGTGAAGTCGTACATCTCCAGGGCGTTGCCCAGTGAGCACGCTATCAGGGTTCTGCGTGAGGACGATGCCTGCGCGTGATGCTTTGAGCCGGCCTCCAGGATCGTAGGTGCAGGTAGCGGTCTATTCATTGTTATCTCCGATGGCGAATCACGGCATGCAGTGACTATCAGCCAATCGCGCAGCCAACACACTTGCAGTTTTGGCAATGAACTAACCAATGGTTAATTGACCGGGTGCTGGTGTGGCCGCTTTGCCTTGGGATGGCGCACAGATGCCCTGGCATCGTCCTTGTGCCCCGATAAGGGTCATCGAAGTTGGCCACTCAGGGGGATGGAAACAAACATTGGTCACTGCCATGCAGCAGCTTTGCGGCCACCTTTTCCCGGCCCAGCGAGATCCCGCCCACCTTATTAACCAAAAGACATTCGTTGGCCAAACAAGCAATCACGCTGCAACCTCCTGTTCATCGAATCTAGCGCGACCGCATCCCGTGCCTGGAGTCGTGAATGAATACTTGCATCACTCGCACTGTGTCGTTGCTGTTGATGAGCCAAGGAATTTGTCTTGCCATGCAGGCACAGGCTGAGGGCTTCCCTACCCTCAACCGGCTAGCTTCCGGGTTCGGTTACTACGGGGTGGATCAGGGGTTCGATGACAAGCTGAAGATCTACGGGACCGTGGATGCATTCGCCAGCTACCACGACTCTCAGCACCACTCAGGTTTTCAAATGGCGGGCGGCGGCGCCTGGACCAACAAACTCGGGTTGTATGCCCGAAAAGCACTCGACCCCGATACGGTGCTGGAACTGGACGTCGAAGAAGGCTTCAATCTGAACGGCAAGGCCCTGGAAGGGACGTGGGACAACATCGGCACGCTGCGCCTGGCAACGCTCGCCCTGCGCTCGCAGAGCCTGGGCAGGCTTGAGTTCGGCAAAACCTACGGGGTGGGGACCCCGACCTACGCCGACCCGTTTCTCGCGGCATACGGCTCGCCGTATACGTTTCTGTCAATACCTGCGGCCGGCAAAGGCGCCTACTATCTCGACCTGAGGCCCAAGCACACCCTGGCCTACACCAGCCCGAACATGAACGGTTTCAGCCTGGCAACGGCCTTGAGCTTCGGCTTCGATGACGTCGCCAGCCAGGGGCGTACGGTGCGTGGTGGGGGTGCGAAGCTGCAATACCGAAATAGCCGTGTGATGCTGCTGGGGTCTTACAACCTGTATTACAGCGACCCATGGGATGATGGTGGCAGCTCGCGACAGACTGCCAACCACTACACAAGCCTGTCGGCGTTCTATGATTTCGGCCCGCTGGCCACCAGCCTGACCTGGCAACGCCAGGATGTAGACCAAGCGGGCACACCCAGTACCACCGTGTACACCTTCGGCCTGATGGCCCCGGTGGGCGAGCTTGACGTGCTCAGGCTGGCGGTGGTCCAGCGGACGGTATCGGCCCGCGAAAAGGACGCGCTGGGGGCAGTGCTTGGCTACGACCACTTCTTCAACCCGCGATGGGCCGCCTATGCGCGCCTGGGTGTGATCGCCAACCAAGGCGCGTCATCGGTGACCTACGCAGGCACTCCGGTTGATCAGGTGGGAGATGACCCAAGCAATATTTCACTAGGCATGTACTACCACTTCTGAAACGTCCCGCGGCAGCGTCTTGAGGACTCTTGCGCGCAAGCTGTGGAAGAGTTCCTGGGCGGGGGCCGTGAGGCTATCACGGTCGATGCAGACGAGATTGATTGGATAGTCTGGTACCAACTCCTGCACCGCCACTTGAATGAACTCCGGCCGGGTCGCAAAGGTGAAGGCATCGTTTACGGCCAGCTCACTGATGGTCATCAGCGACTCAGTGTTCTTCAGGAGCTTGAGGGCCATCATTATCGACGTGCACTCCACCGCGCTCTGCGGCACACGCAGGCCATTGACCTCGAACAACTGGTGAAACTGCGATGCCTGATCGGTCAGCTCGTCCAGGCTGATCCAGTTGGCGTATTGCAGCGAACGCAGTGACTGGGAAAACTTCTGCTGGTTGGACGCATGGCAGATCACCTTGCCCTTGATGCTGCCCACTGCCTCCCAATCCAGATTGAGACGGCTCAAGGGTTGCTGGGAGGTGATGGCAAAGTCCAGGCTACCGTCGCGCAGGCGTTGCAGGATCTGGCTGGGACGCAGATCGGTGATGGTGATTTTCACCCGCGGGTACTTGCGCCGAAACGCCAGAATGCTTTCATCCACCCCGTCAAGCATCGCCGTCAGCGAGGTGACGCCGATCGACACCGCCCCCAATGCGGCATCCTGAATGCTTGCCGCCTCGATCTGCAAACGGCGGATACTCTCCACCACCAGGTTGGCATGGCGGATGATGCGCTTGCCCTCATCGGTCAACGCCATGCCCTTGTACGAACGCTGCAAGAGGGTGAACCCCAACTCCCGCTCCAGTTCCTTGATCGAGCGGCTCAGGGCAGGTTGCGTGATGTGCAAGATTTTGGAGGCCTCGAGAATGCTTCCCCCCTGGTGAATGGCAACAAGCGCCTTGAGCTGATGAAGTTTCAAGCGTGAACACCTTATCGAGAGCGGCGGGTTTCAGGTTGCAGTGCACATCAAACTGCAAAAAGAAGGCCTGGAATCGGTTCATGATCAGAGCCAGCCTGACGCTGAACGCCCTACTGCCTGCCCCAGCGTCCTGAACCTGGGGGAAACTGCGCCGAGCGGTTGGCCAAAGAGAATCACAAATGTGCATGATGGCTGCTTGGCGGTATCTGCAGATCGGGGAAAAGTGGTCGTTTATCGAACGGTTATTTCATAGGTTCTGGCCACTATCGAGGCGGGCCAACAAGGCTTCGCCTCGCGCCCACACGCCTTCGCGCCTGGCTACCGGCATGCCGTCAAGGCTGCGATAGACCAACGCCAGGCGGGGGTTGCCAGCCAATAGGTCACGATGGCGGATGATGAAGTGCCAGTACAGCGCGTTGAACGGGCAGGCATCCTCCTCTACCGCATGCTCGACCTTGTAGCTGCAAGCCTTGCAGTGGTCGGACATGCGCTGGATGTAGCGGCCACTGGCGCAATACGGTTTGGACCCCAGGTAGCCGCCGTCAGCGTGCATCACCATGCCGAGCGTGTTGGGCAACTCCACCCAGTCGAAGGCATCCATGTACACGGCCAGGTACCACTCGCAAATCGCGCTGGGCACAATACCGGCGAGCAATGCGAAGTTGCCCGTGACCATCAGCCGCTGGATGTGATGCGCATAACCCAACTGCAGGGTCTGGCCGATGGCCTGCTCCATGCAGCGCATGCGGGTATGCCCGGTCCAGTAGAATTCCGGCAACGCACGGTCGTTGCCCAGGTAGTTGAGCCCGGCATACTCAGGCATGCGTAGCCAATAGATGCCGCGCACATACTCGCGCCAGCCGATCAGCTGGCGGATGAAACCTTCAGCCGCGTTGAGCGGTATCCGCGCCTCACGCCAGGCATTGTCCACGTCTTCGCACAACCGCCGCACATCCAGCAGCCCGATGTTCAGGGCCGCACTGATACGGGCATGGAACAGGAACGGCTCGCCTTCGGCCATGGCGTCCTGAAAGTCGCCGAACGCGGCCAGGCCAAACTCGAGGAAATGTTGCCAGAGCTGTTGGGCCTGTTCATGGGTCACGGGATAATCGAACCCTTCTACCGCCCCGTAATGGTCACTGAAGCATTCGCCGACCAGCGCCACGACCGCCGTGGTGATTTCGTCCTGGGCAAAGCGCGCCGGGAACGGTCCGCGCAGCCCCCGTGGCAAGGGTTTGCGGTTGTCAGCGTCTAGGTTCCAGGACCCACCCACCGGGCTGCCATCAGGCTCCAGCAGAAGGCCGCAACGCTTGCGCATGCCTCGGTAAAAGTGCTCCATACGTAATTGGCGACGGTCTTTTGCCCAGCGTGCGAACGCATCGCGCGAGCAAAGAAACCGTGTATCGCGATGCCATACCAGTGGTAAGCCGGCGTCATTCAAAGCCTGCTCCAGGCGCCACTCACCACACTCGGTCAGGTGAATGTACGTCGCACCCAGCGCCTGCTGCCACCGGCGCAGTTCACCAGCAATGCTGCCGCTGTTGCCGGGTGCGTTCAGCTCTACATACTCCACCCGCCAGCCGCGCTCACGCAGCGCCTGGGCGAAATGGCGCATGGCGCTGAAAATGAGCACGATCTTTTGCGGATGATGCGGCACGTAGCGCGCCTCGCCCTGCACTTCCGCCATCAGGATCACATCGTGTGCAGGGTCCAGCGCGGCGAGGCTTGCTAGGTTGAACGACAGTTGATCCCCCAGCACCAGGCCCAGGCGCAATGCTCGGTCTACCACTGGCTGGCCAGCGTCACCGGCACGCGCAGGGGCTCGACAGGGCCATTGCGCTGCCCGCACATCTCGTCATGCACCACTTGTTGCACCAGCATGCAGGGCACGGGCGGCAGATCGGCCAGCAGTTGTCGCAGTTCGGTGGTCGAGCGAAAGCGCACCGCCTGGCCGTTTGCATCGCTGAGCGTGAGCGGCCCTGCGTCAGTCAGCGCCCGCAGGATGTAAAAGCCGCCTTCAAGCGACAGCAGCTCAAGTTCTTGAACGTTACCGGCTGCGGCCAGCTCCGTCAGAGTGTGCAGATTCATGGCGTGTACTCCATAAGGCAGGTATCACCTGCGCAGGGCGTCATTTGTAAACGTCAGGCTCGCTAAATCCTATACAAGAATAGCTTCTTGTACAGGTTTTAGGCTTTTATATATTTATCCCCCGGGCCTGAGCCGCTTTCAGCAGATGAAACGATGCAGCCTCCACTCCAATGCCCTTTGTGTGCACACACCTCTTTTCAGATACGGCAAAACCGTTAGAATCGCGTCCTCGATCCCTGACCCGTCCCAGAGCAGCCCCTTGAACCTGGCCCGCCCCGAAAAAGCACTGGTTGCCTGGATGCTGTACTTCAGCATCCTGTTCGGCTCGTTGCTCTGCGCAATGGGGCATGGGCAGATGGCCGGGTTGCGCCTCAGCGGCCTGGACGACGCCGCTTGGTGCGCCGCCGACAGCAGCGGTGCATTCAAGGGTGACCAGGACATCACCGACCCGGTGCCCTCCACCGGCGCCGACTGTGTGATCACCAGCCTGTTCTGCGCCAGCCTGCTCGCTGCCTTCTTCGGCCTGCTGGCCCTGCTCGCTGGCGAGTCGCGCAAACCCTTGCCCAGGCAACCGGCGCCGCGCCTGCCCAAACAACGCTGGCCGTTAGTCAACCCCCGCGCCTCACCCGCAACCCTTCCCGTGCTCTGACATCGCCACGCCGCGGCATCGCCTGCGGCGGGCGTTAATCTATTTCAGCCAGGAAGCCTTGCATGTTCCGCATGACCACTTTGGCGCTGCTCGTTGGCAGCGCAACCTGCGCGTGGGCGCAGGATCAGACCCTGACACTGCCTGCCAGCAACGTGACGGCCAGCGCCGACCAACCGAAACCGGCCACCGCCCTGAACCTTGATACCCCCAGCGAAAGCGGCTCGCGCCTGAACCTCAGCGCCCGTGAAAACCCTGCTTCGGTCAGTGTGGCCGACCGCCAGACCATGGAGCGTATCGGCGCGCGCAACTTCCAGGACGCCGCCAACGCCCTGCCAGGGGTGAATGCGTCGGCGCCGCCCGGCTGGGGCGGTTATGTGGCGTACCGGGGCTTCAACGGTGCCCAGGTCAGCCAGCTGTTCAACGGCATCAACCTGCAGTACGGCGCAGCGGCACGCCCGGTCGGCGCCTGGATCTATGACCGCGTCGAACTGCTGGGTGGCCCGTCGTCGTTCCTCAACGGCAGTGGCGCCGTGGGTGGCAGCCTCAACGTGATCACCAAGCTGGCAAACCGAGATGAGGATACCTTCGAAGGCCGTGTCAGCTACGGCCGCTACGACACCTGGGAAACCGCGGTAGGCTTCAACAAAGAGCTCAACAGTGGCGACGGCCCACGCCACTATGCGCGGCTCGACTACAGCCGCACCCACACCAATGGCTATATCGACCGGCAAGAGAACGGTGCCGGCAACCTCGCCTTCTCGCTGCTCAGTGACATCAACGACCAGTTGTCGCATACCCTGGCACTTGAATACCTGGAAGAAAAGGAAGACAGCCCCTACTGGGGTACGCCGGTGTTGCAACCGCTGACAGGGACCTTGCACATCGACAAAGGCAACCGCTTCAACAATTACAACGTCGAAGACGGCCGCTACGAGCAGCGCACCCGCTGGCTGCGCTCGATCACCGACTATCGTTTCGACGACACCACCCAGTTGCGCAACACGTTCTACCACTACGACGGCCAGCGCGATTACCGCAACCTCGAGGTGTACCGCTACAACGCCGACAACAGCGCCATTGCCCGCTCCGGGGGCTACCGCCAACGTCACGACCAAGAGGTCAATGGCAACCGCCTCGAGCTGACCCATCAAGGCCAACTGTTCGGCCTGGCCAGCGACTGGGCATTTGGCGTTGACTACAGCCGCAATCAGCAAACCAACTACCCGTTGTCCAAAGGGGCCTTCGACACCGTCGATCCGAACGGTTTCGAACCCGATCACTTCCTCGACATCCCTGGCATGGACGCACCGCGCAGCAAAGGCCGCAGCACGACCACCGACACCTCCTCGGGCTTCGTCGAGAACCGCACGCGCCTGACCGACCAGTTGTCGCTGATCACCGCCTTGCGCTACGACCACATCGACTTCGACGTTGTCGACCATGTCGCACGCTCGAAACTCGACCGGCGCTGGGACGCGGTCACTGGTCGCCTGGGCCTGGTCTACGACCTGACCCCGAACGTCAGCCTCTATACCCAGTACAGCACCTCGGCCGAACCACCAGGAGGCACGCTGACCAGTGCGTCGATCAGCCAGGTTGGTGACTTCGACCTGAGCACTGGCCGCCAGGTCGAGGTGGGCAGCAAGTTCGACTTCCTCGACGGCCGCGGCTCGGCCACCGCAGCGGCCTATCGCATCGTGCGCAAGAACATCTCGGTGTCCTCTTCGACCGTGCCCAACACCACCGAGCAGGCAGGCCAGCAGACCTCCACCGGTATCGAGCTGGCGGCGTCGTTCAAGGTCACGCCCAAGCTGCTGGCGGCCGGTAACTTCAGTTGGGTGAATGCCGAGTACGACGAGTTCAACGAGACCATTGGCGGTGTGGTGTATTCGCGCAAGGGCAAGAACCCGGTGAACATCCCCGACCGCGTGGCCAACCTCTGGCTGACCTACGACCTGGCGCCGGGCTGGCAAGTGGGTGCCGATGCACGCTACGTGGCCGCGGTGTACGCCAATACCGCCAACACCGCCTGGGTGCCGTCCTACACCCTATACGGGCTGTCCATGACCCACGACCTGGACAAGCATGTGCAGCTCAGCGCACGGTTGCGCAACCTCACCGACGAGGTTTACGCCCGCTTCATCCACCAGAGCAACACCCAGTACTACCTGGGTGAGCCGCGCAGCCTGGAAGTCGCTGTGCAGTGGCGTTACTGATGGGGCTGGCGTCGTAGACGGCGCCAGAGCCGGCAGGTAAAAGGTGCGTAAAGAGACGGTGGTCGACAGGCGTCATAACCCGCAAAATACGGCGTCGTCCACCCCCTGAAGGAATTGCTCATGCTGTACGTAGTCATGCTCGGTGGCCGCCATCCACGGGCCAGTATAGAGGTGCACGACGTGCTGTTCGCGCAGGCGGGCTCACTGCAGCAGGCGTACCCGCAACTGCGCGAGGGCTGGTTCGGCAGCCGTGCAGGCCTGCACATCGACTCGTGGCTGGAGGTCGACGGTATCGATCACTACCGTGTCGAGTTCAGCCAACTGGCGCCAGGCCCGGATGACCCGCGGCTGTTTTTCATCAACTTGGGCGGCTACGAGCCGCAGGTGTTTGGGGAGGCGCACCGCTACCTGCTGGTAGTGGCCAGGGACAAGGCCCAGGCCAAGCAACTGGGCAAGCAACGCATGCAGGCAGGCTGGCTCAAGCCGCATACCGACGCAGTGCTTGAGGTCGACGATTGCCTGCCAGTCGACCTGGTGGACGGGCGTTATGTGCACTTGATCGAAGGTGCGCATGGCGGGCTGCGTCAATACAGCGACTATATCCTGCTCTGAGACGCCAACTGCTTATGGGGCGACGATCTCGCCCCTCAGCGCACCTTCGCCTGGCCCGGCGCCGGCATCACCTGCACCTGACCATGTTCCACCCCACGTTCGACCATCAATTGGCGAGACAGCTCGCCAATGCGGCCGCTTTCGCCCTGCAGCACCGAGACCTCCAGGCAGTGGCCGGCGTCCAGGTGCACGTGCAGGGTGGACCGGGTCAGATCGTGGTGGGCATGCAGGGTCTGGTTGAGCCGCCTGGGCAGTTCGCGGGTGCTGTGGTCGTACAGGTAGCTGACCACGGCCACGCAGGCGGCATCGTCCGGCAATGCTTCAGACTCGCGCATGCCCGCACGCAGCAGGTCGCGAATGGCCTCCGAACGGCCCTGGTAGCCTTGGCTCGCCACCCGCCGATCGATGACGTCGAGCAGCTCTTCATCCAGCGTGATGGTGATTCGTTGCATTTTGTAACTTCCGGTAAGATGATTTCACGTAGACATCATACCCACCGCGCTTTAGCCTACGGCCTCCGTGAAAGTGGGGAACGCAGTGTGAAGCAGCAGCCAGCTAAACGAAAGCCCGCCCTCTTGGGCCTCCTTTTTCTTGCTGCGTGCACTGTTGCGCCGGCCAGCAGCGCCGCCGAGCAAGGGCCAAGGTTGGTGTACTCATGGCCTGTGAATGCCGGGCCGCTCGACCCGCGTGGCTACTCCCCGAACCAGATGTACGCCCAGGCCATGGTCTATGAGCCCCTGGTGCGCTATACCGCCGCGGGTACGCTGGAGCCTTGGCTGGCTGAGGCCTGGCAGGTTTCCGATGACGGCAAGACCTACACGTTCACGCTTCGTGACGGTGTGCGCTTCAGTGATGGCACACCGTTCGATGCGCCTGCGGCCAAAGCCAACCTCGACGCAGTGCTGGCCAACACTCAGCGCCACCGCTGGATGGAGCTGGTGACCACCCTGGACCACGTTGAAGCACCTGAACGCCTGACCCTGCGCCTGGTTCTCAAGCACCCCTACTACCCAACGCTGATGGAACTGGCCCAGGTTCGTCCGTTGCGCTTTGCCTCGCCTCAGGCAAAACCCGGCCAACCCGCCGGGACCGGCCCGTGGATGCGCGCCGAATCGCGCCTGGGCGAATACGACCGCTTCGTGCGCAACCCTCATTACTGGGGGCCAAAGCCGGCCTACGCCGAGGTCATGGTCAAAGTCATCCCAGACCCCAACAGCCGCGCGCTGGCCCTGCAGGCCGGCGAAGTCGAGCTGATCCAAGGCGCCGCCGGCGAGATCACTGCCAGCACGTTCGTACGCCTGCGTGACCAGGGCTTTGCCACCGCACTGTCGGCACCGCTGGCCACCCGCACCCTGGCGATGAACACCGGCCGTGGCGCTACCCGTGATCTGGCGGTACGCCAGGCGATCAACGAGGCGGTGGACAAGCAAGCCATCATCGACAAGATCCTCTACGGCCTTGAGCCCCGGGCAGATACCCTGTTTGCCAGCAACACGCCCTACGCCGATATCGGCCTCAAGCCCTACCCGTATGACCCTGTACTCGCCGCCAACTCCCTCGATGCTGCCGGGTGGGCGCTGGCGCCAGGCGCTTCAGTGCGCAGCAAAGGCGGCGAACCATTGGCCATCGAGTTGGTGTTCCTCGGCACCAGCGCCTTGCAGAAGAGCCTGGCCGAAGTGCTGCAGGGCGAGCTGGCGAAAATCGGCATCCGCATCGACCTGCGTGCGGTTGAGGAAGGGGCGCTGGTGCGACGCCAGCGCGACGGCGACTTCGGCATGATCTTCGCCGACACTTGGGGTGCGCCCTACGATCCGCATTCGTTCGTCAGCTCCATGCGCTACGCCGGCCATGCCGACTACATGGCCCAGCGTGGGTTGGCAATCAAGGACGAACTGGACAAGCGCATAGGCCAGGTGCTGGCCAGCACTGATGAGCAGCAGCGTGCCGAGCAGTACCGCTTCATCCTCACCACCTTGCACGAACAGGCCGTCTACCTGCCCATCTCGCATCTCACGGCCATCAGCGTGCGCCGAAACTCCGTGGCCAAGGTCCAGTTCGGCAGCACCTTGTTCGATGTGCCGTTCGAAACCATGACACCCAAACAGGAAGACTGACATGTTGCGCTACATCCTGTTGCGCCTGGCGCTGCTTGTACCGGTCATGCTTGGCGTTTCGTTGCTGGTGTTCGTGCTGCTGCACCTGGGCAGCACCGACCCGGCGCTGGACTACCTCAGGCTTTCGCATATCCCGCCGACCGACGCAGCCATCGCCGAGGTGCGCCATACCCTGGGGCTGGATCGCCCGCTGTATGCGCAATACCTGAGCTGGCTGTGGAACGCCGTGCATCTGGACTTCGGCATCTCCTATATCACCGGCCGCCCAGTGCTTGATGACCTGCTCTACTACCTGCCCGCCACCCTGCAACTCGGCGGCCTGGCGTTGGCCTGCACGCTGCTGCTGTCGATCCCCTTGGGGCTGTTGGCGGCCCGCTGGCAAGGGCGCTGGCCCGACCACGCCGTGCGGGCAGTGACGTTCCTGGGGGTGTCCATGCCCAATTTCTGGCTGGCGTTTCTGCTGATCGCGCTGTTTTCCCTGTGGCTGGGCTGGCTGCCGCCGCTGGGGCGTGGGGGGGCTGGGCATCTGGTGATGCCGGTGCTGGCCATCGCCCTGATGTCGATGTCGATCAACGCCCGCCTGCTGCGTGCCAGCCTGCTGGAAGCCGGCGGGCAGCGCCACGTCACCTATGCCCGTGCCCGCGGCCTGCCCGAACGGCACGTCTGGCGCGACCATATCCTGCGCAATGCCTGGTTGCCGCTGGTGACCGCCACCGGCATGCACATCGGCGAACTGATCGGTGGCGCACTGGTGATCGAGACCATCTTCGCCTGGCCCGGCGTTGGCCGTTTTGCGGTGTCTGCAGTGCTGAACCGCGACTTCCCGGTGATGCAGTGCTTCACCTTGCTACTGACCGGCCTGCTGATGGTCTGCAACCTGATCGTCGATGTCTGCTACGCCTGGCTTGATCCTCGCAGCCGGCTGGAAGGGGTGAACGCATGAGTGTGCAGTCTGCCCTGCGTCAACCATTGCTGCTGCGCCGCCCCAGCCTGATGATCGGCCTGGCCCTGGTCGGGCTGCTCGCATTGCTGGCGCTGTTCGGCCACTGGATCGCCCCGCATGACCCCGACCTGGTCGACCTCGGCCAGCGCCTGCAGGCGCCCGACGCCAGCCACTGGCTGGGCACCGACCACCTCGGGCGCGACCTGCTTTCGCGGCTGATCGTCGGCACGCGCCTGTCCTTGGGCAGCGTGATGCTGACCCTGGCGCTGGTGCTGGCGCTAGGGCTCGCGGTAGGCGGCGTGGCCGGGTTCGTCGGCGGGCGCACCGACCTGCTGCTGATGCGCCTGTGCGACATGTTCATGACCTTCCCCACGCTGGTCCTGGCATTCTTCTTCGTCACCTTGCTGGGCACCGGCCTTAGCAACGTGATCATCGCCATCGCCCTGTCCCACTGGGCCTGGTATGCGCGCATGGTGCGCGGCCTGGTGATTGCCCAGCGCGGCCGCGAATACGTGTTGGCTTCACGCCTGGCCGGTGCTTCACGCTGGGCGCGGCTGCGCCAGCATGTGCTGCCCAATATCGCCGGCCCATTGCTGGTGCTGGCCACCATGGATATCGGCCACATGATGCTGCACGTCTCCGGCCTGTCGTTCCTTGGCCTTGGGGTGGCGCCGCCCACCGCCGAATGGGGCGTGATGATCAACGACGCCAAGGAATTCATCTGGACGCACCCGCAACTGCTGCTGTTGCCAGGGCTGATGATCTTCTTCTCGGTGATGGCCTTCAACCTGCTGGGCGATGCGCTGCGCGACCGCCTCGACCCCACACAGGAGCGCCATTGAATGAACCCATCAGTACTTGAAATCCGCGGCTTGCGCATCGAGGCTCAGGCCGGCGTGCTGGTGCACGGCGTTGACCTGCAACTGCGCCGCGGCGAAGTCTGCACGCTGGTCGGTGCCAGTGGCTCGGGCAAATCCCTCAGTTGCCTTGGTGTGCTCGACCTGCTGCCACCAGGCCTTAACCGCACCCAGGGGCAGTTGCTGCTCGACGGCCAGCCGCTGGCTGCAAGCAGTGTTCGTGGCCGCCTGGCCAGCCTGGTACTGCAAAACCCGCGTAGTGCCTTCAACCCGGTGCGCAACATGGCCAGCCACGGCCTGGAGACGCTCAGGCAGCGCGGCGTCACCGGTGCTGCAGCCCGTGCGCGGATGGCCGACTGCCTGGATGCGGTGGGTCTTGCAGACCGGGAGCGGGTGCTGCAAGCGTTCGCCTTTCAGCTCAGCGGTGGCATGCTGCAACGGATGATGATCGCCCTGGCGCTCATGGCCGAAACCCCGTTCCTCTTGGCTGATGAACCTACCAGTGACCTCGATGCCCTGAGCCAGGCGCGGTTTCTCGACCTGCTGATGGAACTGGTGCAGGTGCATGGGCTTGGGGTATTGCTGGTGACCCACGACATGGGCGTGGTGGCGCGCTGCGCAGACCAGGTTGCGGTGATGGAAGCCGGCCGCATCGTCGAATGCCAGCCGGTCCATGAGCTTTTCCAGAACCCTGCCAGCGCCGCTGCCCGCACCCTCCTCCACGCCCAGCAGGTACTTTGCCGGAGCCAACCATGAGCCTGCTGCACGTCCACAACGTTGGCCATCGCTATCGCACCGGGGGGCTGTTGCGCAAACGGGGCTGGCTGCAGGTGCTCGACAGTATCGACCTGCACCTGCACGCAGGTGAGTCCATCGGCCTGCTAGGCAGCAGTGGCAGCGGCAAAAGCACACTGGCGCGGCTGCTGCTCGGGCTGGAAAAACCCACCCAGGGCCAGGTGAGCTTTGCCGGGCAGGATGTCAGCCAGCTAAGAGGTGAACAGGCGCGCGACTTCCAGCGCACCGTGCAACTGGTGTTCCAGGACGCCCCTGGCGCCTTCAACCCGCAGCGCAGCATCGGCTGGAGCATCGCCGAGCCGCTGCGCCACCTCACCGACCTGGATGAAGCCGGCCGACAAGCTCGCACCCTTGAACTGCTGGAGGCAATGGGCCTGCGTGCCGAGCATGCCCAGCGCCTGCCGCAGCAGTTGAGTGGCGGCCAGTTGCAGCGCGCCAACATCGCCCGGGCGCTGGCCGTCTCGCCGCAACTGGTGGTGCTCGACGAAGCGTTGTCGAACCTGGATCGGGTATTGCAGTTACAGCTCCTGCAGCAGCTGGAGGCCCTGCGCCAGCGCAGCGGCACCGCCTTCGTGCTGATCAGCCATGACCTGAGCCTGGTGCAGTACTTCTGCCAGCGGGTCGTGCTGCTGGACGGCGGCTGCATCGTCGAGGATCGGCCCGTCACGCACTGCACTGGTTTCGAGCATCCAGTGGGAAAGCAGCTACAGTCTGCCATGTTGCCCACGCGCCCCGACAAGAGCCAGGCAAGACAAGCGCTGCCAATGGGTGTGCACTGACGCCAACAACAGAGGGCATCCCACGTGAACGCCAGAACGCTTTTCCAGGGCGCAGGCAAAGTGCCACAATGCGCCACCGATCACGAATTGCGGCGGATGCCATGACAGAGCTCAATCCTGGCGATGAAATAGCGTACTGTGTAAGGAGGGATCGCCTGCAGCAGCTGTTCGTCCAGTCGGCGCCCGCTGTGCTTGGCAGCTTCCTGGCTGCGGCAATGTTGTGCTGGTTGGGCTGGGAGCGTTTCGACCAGCAGAACGTGGCCGCCTGGATGACGGTATTGAGCCTGTCGACGGTCCTGCGTACTTCCATGTTCGTCGCCTATCTGCGGGCACCGGCCAACCTGCGCACGGCCGAACGGTGGGAGTGGCGTTACTGGGCCACCCTGGTGCTGTCGGCAGCAGTCTGGGGCTTGGGCGCATTGGCTGTAATGCCTGCCGATGACCTGCTGGGGCAGGCCTTGATCATGCTGTTCGCCGTGGGCATGTCTGTCAGTGCAGTCTCGTGTTACTCCTCGTACCGCAACATGACCCTGGTCTCGATCGTCCTGGTGCTGCTGCCCTGTACCGCCTGGCTGCTGCTGCAGCCGTCCGCGCTTCAGCAGGGCATCGCTCTGGCGGTGCTGGTGTTCGCCTCGTTCGTCGTCAACGCGACGCAAAGCCTGTCTTCAGCGCTGGTGACCGCCTGGCGCCTGAAGCACGAAATGGAACGTGCACACCGGCTTGCCATCGTGGCCTCGTGCACGGACGAACTGACCGGACTGAACAATCGCCGTGCCTTTTTTGACTGTGCCTTGGCGCAGCACACCTTGTGCAAGGAGGGGCACACGTATGTAGCCGTGCTGATGCTGGACGTCGATCATTTCAAACAGATCAACGATACCGCCGGGCATGCGGCGGGCGACCAGGTGCTGAAGCGGATCGGTACAGCCATCAGCGCCAGCCTGCGTGACAACGACATCGCCGGCAGGCTGGGCGGCGAGGAGTTCGCCATCCTGCTGCCCGATACGCCTCTGGTCACTGCCAGCGAGTTTGCCGAGCGCCTGCGGGCCCTGATAGCAAAGCTGAACGTCGACACGCAGTACGCGGTTACCGCCAGCATAGGCCTGGCCTTCGCCAAAGCACCCGCCAGTGAACTCGATGCGTTGCTCAGCAGCGCCGACAAGGCCATGTACCGTGCCAAGGCATCGGGTCGTAATCGGGTGACGATCGTCGACCATGTGCATGCCGCCGCCTGATGGCACGGCTGGCCATGGTCCTGACGCACTCATCGCTTGCCCTGATTTGGTTCACCTTTTACCCGGCGCCCAACCCTGCACCCATTTGATGCAGTTCACCCCTGCATTCGCCGCGCCTGGTTTACGAAAATCCCGGTCAATTGGCCTGATTCTTTCGCGTTATTGATACCAAAAAGCGCACTTGCGCGTTCCCAGGGGCATTTTTCTTCCTGACTCTCCCGCTCTGCCCGTTCCGGCATTTTCATTGCAAAGCTCCAGTGGATCGCTTGGCAAGCGAGAAACGAAACTGCCGACGAGTCGTGGCAAGGAGTGGGTATGTCCCGGGCTTTTTTCAACGAAATGTATGAGGCAAACGGAAGTTGCCGCCCGCACTATCAGGAGTTCGCCCGCTGGCTGGCGAACACACCGCTGGAACTGTTGGAACAACGCCGGCACGAAGCCGACCTGCTGTTCCACCGGGCCGGTATCACCTTCACCCTGTACGGTGACCAGCAGGACACCGAGCGGCTGATCCCCTTCGACATCATCCCGCGCAGCATCCGCGCCAGCGAATGGCGCATTGTCGAACGCGGGTGTATCCAGCGTGTTCAGGCGCTGAACCTGTTCCTCCAGGACATCTACCACGATCAGCGCATTCTCAAGGCAGGCATCATTCCGCCCGAGCAAGTGCTGGCCAACGAGGGCTACCAGGTCGCCATGCAAGGCCTGAACCTGCACCGGGGGCTGTACGCGCATATCGCCGGTGTCGATCTGGTACGCGACAGTGATGGTACGTATTACGTACTGGAAGACAACCTGCGCACGCCCAGCGGCGTCAGCTATATGCTCGAAGACCGCAAGATGATGATGCGCCTGTTCCCCGAACTGTTCGCCGCCCAGCGCATCGCCCCGATCGACCACTACCCCAACCTGCTGCTCGATACACTCAAAAGTGCCAGCCCGCTGGACAACCCGACCGCCGTGGTGCTCACCCCCGGGCGCTTCAACAGCGCCTACTTCGAGCATGCCTTCCTGGCGCGGGAGATGGGCATCGAGCTGGTCGAAGGCGCCGATCTGTTCGTGCGCAACGACCACCTCTACATGCGCACCACCGCAGGCCCGCAGCAAGTGGACGTGATCTACCGTCGCCTGGACGACGAATACCTCGACCCGCTGTCGTTCAACCCTGATTCGATGCTGGGGGTACCGGGGCTGATTTCGGTGTACCGGGCAGGCAACGTGGTGCTGGCCAACGCGGTGGGCACCGGCGTTGCCGACGACAAGTCGATCTACCCCTACGTTGACGAGATGATCCGCTTTTACCTGAGCGAGGAACCGATCCTGAAGAACGTGCCCACCTGGCAATGCCGCAAGCCGCAGGACCTGTCCCACGTCCTGGCGCACCTGCCGGAGCTGGTGGTCAAGGAAACCCAGGGTTCCGGCGGCTACGGCATGCTGGTCGGCCCCGCCGCAACCGCCGCGCAGATCGAGGATTTCCGCGCCCGCATCAAGGCGCGCCCGCACGCCTACATCGCGCAGCCCACGCTATGCCTGTCAACCTGCCCGACCTTCGTCGAAAGCGGCATCGCGCCGCGCCACATCGACCTGCGTCCGTTTGTACTGTCAGGCAGCGAAACGCGCCTGGTACCCGGCGGCCTGACCCGCGTTGCGCTGCAGGAAGGCTCGCTGGTGGTCAACTCGTCGCAGGGCGGCGGCACCAAGGACACCTGGGTGGTGGAGGACTGAGCCATGCTTTCGAGAACCGCTTCCGACCTGTACTGGATGTCCCGCTACCTGGAGCGCGCCGAAAACCTCGCGCGCATGCTCGAGGTCAGCTACTCGCTGTCGCTGATGCCGCAAGCCGGCCGCTCCGATGGCCACGCGGAGCTTGCCATGTCGCTGCTGGCCTCCGGTACGCTGGACGATTACATCCGCAAGCACTCCGAGCTGGACACCGAGCGCATGCTGCACTTCTTTGCGCTGGACGCGAACAACCCCAGCAGCATCTATTGCTGCCTGCAGGCGGCGCGCACCAACGCGCATGCGGTGCGCGGGCGAATAACCGCCGACATGTGGGAAAACATCAACGCCACCTGGATCGAAATGCGCAACATCGCCAGCAATGGCCTCGGGCGCTATGGCATCAGCCAGTTCTGCGACTGGGTCAAGGAACGCTCCCACCTGTTCCGCGGCGCAACCTCCGGCACCATCATGCGCAACGATGCCTACAGTTTCATTCGCCTTGGGACCTTCCTGGAGCGGGCGGACAACACCCTGCGCCTGCTCGATGCGCGCTACGAAATGTTCGGGGAAACCTCCGAGGAAGTCAGCGACGACTCTGCAAGGGGTTACTACCAGTGGAGCGCCTTGTTGCGCGCACTGACCTCCTACGAAGCGTTCAACGAAATCTATCGCAATGCGCCCAGCGCACGCCCGGTGTCGGAGCTGTTGCTGCTGCGCGTTGACGTGCCACGCTCACTGCATGCCTGTATCGAGGAGCTCGACCAGATCCTCGCCGGCCTGCCTGGCACTACCGGCCGCCCCGCACAACGGATGGCTGCCGAACTCAATGCGCGACTGCGCTACACCGCCATCGATGAGATTCTCGAAGCCGGGCTGCACGTGTGGCTGACCGACTTCATCGGCCGCATCCATCAATTGGGCCAGACCGTCCACAATTCCTATCTGGAGGTCGTATGAAACTGTCCATCCGCCACGACACCACCTACAGCTATGCCAGTGACGTGTGCAACAGCATCCAGTTCCTGCGCCTGACACCGCGCAGCAGCGAGCGTCAGCGCATCCTCGAATGGCAACTGGACCTGCCCTGCAAGGTGAACAGCCAGATCGACCCGTATGGCAATATCCTGCACGTACTGACCCTGGAAAAACCCCATGGCCACCTCGCCCTTACCGCCAGTGGCCAGGTAGAAATCGACCCGGATTGCGAACACGAGGCCGGCGGCCAGTCGCCCCTGCCCTTCCTGCGCAGCAGCCAACTCACCCAGGCCAGTGACGCACTCAAGGCCTTCGCCGCCCAGCAGTGCGGCGAGCGCCGTGACCGGGGCGCGCTGACCGCACTTATGCAAGGCCTGGCCGACCATATGCCCTACAGCCCGGGGGCTACCTCCGTGGGCACCACAGCCAGCGAGTCATTTGCCGGCGGTGCCGGGGTGTGCCAGGACCATACCCACGCCTTCCTGGCCTGCGCCCGCAGCCTCGGCATCCCGGCACGTTACGTGTCCGGTTACCTGTGTACCGAAGACGAAACCCACCTGGCCAGCCACGCCTGGGCCGAAGCCTGGATCGATGAAGCCTGGTACAGCTTCGACGTCACCAACCGCCTCACCCGGCCCGATCGGCATCTGAAGCTGGCAGTAGGCCTGGATTACCTCGACGCCTGCCCGGTCCGGGGCGTGCGCCGCGGTGGCGGCGTCGAATCCATGCAGGCAAGCGTCCACGTACACCGCCAGTAATCACCTGGCGCAACTCAAGCGGGCCCCGTCGTGCCATGCGCGCGGGGCCGCTCCATTCCAGGAACAAGGTAGACAGCATGACCTACTGCGTCGCTATGCACTTGGCGGACGGGCTGGTATTCATCTGCGACTCACGCACCAATGCCGGTATCGACCAGATATCCACGTTTCGCAAGCTGTTCGTTTTCAGCGTGCCGGGGGACCGGCTGATCGTCCTGCAGACCGCCGGCAACCTTGCCACCTCGCAATCGGTGGTCAACTTGCTTGAGCAACGTACACAAGGCAGCGGCACCCACCTGCTGAACGTCGGCACGCTCTACGATGCAACGGTGCTGGTGGCCGAAACCCTTCGCGAAGTCATCACCCGTGACCGCAGCAAGCTGACGGCCCAGATCGACCTGAGCGCCTCGTTCATGGTGGGCGGCCAGATCGCCGGCAGCGCCATGGGCATCTACAACGTCTACGCCCAAGGCAACTTCTTCCAGGCAACGCCAGATACACCCTTCCTGCAATTGGGCGAGAGCAAGTACGGCAGGCCGATTCTCGACCGTAACCTCACCTACGACACCCCTTTGGACGAAGCACTGCGCTGCGGTTTGATCTCATTCGACTCCACCATCCGCAGCAACCTGTCGGTCGGCATGCCACTGGACCTGCTGGTGTATGGCAAGGACAGCCTCAAGGGCAGCGAGCCGGTGCGCATCCATCAAGACGACCCCTACTACAGCCATATCCGCAAACAATGGGGTGACGGTTTGAAAAGCCTACTCGGCGAGCTTAGCCCGCCACCACCGGGGTTCATGGCCGAATGAGCCGGGGCCATCCATCGGTCACGCCAGTAGCGATATCACCAGGTCCGCAATATTGATCGGCACGAATGCCAAGGTCAGCAGCGCATAGGCCTTGCGCGAGCGAGCTGCAAACACGCACAGAGGGATCACGATCATGACCACGTCAAAGGCCCCCCAAAGCGCCATGGGCGAGACGCCGAACAACAGAACGTTCACGATGAACCCAAGCAGGTAATAGCCCGACAGGAACAGCAGCGCGTATCGGCCATCTTGCTCGAAATACACGCGAAGCCCTTCGAGCTCGTCCTCGCTCCGGCTGGGCAACATCAGCGCCGAGGAAACGAACAGCGAGAGTGCCAGCAGCACCAGCAGCAGAAATTCCTGAAACGAGAAGGTCGCCCTTACTTGCGGCAGCGTATTGACCGCCCACCAGAAATCCATCTGTGTGGTGAAGAGCATGATCGCCCAGGCCAGGGCAACCCAATCCGGGGCAGCGCTGCGGCGGATACGGAAGACAGTCAGCGCGCCCAGAAGCAGGCGGGTAACGGATAAACCCAATATCATCGATAAGACAGTGGCGACGATTGGGAAATTGCTCATGCTACCTCCTGTAAGCCATTGCTCTGGCAAGCGTAGACGGGCAGCAGCGATTCTCGAAAAATACATGCCTGACCGGCTATCATCTTCTCTGCCCTATCGACCGAGGTCACCGTTATGAAGCGCAACTACCTGGCTGGTGCTGTGCTGTTGTTGTTCGCCACAGCGGCCAGCTCAGCAGATCAGGGTGCCAACGCCGCGGCGCTGCCAGGCACTGCCAAGGCCCGCAATGCCTGCCTGGACGAGGTCGCGAAAATAACCGGTATGGCACGCAACACGCTATCGGTGATCGAAGTGCTGCCCAGCGAAGCGGGCATCGGCGTGAATATCCAGGTACCGGGCGCGCAAGCGCCATGGTCATGCCTGGCCGATGCCAATGGCAAGGTGCAAGGCGCCAGCTACAGCGGGTCGGAAGGCAAGCTCTGATCTGCGCCCCCTCTTGCACCTCAGCGGCAATACTTCAAGGAGCCTGCATTGTCAGAACGCAGTAACAGCGCCGTGACGTCTCGCGACTCTGCCTGGTCGGTATTTCTGGTGTTCTTGCGCCTGGGGCTGACCTCTTTCGGTGGCCCCATTGCGCACTTGGGCTATTTTCGCGAAGCATTGGTAACCCGCCGCCCATGGCTCAGTGAACGCAGTTATGCCGAGCTGGTCGCCCTGTGCCAGCTGCTTCCCGGGCCGGCGAGCAGCCAGGTCGGTATAGGCCTGGGCCTCTCACGCGCTGGTTTAGCGGGCGCTGTGGCCGCGTGGGCAGGCTTCACATTGCCATCGGCCATCATCCTGGTTCTGTTTGCTCAGGGCATCTCGGCATGGGGAGGTGCCGTCCCTGGTGGTTTGCTGCACGGCCTGAAGATCGTCGCAGTCGCTGTTGTCGCCCAGGCAGTGTGGGGCATGGCACGCAGCCTTTGCACCGATGTTCCGCGCGTGACCATCGCCTTGTTCGCCGCCTGCGCTGCGCTTGTGTGGCCCAACGCAATGGGACAGATAGGCGTGATTTTGTGTTCCGCCGTCGCAGGCTTGCTGCTGTTCAAGTCCACCCCGCCTCCAGCAGGGGAGAAACTGCCGTTTTCAGTCAGCCGCAAAACCGGCCTGATCGCGCTGACACTGTTCTTTGGTCTGTTGCTCGGCCTGCCGCTGATGGCCCACTTCTGGCCGTCGCAGGCCATGGCGATGGTGAACGCCTTCTACAGTGCAGGCTCACTGGTCTTCGGCGGAGGGCATGTGGTCCTGCCGCTGCTGCAGTCGGCGACAGTACCCAATGGCTGGGTCGCCAATGACACCTTCCTGGCGGGTTATGGTTTGGCACAGGCCGTACCGGGCCCCCTCTTCACGTTTGCAGCATTTTTGGGGGCGTCCATGAGCGTGCAGCCATCCGGCTGGGCGGGCGCGACTGTCTGCATTCTCGCCATTTTCACCCCCTCCTTCCTGCTGGTGATCGGCGTATTGCCCTTTTGGCAAAAACTGCGGCACAGCGCTCGTAGCCAGGCCGCGCTGGGCGGTGTAAACGCAGGCGTGGTAGGGCTGCTGTTAGCCGCCTTGTACCACCCGGTCTGGACGAGCTCCATTGCCAAGCCGTCGGACTTCGCTTTTGCGCTTACAGCCCTCGTGGCCCTGATGTTCTGGAAGATGCCTCCCTGGCTGGTTGTGCTGGGTTGTGGCCTCTTCGGCTGGCTGCTTACTGCAACGCAAACGTCAGGGTAGCTGCCAGCCCGCCACTGGCCCTGTTCTCAAGACGTACCTGCCCCCCCATCCGCTCGACGATGGTAGCCACGATCGAGAGGCCAAGCCCTGCTCCATTGGGGCTGTTGCGGCTATAGAAGCGCTCGAACACCCGCCCAAGATTCGCCTCGTCGATACCCGGCCCTTCATCTTCGACAACCAGTTCGAAGCGGTTGGCCAGGCGCCTGAGTGATACGGTGATGCGCCCGCCCGGCGGTGAATGCTCCACTGCATTGGAAACCAGGTTCTGCAAGGCAATGCCCAGCGCACCGGCATCGATCATCAGGCCATGGTCACCTTCACTGATATCCAGCGAAGGCTCCAGGCCGCGATCCAGTATCCAGGGTGTGAGATCCGCCAGCACGTCGGTGACCACTTCACCTAGGTCGACAAGGGTGGTGGGACGCTGACCGAGGCGCGGCTCGACGCGGGCGAGTGTCAGCAACTGGTTGACCACCCGGGTCAGCCGATCCACGCCGCCAATCAGAAAGCCCAGGGCTTTCTGGCGCTCGGCATCAGTACTGGCGGCCTGGGCGTTTTGCGCATGCAGGCGCAGGATCGCCAGCGGCGTACGCATCTCATGGGCGGCGTCGGCAATGAACCGATGTTCACGCCGCAGCAGGTCCTCGATCTGCGCCAGCAGGCGGTTGATGGCCGCCTGCATGGGCTCGAGCTCGGTCGGCAACGGCACCAGCTGCAGCGGTTCGAGGGAGTCGGCATGGCGCGCGCGAATCACATCGGCCATGTTCTGCAACGGGCGCAATCCCCAGCCGATAGCTGCCCAGACCAGCAGCGCCAGGCCCAGGCTGCCAAGCAGAAACGGGAACAGGGTATGGCGTACGATGCGGTCGATCAGGTCGTAGCGCACATCGTCGCGCTCACCCACCCAGATCACCCACTGCTTTTCGGGCACCGGTAGAACGAAGCCGCGCCATTGCTCGCCGCCGCTGGCGAAATCATAAAAGCCCGGGGCCGTGGGCGGTGGGTCGAGCGTCGGTGCACTGGGCGTGTGTACCAGCAGCCGTGCTCCATCACCCCATACCTGGAACGCCAGCTTGCTTTCATAGGGGTGGCCCACGCGATGGCGCCCGGCCTTGCCCAGTGCCTCGTTGAATGCCCGATAAAGCTTTTCGCGGTTGCCATCCTGCACCGGCAGGTTCATCACCCCCTGCAACAGCCGGGCATTCTGAGCCATGTGGGCATCGTAGACTTCGTTGATCTCGCGCCGGCTGTCGTGATAGTTGTACAGCGCCAACAAGCCGGTGCCGAGCAGCATCAGCAACATCACCCGCCACAGCGTACGCTGGCGCAGCGAGCTCATACCTTGCCCTCGACCAGGTAACCGATACCGCGCACCGTGCGGATCAGGCCGTTGAACAGCTTCTTGCGCAAGTGATAGATGTTCACTTCCAGCGTGTTGCTCTCAGGTTCCTCGTCCCAGCCATACAGCAGTTGGGTCAGCCGCTCACGGGTGAATACCTTGCCCGGTTGCGCCAGCAACTCGTGCAGCAGCCGGTACTCCTTGGGCGTCAGTACCACGGGCACACCGTTGTAGTGCACCTGCTGAGTGGCAGGGTCAAGGCTTACGCCTGCGTGCTCGATGAGCACCTTGGCCCGCCCGGCGCTGCGCCTGAGCAAGGCGCGCAGGCGGGCCTTGAGTTCGTTGAGGTCGAAAGGCTTGACCAGGTAATCGTCGGCGCCGGCATCCAGGCCAGTGATACGGTCTTCGGTTGCATCGCGCGCGGTAAGGATCAGAACCGGTAGGCTGTCGCCCCCTGCCCTCAGCCGGCGCAGCAGCTCGATGCCACCCAAACGCGGCAGCCCGAGGTCGAGGATCACCAGGTCGAACATTTCGTGTTGCAGGGCATGCAGCGCGCTCAGGCCATCGCGCAACCAGTCGAGGGTATAGCCCTCCTGGCGCAACCCGTCGCAGATCCCCTCACCCAGAGCGGTATCATCCTCAACCAGTAGCAGCCGCATGTTCAGTCCTGTTTGTCCTTGATGGCCTTGAGTAAAGCATCGATATCGCCACGCCGGCCCTGGTCGGCCAGCTCGCGCCCCGGGCGTGGTGGCGCCTGGCGGGCTTTTTCCAGTGCTGCTGCGGCCTGTGCGTAGCGTTTTTGGCGGAACAGATGATCGGCCCAGAAGTAATTGCTGTCGATACCATTGGGGTTGATTTGCAGCGCCTTGCGCAACAAGGTGTCGGCCTTGTCGCTGTCACCAAAACCGATAGGCCAGCCAGGCACCTGGTCATACAAGGTACCCAGGCTGGTATACGCCGAGCCCTGCAGGGCATTGGGGTCAAGTTTGATCGCCTCTTCCAGGCTGGCCTTGGCCGACTTGACCTTGCCCAGCGCCCCCAGCCCCCCAGTGGCACCCGCCCAGCTGCTATTGATGATGCCCTCCCAGATCAAGGGTTCGGCCGAGCCCGGGTGCTGATGAACCAGCGTGGAGGCGTCGGCTGCCAGTTTCTCGAACGCATCGGCGCGCTTGCCTTCAGGCGTCTGGTACTGAATCTGCACCCAGCGCTGCTGCAGGTTGGCCAATTGTTGGCTGCCAGCCTGGTCCAGCGCCCAGGTGAGCGGTGCGAACGCCAGCAGGCCCGCGATGAACAGACGTTTCATTTGATCGACTCCTTGGAATGACTAGCGATGTAACGACGGATCACCGGCAATTGCTTGCGCAGCGCACGGTCAACCACGCCGGGCAACATGCCGTTGATGCGCACGAAGAGCTTTTCCGGCCAACCCAGATAAAGCTCGTTGCGCTCTGACTGCACGGCCTTGAGCACAGCGCGGGCCACATCTGCCGGGTCGTCCATGCCGACCTTCAGGGCCTGGTTGAGCGCCGTGGCGGCGGTGCTGTTCATAGCGGTGCGGGTTGCCCGGGGTGCCGCGTACATGACATTCACCGAGGTATCGGCCAGCTCGCGGCGCAACGCCTCAGAAAAACCGCGCAGGGCAAACTTGCTGGCGCAGTAGGTGGCATAACCGGGGTAACCGATCGAGCCGTAGGTGGAGCCGACGTTGACCACCATCGCCCGGGGTTGGGCGCGCAGCAGCGGCAGACATACACGCGTCAGTTGCACAGCGGCTTTGAGGTTGATGTCCAGCAGTTCGTCCAGCGCGTGCTCATCGATCTGCTCGAGCAGGGCAAAGCGGTTCACGCCTGCGGCATTGATCAGGACATTGACCCCTCCCATCTCCCGGGCACGGGCAAGCACCTGCTCACGCCCCTCATGGCTGCGCAGGTCGGCCGCCTGCCAGAGCAGCCTGCCTTGATAACGGTGCATCAGACCGGCGAGTTTGCCCATCTGCCGGCTCACCGCCAGTACCCGGGCACCGGCTGCGCACAACTGTTCGGCCAGCTCCAGGCCGATGCCTCCGCTGGCGCCGGTGAGTATCACTACGCACTCAGGCAAGCGCATGACGCACCTCATGCAGGCCCGCACGCGGCAGCCCCTGGAACATGTCGGTATACAGGCGGTAAACCACCTTGGCCGCGTGGATCACAGCCCGCTGGTCATCCACGTCATCAAGGCGGTCCATCAGCCGCCTGTAGGTGACCATGTGGTCCTGGTCCAGCGCGCCATGGGAGCTGAGGTAGCTGAAGGCCCGGTCCGGCAGCGCCAAAGTGCTCTGGATAGTGCCGGCGGCCTGGGTGGCCAGGGCAATGCTGGTGCCTTCGAGCACGTTGACCATACCAAACAGCCCGACCGGGTTGCCCCGGGCGATCACGTCATAAAGGTAGGCGACCATCAGCTCGATCGGCAGTGCCGGCCGACCGTCACGCACCGCTTCCCAGTCGCCACCGCAGGCATTGATGTCATTGAGGATCCACTGCTCGTGGCCGTACTCTTCCTCGATGTATTCGCACACCGCGCCGCGCAGCCATTCCAAGCGCGAAGGCAGGCGCGCCCCGCACGCCATCATCAGCGGCACGGTATGGCGCACATGGTGGTAGGCCTGGGTCAGGAAGGCCACATAGCTGTCGAGGCTGACGTGCCCCGCCAACGCATCGCGTATGACCGGCACGGCGAACAGGGCCTGACGCTCCTGGGTGGTTTGCAGTTGCAGCGTGTCAAAAAAGGACATGGCAGACCTCACAACGGGATATCGGATAACTGGGAGTGGTAACGCCGCAGGATGGCCTCGCGTCGCGGGCGGCCATTGGCGGTCAGTGTGTCGTCGGTACTGGACAGTGGGCGCGGCAGGCGACGCCAGGCATGTACACGGGCGTAGTCCGGCAGCAAGGCATTGCACTGCTGCACCGCCTGGTCGATGAGTGTGTCGGGGGTGGCAGGGTCCAACGGCCAGAGCAATGCCAGGTTCTTCGGCAGGGCCTCGCCATGCACGAACGCCTGGGCGATCACACCGCTCTGGGTCAGTTCGGCCTCCACCCATTCCGGGTTGACGTTGCGCCCGAAGCTGGTGATGAACTGGTGTTTCTTGCGGCCATCGAGGTACAGGTAGCCCTGCTCGTCGAAATGGCCGAGGTCGCCTGTGGCCCACCAGCTATCGAAGACGGGTGGCTCCTCCAGGTAGCCGAGCAACACCGAGCCAGCCACCAGCACCTCCCCGTCTTCGGCGATACGCACCTGCACATGGGGCAGCGGTTTGCCGACACTGCCCCGGCGGGTTGCGCCAGGCCGGTTCAAGGCCACCACCGATGCGCACTCGGACAAGCCATAGCCTTCGAACACCGGCAGGCCGATCGCTTCGGCGCGGGCCAACAGGCTGGGCGCCACCCGGGCACCACCGACGGCAACGAACCGCAGCGCCCCCACCCGCATCAGCCCGCGCTCGATGGCAGTGATCAGCCCCATCAACAACTGCGGCACCAGAATCAGGCTCTGCGCGCCGCTAAGGGCGATCGCCCCCAGCAAGCGCTTGAAATCGACCTGGCTCGCACCGCCCATGCCCAGAAGCGCCTGGGGGTACAGCAGCACACTCGCCCCGGCCATCAGTGCGGCGTAGACACCGAGGTTTTCCAGCAGCACACCAAGCGGCAGCACCGCCAGGTAACGCTGAGGCTCACTGGGCCGGCTGGCCACCTCCAGTTCCCGGGCTACACGCAGCAGGGCTTCGGACGACAGGCACACGCCCTTGGGCTTGCCTGTGCTGCCAGAGGTGTAGGTGATCTTGGCAGTACCGACAGGCAGCGCCGCGGCGGGTTCTGCCTCGCGAACCCAGAACTCGTCCTGCTGGGTGAATCCAAGCTCGGCGAGCGTACCGCGCCATTGCGGGTCGCATAGCACATGGCTGGCGCCGCTCTGCTCGATGCAATGGCTGAATTGAGCGGCACTGAAGAACGAGGGCACGATCACGCAGGGACGCTGAGAAAAAAGCGCCGCCAGATCCCAGAACAGCAACTGCGGGCCATTATCCAGGGCCAGTACCAGCGTGCCTGGCGAGCGGGCATCCAAGTTGTGGGTGCGCAACCCCACTTCTGCCAGTAATTGCCTGAAAGTGAAGCGCTGCGTCTCATCTTGTACGGCGATTGCGTCAGCGTGATCACGTGCAAACGTAACCAGCAGTTGATGAAAGCGCTCCAGTTCATGCGGCATGGCCAGTCTCCTCAAGGGCCGTTGGCAACCCCAGGCGCTGGAACACCCCGGCCTTGCTCAAGGCATCGAAGCCATGACCGATATTGCCGGCAAAGACTTGCGGGTGCTGAGCGTAGTAGGTCCCCCATTGGTCCACCTGCCCATTCAGCCGGGCCGGGTCGGCCGACGCCAGCACCGATGGCACCAACCCCAGGCGCTGAAAGCTGTTGATCAATGTCGTCGCGCCGGTGAACGCCACCCACCGCAAGCCGCGTGTGGCCAGCAACCAGGTCACCGCTATGATCATGATTCGCGCGCTACCGGCACTGAGCGAGGCCAGGTTGCCGACTTCAACCATGCACGCGCGCTCAAGGGTGCAACCCGCCACGCGTGAAACTGCAGCTTCCAGCGGCTCGTCCAGATAGTGCTCCAGAAACAGCGGCCCGCTGCTGGCCGGGCGCATGCCTGCGGCAGCAACCAGCCGACCCTGGCTGTCATGCAGTGCCAGCAGTTCTGGAAGGTAATGGTGCACATCAGCGTGGTGCACGCTGGCAAAACACTGATGGATGAAGTGCTCAAGCTCATCGCGCCCTGGGTCCTTGTGCAAATGAAGCGACAAGTGAGCGTGATGGTCGACGTGGCTGCCGATAGGCAATGGGAGCAGGCTGCTCCACTGAGACTGGGTCATGAAACTCCCCCCGTTTGGGCTTGATGGGGTGAGTATCTGTGGTCAATCTGAAGGTAGTCTGAAGTGACGGATTCGACCTGCGTTGTTGGGCTGCTACGCAGCCATTGCCGGCAAGCCGGCTTCTACAGGGCCCGCGCAGTGATCTTTATCAATCATCAACTGATGTTCAGGTGTAAAACCGACACGATGGCCATTACCGGCCAAACTTCTGTCAGGGCCACAGGGGAGCCGTCGATGCTTACCGTCACGCTGATCAACGCGCTGGTCGTGGTGCTGGTGGTGGTGATTCATTACGAATGCCTGCTGCGCCTGAACGACTGGCTACCGCGGCTCAAACTCTGGAGCCGGTTTCGCATCGTCATAGGTGTGCTCGGCGCACTGGTGGCCCACGCCCTGGAAGTCTGGTGCTTTGCCCTGGTCTATTATCTGATGGCCAGTGCCGAAGGCTGGGGCACCCTGAGCGGCAACTTCGACGGCACGTTCATGGACTGCGTGTACTTCTCATTCACCACCTATACCACCATCGGTTTCGGCGATATTTCGCCCAGCGGCGACCTCAAATACCTCACAGGCCTGCAGGCGCTGACGGGCCTGGTGATGATCACCTGGACGGCCTCCTTTCTGTTTCTGGAAATGCAGAAGTACTGGAAGGCCAAGTAGCAAGGTGCGGTCCTAAAGGCGCGGCAATTGACAACTATCAAGCGCGCAGAAGGCGATGCGCTGAAACTGAACCTCCTTTGTACACCCCTGAATGTAAGGAGGCTTGCCATGGCACCCGCCGAAACACCCCGCCCCCACGCCGCAGCGGCATTTCCTGCCACGACCGGCGAACACTGGATCGAAGCACTCGACAATGGCACACATGTGCTGATCAGGCCCTTGCAGCCCAAGGACCGTCAGCGCGAGAAGAACTTCATCGAACGGCTGTCCCCTCAATCGCGCCATTTCCGTTTTCTGTCACAGCTCAAGGAGCCTGGCGAAGCCATGCTGGATCAACTGATGGTGGTTGATCAGGACCAGCACATGGCCTATGTGGCCCTCGCACATGTCGACGGTGAACTGCAGGAAGTCGGTATCTCCCGCTACGCCACCGGTGCGGATAACCAGGAATGCGAATGCGCCGTCACCGTGCTCGATAGCTGGCAGCGTCACGGTCTGGGCACATTGCTGCTCCGGCACCTGATCGACCACGCACGCGCCAAGGGCCTGCGACAGATGTATTCCATCGACGCTGCAGCCAATGTGGCAATGCGCGATCTGGCTCAGGCGGCAGGGTTTACCACTGCCAGAGACCCGGATGACCCAAGCCAGCTGATTCACCGGCTTTCGCTGGCCTGAGGCGGTGCCCCGGCGGTAGCCTCCGGCAGCAGGTCCAGTTGCTCCAGGCACCGCCGCTCATCGGCCTCGGTAACCCCCTTGAAGGCACTGACTTCAAGCAACGGCGTATTGAACAGCGCCAGGCGGATGACGCCATTGCGTTCCAGAAACGTTTGCGCCAGGCACTGGCAGACCGGTTGGGCGACCAACGCGGCGAGCGCCTGGTCCTCTGGCAGATCGACCTGGGCCTGCAGGTTGGTCTCGCATCCGCTGACGATGCCTTGTACGGAGCGGCTGGCGAGTATCAGTGAGCCTAAGCCCAACACGGCCAGCAGTAGCAGCATGCCCAGCAAAATGTTCGACTCTCTGGCTACGTCCCGGACAATGGCGAGCCTCGCCTGCCAACCTCTCCCCTGCCCGGAAAAAATGGTCTTGCCCACCGCACCCTTGAAACTGCGGTGCACGGCCAACCCGACCGCCGCACTCAGCGCCAGCAGCGCCAGCACAATGGCCGGGGCACGCATGGGCAGTTGCCAGGCCGGGCCCAACACCTGATAGATCGAGGCGGCAACCACCAGTGTGGCGATGGCCGCGATCCATCCAAGGCTGCCCTTGGGTCGTTTTGCCCAGGCGCTGAGCTTCGCCCTTGTTTGCATATTCATGCAAGCCTCCAGCGCCGTGTCAGCGCACAGGGTCTATGGCAACCGTTTCCAGGTACTCGGGCACGCACACCTGCCAGCCGAGCTCAAGGCTTATACGTCGACGCAAGGTGTCCGCAGCATGCGGTTCGCCATGAATGACGTAGGTTTGGCGCGGCGGCCGGGTGAACCCGCGCAACCATTCCATGATTTCGTCCGCATCGGCATGCGCCGACAGGTTGTCCATGACAAAGACTTGCGCCCGAATCGGCACGTCTTCGCCATGCAGGCGCACGCTGCGCGCACCGGCAATGATATCGGCGCCCCGGGTACCGCCTGCCTGAAAGCCGGAGAACAGAATGCTGTTGTGCGCATTGGGCGCCAGCGCCTTGAGGTGGTGCAACACCCGCCCACCCGTGGCCATGCCGCTGGCGGCAATGATCACCGCAGGTTCGCGCAGTTGATCCAGGTGCCTGGATTCATCGAGCGTGCGGATGATTTGCGTGCCTTTGCACATCTGGGCACACTCCAGCGCCGTGAGGCGATGCTCGCTCCTGAACTGCTGGTACAGGGTCGTGGCATCAGTTGCCATGGGGCTGTTGAGATACACCGGAATGTCCGGTATCAGCCCGTCGCGTTTGAGCATGTACAGGTAATACATCAGCAATTGCGCTCGGCCGACCGCGAACGAAGGCACCAGGGTGATGCCATGGCGCAGCAGGGTCTGGTTGATCACATCAGCCAGGTAACGCTCCGGGGGCTGTGCAGGGTGCGAACGGTCACCATAGGTCGACTCCACCAGCAGCACATCGGCTGCACCGATCAGTTCGGGCGCACGCATCACGGGATCATTTGGCCGGCCCAGGTCGCCCGAGAAAACCACTGTCTGGCCGTCCAACGTCAGTTGCACGGTCGCCGCGCCCAGAATGTGCCCGGCCGTGCGCAGCAACAGTTCGACACCGGGCGCGATCCGGGTGCGATGGTGCAATGCGACGGGCCTGAACAGCTGCAGTGCGCGTTTGGCATCCTGCTCGGTGTACAAGGGGCGGGCCGGCGAATGTTTTGAATAGCCATGGCGATTGGCATGTTCGGCCTGCTCTTCCTGCAATCGGGCGCTGTCGAGCAACAGGATTTCAGCCAGGGCACAGGTTGCCGGGGTGGCATACACAGGCCCGCTGAAGCCCTCGCGCACCAACACCGGCAGGTAACCGCTGTGGTCCAGATGGGCATGCGTGAGCACCACCGCGTCGACCGTGCGCAGTGCCGTCGGCAGTGGCTCCCAGTTGCGCAAGCGCAGTTGCTTGTAGCCTTGGAAAAGCCCGCAGTCGATCAGCACCCGTGTCGAGTCATGCGTCAGCAAGAACTTGCTGCCGGTCACCGTACCCGTCCCGCCGAAAAAGGTCAGTTGCATGGCGTCGGCTCCCAGGTGTCGATCACACAGGGGTGAACGGCCAGCACGCTGCACGGTGGATCGCTGACAATACGTTCGGTGGTATCACCCAGCAGCTTGCTCAAACCCCTGGGCTGCACCACTCCCATGACCACCACGTCGATATCCAGGGCCGCCACCTGGTCCCGAATCACCTGCACCGCCCCGCCTTCCATGAAATGCCGGCAATCGAGGGGCACACCTTCGGCATCGGCCAATGCATCGAAGGACACCTGCAAGGCATCTCGCATCTCCTCGACCCAGGTCTGCGCAACCAGCATGTCGGGGGCGAACACACCCGCCAGGTCATAGGCCGAGAGCAGGTGCAACTGCGCATCGCATTGCAGCGCCAGGGCATCGGCTGACCGGATGAGGGCGCGGTTGAATAGCATCTGGGCATCGGGCTCATCGCGCAAGGCGGTGTCCACAGCTACCAGTATGCGTTTTGGCAATGACGCGGCCGTCCGGGGCACGAAATGCATCAAGCCTTGGCACGCTCGCATCAGCGCACAGTCCAGCGGCGTGCCGAAAAACCGGGCCAGAGCCGGTGTCGTTTCGGAATCCTTGATGACCATATCGGGCTTGAGCTCGCGGATGTAATCGGCGGCCTGGTCGCGCAGGTCTTCTGCCTTGACGGTATCGAGCGTCAGATCGGCGTTACTGGCCCGGTGACGTTCGACCAGTTCCTCAAGCTGCTTGCGATAGAGCCCGTATTGGCGCTGCATCTCGGCTTCGTCCAGCCGTTCCTGGCGTAACGAATGCGCCTCGTATGGCTCGAACAGCCCAACGACATGCACCGCTGCGCCGCTGACATGCGCCAGGGCAAGCGCCCGGCGCAAAGCCGCCGAGTGCGGGTCGATGTCGGTAAGCAGCACCAGCAGTTGTCGATACTGACCCATGGGAAACCTCCGGCCGCACGCGGCGATGGCAAGTAGCATCGATCTTCGAGCCCCCTGCCGTTGCGCGTTTGATGCAGATCAGAAAGTCACCACTGGCGCACCGACTTGATCAAAGTCAGAACCAGAACGCCGTCTCACGGTACAACCAGTAAAGCCCACGTTGATCAAGCCCTCTGGAGGCCCTATGAACAAGCAGTTGCTGGAACCCGAAGACACCAGCGAGCACTGGGTAGACACCCTTGCCGACGGCACAGCCGTGCTGATTCGCCCGCTGCGCGATGATGATCACGAACGCGACAGTCGCTTTGTGAGTACGATCAGCCATGAGGCCCGGCGCTTTCGTTTTCTCGCCGGACTCAGCGGTGGCTTGCCCGCCCTGGACGCGCAGTCGATGCCGGTCGACGGTCACCAGCGCATGGCCTACGTAGCGCTGGCCCATGACAATGGCCAGCTGCATCAGCTTGGTGTAAGCCGCTATGCCGCAATCCCGGGTAGCCACAATTGCGAATGTGCCGTCGCTGTCGGCGAGCAATGGCAGCGCAAGGGGCTGGGCAAGCTGTTGCTGCAGCACCTGATCGAAGCGGCACGGCGCAACGGTTACCAGTGCATGGTGTCCAGGGACCTCTCGAACAACTACGCCATGCACCGGCTGACCAAGGCGCTGGGCTTCACCTCGCGCTACCTGGGCGGCGATGTCAGCGAAATCCTCCATGAGCTTGATCTGCGCGCCTGAAACAAGGCCCTTGCGGGCCTTTCACTTCTAACCTTGCGAATGCTCGGGTGATAACACCAGCACACTGGTGCTGAGCCGATGCAGGATCCGCTCAGCCGTACTGCCGATGAACCAGCCGATGCCGTGATGGTGGTAGCTCCCCATCACCAGCACATCGATGTCGTTGTTGTCCATGAACAGCGCCAGCACCTTGGTCGGGTCCCCCACCCGCATGTGCCGGTGCTCGAAGGGAATGCCGTTGCGTTCGGCCAGTTCCTGGAAGGCATCGGCCTGAGCCTCATGAAGTGTCCGTGACAGGTTCGAATCGAACAGGAACGAATGTTCCCGGCTGCCTTCGGCGTCCAGGTACATCGAGCCCATATCGTAGGCATACAGCAGTTCGATCTGGGCGTTGCATTGCAACGCCAGCTTGAGCGCTTCGCTGATGATATGGTCGTTGAAGCCTTCGAACTGATCCTCCGGGCGTGAAAGGTCAACCGCTGCAAGTATGCGGCGCGGCAGGGCATTGCTGGCGTTGTGTACCAGGTGCAGCGGAATCCGGGTGTCACGCAGCAACTGCACGTCGAGCGAGGTGAACATGGCTCGCATCCACCACGGCTCATGCTCGAGCCCCTTGATCAGCATGGCGAACGGCTGCTCACGCAGATGCACCTCAATCTCGTCCAGCGGGTGCTGTACCCACAACACCTCGGTGGTCACCGTCACGCCATTGCGGCGCATCGACAATGCCTGGGTTTCCAGCCATTGACGATGTTGTTGCACATAACCCTCGCGCATGACCGCCAAGGCCTGGTCGTTGACCAGGCCGGCAGTGGCCAGGCCCTCAAGGTAGTCAAAGGCGACGATGTGCAGTGGCATGCCCTTGGCTTTGGCCAGCGCTGCCGCACGGTCATAGACCGGTGTGCGGCGCATCAGGGGCGATGCGATGAGAAGAAGTCTTTGCGGGTTGGTCATGGCACACCTCTGCGGGGTCGATGAGTACCTCGATGATCTGCCGCCGGGGGCTGCCCGGTTTGATGTTTGTCAACAGTGCAAGCGAGCCGACAAGCGGCTGTTACCGCTTACCGGGCAATTGACACGGATCAAGACTTATCGGCTTTTTGGGCGCACGCTGTACCTAGCCTCGCTGCCGACAAGGACGCCATTGCTCCTCGAATCAATAGCTATTGCTTGCTCATGCAGGCACTGGAGGTTCCGATGAACGTCTACGTCGAGAAAAGCGCGAATGACAACCGCTGGTGGGTCCACATGGACGAGTGGCGGGTGAGTTTCAAAACACCCAAAGAAGCCGAACAGTTTTTGGGCGTGCTGACTGCCCGCCTCAATGCGCCTCATTCACTGAACAAGATCGCCACCGTCGCTCTCAGACCTGCGAAGGAGGCCTGAAATGTCGGGCCTCATCGACGTTCAGCTGCTCAGCCAGCCTGTAAAGGCGCGCACGCCCCCGCCCATTCATTTGAAGCCACTGGCATCGCGCTGCAATGAGTGCCGGGTCAACGGCTTGTGCTTGCCCACGGGTTTGTCCCTGCGCGACAACACTAGCCTGGGCACATTGATCGGCCAGCGCATCCGCATCAGGAAGGGGGCTGCGCTGTTCAATGCCAATGTGCCCTTGAGTGCCTTGTATGCGGTGCATTCAGGCAGTTTCAAGACCAACCTGAACAATGCCGAAGGCCAGGGTGTGATCATCAACTTCTGGATGCCGGGTGACGTGCTGGGGCTCGATGCCATCGCCACCGAGCACCATGTCTGTGATGCGATTGCCCTGGAGGACAGCGAAGTATGCCCCGTTCCATACCATCGGCTGCAGGCCCTGGCGCGTGATTTCCCCACGCTGCAGCAAAGCTTGAACCGCCTGATGAGCAGGGAAATCATCCGCGAGCATGAGCGCGTGCTGATGCTGTGCAACCTCTCTGCCGAGCAGCGGCTGGCCAGTTTTCTGCTGAGTTTGTCCCGACGGTTTGTCAGCCGCGGCTATTCATCCCATGGCTTCATGCTGCGCATGTCGCGCGAGGACATGGCGTCCTACCTGGGGCTGCGCCTGGAAACCATCTGCCGCTCGGTCGCCCACTTGCGCGCCCTGGGTATCGTCAACCTGCATGGCCGGCTGGTGGAGATTCTGGACATGCCTGCGCTGATGGCCCTGGAACTGGGTTACCCGGGCAGCCCTCGCCTCACTGAACTGCCAGTCGCTTGAGTGACTTAGACGCCTGGCTTAACGCGCATCGCCTCGCAACAGCTGAAGGTGTCGGACATGTCGAATTTTCATCTGGCTTACATGCCGTTGGTCACCTATCCGGATGTACTCCCCGAGGACGCTGTGGCAGCCGGTGTACAACTGGCCATCGCGCTGGGTTACGACCTGCATGTCATGACCTTTTCGGTAAGGATCCCCTACCTTTCGCCATCAGTTGGCAGCACACTCCTGAATATCCCCGAGATGATTCGAACAACCGAAAGCAACAGCCGAACCCAGTGCAAAGCGCTGCAGGCCATGGTGAGCGGCCTTGAACACGGCCAGAGCAGTGTGGAATTCTCCACCAGAGAAGTGGTGCCAGGGCTGACGGGTACTGCGGCGGCAGAGGCGTCAAGGTATTTCGACCTGGCCATCCTGCCATGGGCAGTCGACAAGCCAGTCATCCAGGAGCTGGCAGAGTCGGTAATTTTCGGCGCTGGCAAGCCATGCGTACTCGTTCCGTCTTTGCCCATCAAGCCCGTCAGGCACATGGCGTTGGCCTGGGACGGCAGCCGCGTCGCGGCCCGAGCGCTCGCCGACGCGTCACACCTGATGACCTCAGACATGCTGATCACGGTCCTGACCGTGCAGGGGGAAAAGCCACTCGAGCACGGCAACATCGCGCAGGACATGGCACATGCCTTACAACACAGAGGCCTGAACGCTCGGCCGCTGAGCGTGAAGCTGGCCGGGCGATCAATCGCTGAGTGCCTGCAGCAAGAAGCACTCAGCGCCGGCGCCGATCTGTTGGTCATGGGCGGCTTTGGTCATTCGCGCTTGAAAGAATTCATCCTGGGTGGCGCTACCCACGGGGTTCTGCAAGCCCTTCAAATGCCCGTACTGCTGTCACACTGAGCCGCTGCGATCAGCATCTTCATCACCACTTGGCTGGCCCTATCGCCGGCAAGCCGGCGATAGGGCCAGCCCCCATGCGAGATTACTGCAGCCAGGGCGGCGGCGGTTCTTCGCCCTTGACCGGCCCATGCTCGGCTTCTGCCCGCGCAGCTCGGCGGCGGACATCATCCAGGCGGGCAGCGTCGATTTCGCGCATCACGCCTCCCACGTCCGCGACATGCTCATCATCCTCGAATTCGCCTGTCAACGGGCTGTCCGCACGCAGCTCACCTGCCTCGTACAGTGCCCACATTTCCTGGGCAAAGCGGGTGTCCTTCAACTCCGGTGCAAAGCGCCCGAAATAGTGGGCCATGTTCTCCACATCACGCTGCAGCATGCTGAACGCGTGGTTGTTACCCGCCGCATCCACCGCCTGCGGCAGGTCGATGATCACCGGGCCATCGGGGCCCAGCAGCACATTGAATTCGGACAGGTCGCCATGCACCAGGCCGGCACACAGCATCAGCACGATCTGGCGAATGACGAAGGCGTGGTACTCACGCGCCTCATCAGCCTCCAGGTGTACGTCGTTAAGGCGCGGGGCCGCATCGCCATCGGCGTCGGTCACCAGCTCCATCAGCAGTACGCCATCCTGGAAGTCATAGGGTTTGGGCACCCGCACACCGGCATTGGCCAGGCGGAACAACGCCGCCACTTCAGCGTTCTGCCAGGCATCCTCGGCTTCCTTGCGGCCGTACTTGCTGCCCTTGGCCATCGCCCGGGCCTGGCGGCTGTTGCGTACCTTGCGGCCTTCCTGGTACTCGGCGGCCTGGCGGAAACTGCGTTTGTTGGCCTCTTTGTAGACCTTGGCGCACCGTACCTGGGCGCCGCAACGCACCACGTAGACGGCTGCTTCCTTGCCGCTCATCAAGGGTCGCAGTACTTCGTCGACCAGTCCGTCTTCAATCAGCGGTTCGATTCGTTTTGGCGTCTTCATCAGGCTTGTGTTCGGGGTCCTGTCTGGCCTTATGGCTTGGTTGGCGAACATCCTCTCACAGCCTGATGCGTCTTGCTCGTTTGTCTGCTCAGGCGGCGGCCCAGCGCTGCGTTATCCAGTGCCGAACCTGGTCGAATGCCCAGTTGTACACCACGGTGTAGGGCAGAATGATCACGAAGAAGCCCAGCTCAACCATGAGCGCCTGCCAAAGCGAGATATCCAGCATCCAGGCCGCTACCGGCAAGCACCACACCACCAGCCCCAACTCGAAACCCAGGCCGTGGGCAAAGCGTGCTGCGGCCTTCCAGTGGATGCGTGCGGTGCGCACCCAACGGTCGACCAGCGCGTTGTAGAGCATGTTCCACACCATCGCGATCAGCGACAGGGTGACCGCAAGGCCACCCGCCGTGGCCAGCGACTTGTCCATCACCCAGGACAAAAGCGGCGCGCACAGCAACACGGCAAACACTTCATAGCCGATGGCATGGACCAGGCGCTCGGTGAAAGAAACTTTTTTCATGGCATTTTTTATCCAGTTGTGAACTTGTGCTTCACATTTTCTTTGATGGAACTGATACTCGCGATATAGCTCCTATCGGTTTTATCAATACCTGTGCGCTACTCACCTGAAGCCCTCGTTGCCTTTGTCGAAGCCGCAGCCCTTGGCTCGTTTTCCGCCGCAGCGCGCAAACTGCGTAAGAGCCAGTCGACCATCAGCATCGCAATCGCCAACTTCGAGGCTGACATAGGTTGCGAATTGTTCGACCGTGCAGGCCGCCACCCCACCCTGAATGAGGCCGGCCGCCAGGTCTTGACCCACGTCGAGGCGATCCTCGATGCCAGCGCCCGGCTCGATGCGCTGGCGGTGAGGCTGGCCGAACAGGTAGAGCCGCTGGTGTCGGTGGTGATGTCCGACAGTTACAGCGTGACCTTTCAAGGCGCGGTGATAGGTGGCTTCGCTGCCAACTATCCGCACACCGAACTGCGCTGCGGGCCTTCGGAAGACGCCGACGTTATCGACCTGATCCAACAGGGCATGGCGCAGATCGGCATCCTTGCAGCGCAGCAGCGCTACCCGGCCGACATCGCCGTGGCACGTCTGCCGGAACATGCGGAATTCGCCGTTTACGTCAGCACCGGACATGCCTTGGCAAAACAGCCTGGCGTGCAGCCACAGCACCTGGAAAACGAGCGTCAGCTATACATCAGGACCTATGCGCCGAGCCTGCACCACGGGCGCGGCCAGGCCTGGTCGGCGCCGGACTACCTGACCCTGCTGGAGTTCGCGGTGCGCGGCTATGGCTGGGCGGAGCTGCCCAGGGCGCTGGTAGCGCGCTTCGGTAGTGGCCTGGTGGAATTGCCCGTGGCCGGCTACCCACGCAGAGTCGCGATGGATGTTGCCTGGTCGCGCCGACGAGCCTTGGGCCCCGCCGGGCAATGGTTGGTGCAGCAATTGCTGGTGGGCGGTTTCACGCCCCAGTGACGTCAAATACGAGCCTCTTTATGGCAGCCAGTGCGCGAGACTGGCAGGCCAATCAAACGCCGGGGTAGCGCGTCTATTGATCGTGGCCTGCTTCAACAACCTGCCAACTGTCATCCGGATCGAAACGTTTCATGCCCTTGGCCAACGCTTCGCCCTCGGGCCCCAGGTCCTTCTCGAACACCTGCCCGTCATGGCTGACCATGAAGCTCATCACCCCGGTGTCGTTGTACCTGGCCGGCCAGGCGACCATGGCGAAGCCGCGGCTCATATGCTTGCCGATCAGGTAACTGTACGCACCGCCCGGCGCAGAAGGGCCTTGGGCCTCAAGGATGCGGAAGTGGTAGCCGTACCAGTCATCCCCGGGTGCATTCTGGCCGAACAGCGGGCCCAGCGGGCTGACCTGCCCGCCCGTTTCGTCCGCCCAGTACAAGCCGTCGCGCTTGCCGGGTGTGCTGAAAACCTGCCGGGCGTATTCCAGTGCGCCATCACCGTTATGGTCCTGCGTGGCGTAGTCCATCTGCGCATCGTGATAGGCAAGCAGCGACTGCACAGCGGCCAACTCGTCGCGGCCAATGCGCCGGGCACGAATCTCGGCACTGCCGGCCTTGAGGTCAAAGCGCCAGCCACTGGCAGTTAGCGCGAGCGGAATGGGCAAGGTCCAGTGCTCGCTGCCCACTGCCAGAATGGCCTGCCGGTCACCGCGCATCTGGATCTGGTGCTGCTGGCGGTACTGCTGCACGAACGCATCAACGTCGCTGCGCTGCACGCCTTCGCGGGGGATATAGGTGCGCCAGTCGTCACCGAGCAACTGCGTCAGGCGCGCCTGGTCTGCCTGCTCCACCCCCAGCGCCTCGACGAAGGCTGCGGCGGCCTTCTGCGGTGTGGGGAATGCCTGCTGCGCGGTGGCCAGGCATGACCATGCGGCGCCGACGGCAAACAGCCACAGGCCCAGCGACGACTTGCTTTGGCTCATGTTCATCGACGCCCCCCTCCACCACGGTGCATGGCCGCGCTGGGCCGGGAGATGGTATGGCCCGCCGCACGCGATACATTCGGCCGCTTGGCGAGCGCCTGGCTGGTGCGGCCACGGTTGGCCTGCGCCGCAGAGCGTGAGGGGGATCGCACGCCGTCGAACGCATTGTTCTTCGCCCTCCCAGCGCTATTGCCCGTTTTGTTGTGCAGTGCCTGGCCGTTTGCCTGCCGGTGCTCCGCAGCACGGGGCCTGCTGGCCTGGGCTTCGCGTGCCCGGTCCCGCGCTTCACGATTGCTGGTGGCCGGGCGTTCGATACCCGCCCGGTCCATCGAAGCACGGGCGCGATCGCGTGCCTGGGCACGCTGGGCATCGTCGCCACGGTAAGCCGCACGCTGGCTGGCACCGTCGAGCTGGCGGCCAAATTGCTGCCGGCTGCGGTTATCACGGTAGGGCACCCCATCGCGATGCACGGCATTGTGCTGCCAGGTGTTCTGGTTGTTGGCGATGCGGTTGTTGACGTTGATGTTGTTGTAACGATTGACGTCGATATCGATGTCGTTGCGCCCCCAGTCGCAATCGCCCCACAGCGAGTTGACGATCGCAACGCCAGTGCCGAACGCCAGCCCTGCCAACAGCGCGCTGCCGGCGTAGTACAGCGGCGATGGCGGGTAATACACCGGTGGTGATGCGGGGTAGGCCCAGGTTCCGTAAGCGGTGGTCGGGTTGTAGGTGGCACGTACACCACCTGCGGGTCGGCCGGCTGGATGATGATGGTGTTGGAAGAGGAACTGCTGGCCGGTGCCGCTTGCGAGCTGGGCGCGGCTGCCGGGGCAGCCTGCACCGTGACGTTCTGGTACTGGTTGCTCTGCAGGTTGCCTGCGGCCTTGGCCTGCTGGCGCAGACGCTGCACGGCGCCCATCACATCATCAGGCTGGGCCAGAAACGCATCCCCCAGGCGTTGCACCCACACCGGGTCCTGCCCGAGAACCACCAGTACCTGCGGGAACGCCACCAATGCCTGGACACTCGGGTCCCAGGCCTGCGTCGCCACTTGTTTGACAGCCTCATCCCCCTGAGCCTTGGGATTGGCCTTGGACCACGTCACTGCTTCGGCCACTTCACCGGGATAGGTGGCGGCCATCAGTACCTGTGCCAGCAGCGCGTCGGGATACAGCGCAATCGGCGCGAGCATCTGGTCCAGTTGCTCGGGGTTGAATACCGCCTGCTTGGCGGGTGCCGCCTCGGCGGCCGGCGCAGGCTCTTGCGCCTGGACCAGGCCTGGTTCACCACCCAGGCAAAGCAGCAGCGCCACGGCACATAACAATGGCATGCGCATCACAGTATCCCTCTGGCCCTTACCGCGTGGAGCTTAAGGTTAGCAAAGGCTGCCGTTCTCACACGGTGCTATCGATAGTCACTATCGAGAATGGCAATTTCTAATGATCGCGTCGGCTCAATAATCTTGCTCCATCGATTCGTCACCCACCCATCTCCCGAATCCTGGAGCTTGCCGATGAACACCACGGCCCGCCTGCTGTTCGCCACCCTGTCAGCCGCTACAATTGCCGTGCTCAGCGGTTGCGCCACCCACCCCGAACTGCGCCCCTACACCGCAGAAGAAACCCGCCAGCTTCAGCTCGAAGCCATTCAGCGCCAGGCACTCTCCCTGGATGAGTACGAGCTGCGCAAACGCGTGATCCTGCGCGCCGCCAGCGAACAGGTGGTGACCGAGGTGGCCGAGCCGGCCGGGGCGATAAAAGGTTGAATTGAAAGCCAGGCTATACGCTTACGCCCGGCCCCTGATCGACCTCTCCACCCGTTTGAAGAACGCCACGCTGTTTTCCCCGCCAGCCAACACGGGTATCCTGTGCCGCTCAAGCGCAAGCCTTCCAGGACGGTGACCATGACCAGGCCCCTTCTGTTGCTCAGTGCGGCCCTGCTGTTCAGCCCGGTGCTGCAAGCGCAGCAGATCCAACGCCAACTGGGCGATTTCGACTTCAAACTTGGCACCACGCCTTCACGCAGCATGGCCCAGGGGCTGATCTCGCCCAGCGCCAGCGGCGCCTTTCACGGTGGCCTGGACCTCAGCCACCCCAGCGGTTGGTACGTGGGCCAGTATGCGCCGAGCATGGGCGTGACACCTGATTCCACACTGCGCCTAGACAGCTACCTGGGCTACAAGCACCACTTCGACAGCACACTGGGTTACGAAGTAGGCCTGATCCACTACAGCCAGCCGAACATCGCAGGGCCGGACAGCTATGCGTTGTATGGCGGCATTTCGGTCATGGGCAGCCGAATCGGCGGGGCCTGGCGTGACAACCCGGACAATCGCACCGGCACCCTGTTCGCCGACTTTGGCCAGCTGCCGCTGTTCGACATCGACCTCACGGTCAAACTCGCCCATCACCGCCTCGGCACGCCCTTCACCATTGGCGACGGCAGCCAGGTGAATGCGTTCTCCGACTGGTCGCTGGAGCTGTCGCGCCCCTGGCTGGGCATCGACCTGAACCTGATCTACAGCAACTCCGACCTCAACGGCGGGGGCTGCGGTGCCTATGCCGGTATCAACACGTATTGCGAGAGCATGCTGACGTTCAAGGCTCAGCGCAGTTTCTTCTAGGGGCCCAGGGGCGGCTGCAGTGCCCTGTCTGCCCCCTCAGGCATCAAGGTGGCGATCAACGCCCTCACCGTACCTGGTAACGCATCCAGCTCGCGCACCAGAATGCTCCGCTCGCGCACGGCCCACGCTTCATCCAGTTCGATGGTGACCAGGTTCATGGTCTGGCTGTGCCGGACAGCCGCTGACTCGGGGATGATGCCAATCCCCACGCCCGCCTCCACCAGCCGGCATATGGCCTCGAAGCTCGACAGCTGGATACGCAGCGACAGATTCAGGCCCATGCGTTCGACATGGTCGCGCAGGAAGCTGAGCAAGGTGCTGCCGTCGTGCAGGCCGATATGCTGAAACGCCAGCGTCTGCTTCAGCGTGACCTGCCTGCTGGCAGCCAGCTCATGCCCTGCAGGCACGATCAGCACCAGCCGGTCGGTACTGAAGTGCAGCACCTGCAAACCGCTGGCTTCCACGGGGCCGGCAATGATGCCCATGTCGCTGCTGCCATCGAGCACACCACGCACGATATCCCGCGACAGGCGCTCCTGCAGGTCCACGGTCACGCCGGGACGTTTGGCGAGAAAGCCCGCCAGCACTTCGGGCAGAAACTCAGTCACTGCGGTGGTGTTGGCAAAGATGCGGATATGCCCGGCCGAATCGGTGCCGAACTGGGCGAACTCGGCTTTCAGGTAGTCCACTTGGCGCATGATCAACCGCGCATGCATGAGCAGTTTTTGCCCGGCCGGGGTCAGTTCGACACCCCGGCTGTCGCGGTACAGCAGACGCGTGTCGAGCTGCGCCTCCAGGGCCTTGACGCGCGCACTTGCAGCTGCCGGTGAGAGGAATGCGCGCCGCGCGCCTTGGGTCAGGCTCGGTGACTCGCCGATATGAATGAACAGCCTCAGGTCTGCCAGATCAAAATGCATGGGCCTATCCGAATGTGGAGCAGGCGTTCAGCATACATGAACGCTGCCTTACATAAATGCAAATTCACAGAATGCCAAGTCCCTCGCATGATCGCTGCATAACAACAAATGCAGAGGCCAATGGTTATGACTGCTACGCACCCGCCCACGGATTACAGCGCCTGGATCGGCCGCACGGAAGAGGCCGTCGATGAGCTCAGCCGCAACCTGATCAAACGTATCGCCGCCACCTTCGGCGAAGCCGCCCCCGCCGTGGGTCAGCCCCTGCCGCCGCTGTGGATGTGGTGCTTTTTCCAGGAGCCGGTGGCCGAATCGCAACTGGGCAGCGATGGTCACCCGGCGCGCGGCGGCTTCCTGCCGCCCGCCGACAATCGCAACCGCATGTGGGCCGGGGGGCGCGTCGAATTCTTTACCCCGCTCAAGGTCGGCGCCGAGGCCCATCGCCTGTCGACCATCGTGCATATCGAAGAGAAGCACGGCCGCACGGGCGCCTTGCTGTTCGTCACGGTGCGCCACGAGTACTCACAGCAGGGCGAACTGTGCGTACGTGAAGAGCAGGATATCGTCTACCGCGAACCGAACCCGCCCAAACTGAGCAGCGCCGCGCCAACCGCCCCAGGCGACTGGAGCGAGGCCGTCACGCCCTCCCCGACTCTGCTGTTCCGTTACTCCGCCGTCACCTTCAACGGCCACCGCATCCACTATGACCACCCCTATGTCACCAGCGCCGAAGGCTACGCCGGCCTGGTCGTGCACGGCCCGTTGATTGCCACCCTCACCCTGCGCGCCTTCCTGCGCGCCAACCCTGGCAAGCGCCTGCGCCAATTCGCCTATCGCGGCGTACGTCCACTGACCGTGCCCACGCCATTCGAAGTGGCCGGGCGCATTGGCGCACAGGGCCAGGCGCAACTGTGGGCCGGCAATGCCGACGGCGTGGCGCAGAGCGCCGACGTGCTTTTCGACTGAGAACTGGACAGGGAACCCCGCATGCATACGTACGACAGTGATGACCTCAATGCCATCCGCGAAGGCGTGCGCGCCTTGTGCGCCGAATTCGATGCCAGCTACTGGCGCAAAATCGATGAAGAAAAAGGCTTCCCTGAAGCCTTTGTAAAAGCCATGACCGACGCCGGGTGGCTGTCGGCGATGATTCCGGAGCAGTACGGCGGATCGGGCCTGGGCCTGGCCGAAGCCTCGGTGATCCTCGAAGAAGTTAATGCCTGCGGTGGCAACTCCGGCACGGTGCATGGGCAGATGTACAACATGTTCACCCTGCTGCGCCATGGCAGCGAGGAACAGAAGCGCCACTACCTGCCCAAACTGGCCAGTGGCGAGCTGCGCCTGCAGTCGATGGGCGTGACCGAGCCCACCACCGGTACCGACACCACCAAGATCAAGACCACTGCGGTGCGCCAAGGCGACAAGTACGTGATCAACGGGCAAAAAGTGTGGATCTCGCGGGTTCAGCACTCCGACCTGATGATCCTGCTGGCCCGCACCACGCCTTTGCCTGAGGTGAAGAAAAAGTCCGAGGGCATGTCGATCTTCCTGGTCGACCTGCGCGACGCCATTGGCAATGGCCTGAGCGTGCAGCCGATCGCCAACATGGTCAACCACGAGACCAACGAGCTGTTCTTCGACAACCTGGAACTGCCGGCCAGCAGCCTGATCGGCGAAGAAGGCAAAGGCTTCAGGTACATCCTCGACGGCCTCAACGCCGAACGTACCTTGATTGCCGCCGAGTGCATCGGTGACGGCCGCTGGTTCGTCGAAAAAGCCAGCGCCTATGCCCGTGACCGCGTGGTCTTCGGCCGGCCAATCGGGCAGAACCAGGGCGTGCAGTTCCCCATCGCCGAAGCGCACATCGAAATCGAAGCCGCCGACCTGATGCGCTGGCGCGCCTGCGCCGAATACGACAGCGGGCAGAATGCCGGGGCCAGCGCCAACATGGCCAAGTACCTGGCGGCGAAGGCCTCGTGGGAAGCCGCCAATGCGTGCCTGCAAACCCATGGCGGCTTCGGCTTCGCCTGCGAATACGACGTCGAGCGCAAGTTCCGCGAGACCCGCCTGTACCAGGTGGCGCCGATTTCCACCAACCTGATCCTGTCCTACGTGGCCGAGCACCTGCTCGAACTGCCGCGCAGCTTCTGAGGGCCTGAGCATGCAACATACCCACGCCCTGGCCGGCTTTCTCGCCGACCTGCGCTACACGCACCTGCCCGGCCACGTGCTGGACCGCACCGAAGACCTGTTCCTGGACTGGCTTGGCTCGGCCCTCGCCAGCCAAGGCGCGCACCCGATCCCGCTGTTCGAGCGCTATGCCGAACGCATGGGGCCTGCGCAGGGCAACGCGCGGGTATTGACCAGCGGGCGTACCTCGTCCCCCTACTTTGCCGCCCTGGTCAATGGTGCTGCCTCGCACCTGGTCGAGCAGGACGACCTGCACAACAGCTCGGTGCTGCACCCGGCGACCGTGGTGTTTTCTGCCGTACTGGCGGCGGCGCAGGACCTTGGCAAGTCTGGCCAGGACCTGTTGCTGGCCGCAGTCGCCGGCTATGAAGCCGGCATCCGTATCGGTGAATTCCTCGGTCGCTCGCATTACCGCATCTTCCATACCACCGCCACCGTCGGCACCCTGGCCGCAGCAGTCGGGGTGGGCAAACTGCTGGGCTTCAACCAGACGCAGTTCATCAACCTGCTCGGGAGCGCCGGCACCCAGGCCGCCGGGCTCTGGGAGTTCCTGCGCGACGCCGCCGACTCCAAACAGTTACATACCGCCAAGGCCGCCGCCGACGGCTTGCTGGCCGCCTATCTCACCGCCGATGGCCTGAGCGGTGCACGCAATATCCTCGAAGGCGAACAGGGCATGGCCGCCGGCATGTCCAGCGATGCCGACCCGGTGCGCCTGAGCGACCGCCTGGGCACGCGCTGGGCCCTTGTGGAAACCTCGTTCAAGTACCACGCTTCGTGTCGCCATACCCACCCCGCCGCCGATGCCTTGCTGCTGTTGATGCAGCGCGAAGGCCTGGGCCATGAACAGATCGCCAGGGTCGTCACCCGCGTGCATCAGGGCGCAATCGATGTGCTTGGCCGCGTCACCACACCTGCCACCGTGCACCAGGCCAAGTTCTCCATGGGTACCGTACTCGGCCTGATTGCAGTGCATGGCAGTGCGCAACTCATCGACTTCCGTGACCTGGCGCTGACCGACCCGCAGGTCGCGCACTTTCGCGAGCACGTCGAGATGCAACTGGACGCCGAAGTGGACGCCGCCTACCCCAAGCGCTGGCTGGGCCGCGTGGACGTCACCTGCACCGACGGCCGCAGCTTCAGCGCCGCCATCGACGAACCTAAAGGCGACCCCGGCAACACCCTGTCGCGCCCGGAGCTTGCGGCCAAGTTTCAGCGCCTGCTGGCGTATTCCGGCGCGCGCAGCCCGGCCCAGGGCCAGGCATTGATCGAGCGGGTCTGGCAACTGCGCGACGCCCGCTCGCTGGCTGATCTGCACTGAACACCAACAGGTGACCCTATGACTCAAACAACGCCACGCCCGCTGGACGGCATCACCGTGATCAGCCTGGAGCACGCTATCGCGGCCCCCTTCTGCACGCGCCAATTGGCCGACCTCGGCGCCCGCGTGATCAAGGTCGAGCGCCCTGGCAGCGGCGACTTCGCCCGCGGCTACGATCAGCGTGTCGATGGCCTGGCCTCGCACTTCGTCTGGACCAACCGCTCCAAGGAAAGCCTCACCCTGGACCTCAAGCAGGGCGCCGCCGACGGTATTCTCGGGGCCCTGCTGGCCAAGGCGGATGTGCTGGTGCAAAACCTCGCACCGGGCGCGGCAGCGCGCATGGGCCTGTCGTTCGACGCCCTGCACGCGCGCTTCCCACGGCTTATCGTGTGCGATATCTCCGGGTATGGCGAAGGCGGCCCCTATGAAAAGAAAAAGGCCTACGACCTGCTGATCCAGAGCGAAGGCGGCTTTCTATCGGTAACCGGTGGCCCTGGCGAAAACGACATGGCCAAGGCCGGCTGCTCAATCGCCGATATCGCCGCCGGTATGTACGCCTATACCGGCGTGCTCTCGGCGTTGCTGCTGCGTGACAAGACCGGCGTCGGCAGCCGCATCGACGTGTCGATGCTGGAAAGCCTGGTGGAGTGGATGGGCTACCCGATGTACTACGCCTACGACGGCGCGCCGCCACCGCCGCGCGCCGGCGCTTCGCACTCCACCATTTACCCGTATGGGCCGTTCCCCACCGGTGGTGGCGGCACCATCATGCTTGGCCTTCAGAATGAACGGGAATGGGCGCTGTTCTGCGAAAAGGTGCTGCTTGACCCGGCGCTGGCCACTGATGACCGCTTCAATGCCAACTTCAAGCGCTCGGATAACCGTGAGGTGCTGCGGCAGATCATCATCGATGGCTTCGCCAGCCTGTCGCTGGACGAGGTAGTGGCACGCCTTGAAGATGCGCAAATCGCTAACGCGCGGGTAAACGACATGCGCGGGGTGTGGCAACACCCGCAGTTGCAGGCCCGCGGCTGCTGGCGTGAAGTGGACAGCCCGGTCGGCAAGCTGCCCTCGCTGCTGCCACCAGGGCGCAACGCGGCCTTTGCCCCACGCATGGACGCCGTGCCGGCGCTTGGCCAACACACCCAGGGTATCCTCGGCGAGCTGGGCTTCAGCCCGGCAGAGCAGGCCAGCCTGGCCGCGGGTGGTGTGGTATGAACAGCGTCCGCTCTGCACTGTTCGTACCCGGCAGCCGGCCTGAGCGTTTCGCCAAGGCGCTGGCAGCGGGGGCCGATGCCGTCATCGTCGATTTCGAGGATGCCGTGGAGGAACCTCTCAAGCGCCAGGCCCGGGACAACCTGGGGGCTTTCCTGCAGGCCACGCCACTGGCGTCGGTGTGGGTCCGTGTGAACGCGCCGCAGCACGCCGAGCATGCTGCAGACCTGGCTTTCTGCGCGCAGCAGCCTGGTATCGCCGGCGTGCTGCTGCCCAAGGTGGAAAACGCCGCCCAAGTGGCCGTTGCCCGGCACATCGGCAAACCGGTCTGGCCCATCATCGAAAGCGCCAAAGGCCTGCTGGCGCTCGAGCAGATCGCCCATGCCGAGGGGGTCGAGCGGTTGTCGTTCGGCAGCCTCGACTTGGCGCTGGACCTTCATCTGAACACCGACAGCGATGCTGCCCGGCAGTTTCTTGACCAGGCGCGCATGGCCGTGCAGCTACACTCGCGGGGTGCCGACCTGCTGCCGCCGCTCGATGGCGTGTTTCCTGCCATTGGCGACACCGAAGGTTTGCACCAGGCGGTACGGCATGCCTGCGACTTGGGGTATGGCGGGGCGTTGTGCATTCACCCCAGGCAAGTGCCGGTGATTCACGCGGCACTCGCGCCCGACGCCGAAGCGCTGGCCTGGGCCCGACGGGTGCTGGCGGCGAGCGCCGCAGCTAACGGGGCCGGTGCGTTTCAGCTGGACGGGCAAATGGTGGATGCGCCGGTGGTGTTGCGGGCGCGACGGTTGTTGGCACAGGCGTCCGGTTGAACTGAGCCGGCGTTCGGCTAAACCGAATGCCGCCTTACACAAATGCTAATTCACCACACGCAAGCCATTGGTCCATCGTTACATCCATCCTCCTACAAAAATAAATCAGAGGTGACATCGATGTTCAAGCTGACCCAGGCGCTGTTTTGCGCCGCCGCAGTGTCCATGGCCGGCCTTGCACAGGCTGCCGACCCGATCATCATCAAGTTCGCCCACGTCGTGGCCGACAGCACGCCCAAAGGCCAGGGTGCGCTGATGTTCCAGAAGCTGGTGGCGGCGGACCCGCAGCTCAAGGACAAGGTCAAAGTCGAGGTCTACCCCAATTCGTCACTGTTCGGCGACGGCAAGGAGATGGAAGCGTTGCTGCTGGGGGATGTGCAGATGCTGGCGCCTTCGCTGGCCAAGTTCGAGCACTACAACAAGCAGGTGCAAATCTTCGACCTGCCGTTCCTGTTCGACGACCTGGCGGCCGTCGACCGCTTCCAGCAAGGCCCGCAGGGCAAGGCACTGCTGACGTCGATGGACGACAAAGGCATCCACGGCCTGGCCTACTGGCACAACGGCCTCAAGCAGCTGTCGGCCAACAAGAAAGTGATCCTGCCCAAAGATGCCCGCGGCCTGAAATTCCGCGTGCAAGCCTCCAGCGTGCTCGAAGAGCAGTTCAAGGCGATCCGCGCCAACCCGCGCAAGATGAGCTTTGCCGAGGTTTATCAGGGCCTGCAGACCGGAACGGTCAATGGCACCGAAAACACCTGGTCGAACTATGAAAGCCAGAAGGTCAACGAGGTGCAGCCGTTCTTCACCGAGACCAACCACGGCCTGATCGACTACATGGTGATCACCAACGCCAAGTTCTGGAACGGCCTGCCTGAGGACGTGCGTGGCGAGCTGCAAACGCTCATGGACCAGGTCACCGTCGAGGTGAACAAACAGGCCGAAGCCCTCAACCAGACCTCCAGGCAGAAAATCATCGATGCCAAGACCAGCGAGATCGATGCCCTGACTGCCGAGCAGCGCCAGCAATGGCGTGAGGCCATGCGCCCGGTGTGGGACAAGTTCTCCGGTCAGATCGGCGCTGACTTGATCAAGGCAGCCGAGGCCGCCAACAAGGCTTCCTGACAGCCGCACGCCCTGCCCCGGCCACCTGCGCACAGGTGGCCAGCCCTCTCTCTGTCTGGAGAATTCCTATGCAATCGCTCAGGCGTGTCTGGGAGCACTTCGAGGAGGGCATGATCGCCTTTCTCCTGGCGGCCATGACCTTGGTGACCTTCGTCTACGTAGCACTGAACAACCTCTATACCGTGTTCTACACGCTCAGTGACCACTGGGCTTTTGCCAGTGACCTGCTGCTGGGCATCGGCGACCACCTGATGGGTTACGCCCAGGAAATGACCTGGAGCATCGCCCTGACCAAGGCGCTATTCGGTTGGCTGATCTTTTTCGGGATCTCCTATGGCGTGCGCACCGCTGGCCACTTGGGTGTCGACGTACTGGTGCGGCGCACCCGCAAGCCAGTGCAACGGGTACTGGCGATGATCGCCTGTGCCTGTTGCCTGGCGTATGCCGGGCTGTTCCTGGTGGCGAGCATCAAATGGGTAAGCGCTGTGCTTGTGGCCGGCATCGGCGCCGAAGACCTGGACCGCTATGGCATCAAGGTCGGCCATATCGCGCTGATCGTGCCCTTCGGTTTCGCCTTGGTCATTGTCCGCTACCTGGAGATCCTCTATCGCCTGTTCACCCATCGCCAGTATGGCCTGGGCCTGGCCGACGAGGCTGCAGAGGCGAGCAAGCTGGCCAACCCGGGTGAGGAGCATCACTGATGACGGTTATCTGCCTGTTCCTGTTGTTGTTCGTGTTCATGTTCCTGGGAGTGCCGATCGCGATTTCGCTGGGCTTGTCGGGCGCACTTTCAATCCTGATGTTCAGCCAGGACTCCCTCAGCTCGCTGGCGATCAAGCTGTTCGAGACCTCCGACAGTTACACCTTCCTGGCCATCCCGTTCTTCCTGCTGTCGGGCGCGTTCATGACCACCGGTGGCGTGGCCCAGCGGCTGATCGACTTCGCCAACGCCTGCGTCGGGCACATCCGTGGCGGCCTGGCCATTGCCGCAGTGCTGGCATGCATGCTGTTCGCGGCGTTGTCGGGCTCGTCGCCGGCAACGGTCGCGGCGGTGGGTTCGATTGCCGTTGCCGGCATGGTGCGCTCCGGTTACCCCCGCGAGTTCGGCGCGGGGATCATCTGCAACGCCGGCACCCTGGGCATCCTGATTCCGCCATCGATCGTCATGGTGGTGTACTCGGCGGCGACCGAGACCTCGGTAGGCAAGCTGTTCATGGCCGGTGTGGTGCCAGGCATCCTGCTGGGCCTGGCGCTGATGGTAACGATCTACATCGTCGCCCGGATCAAGAAACTGCCCGCACAACCTCGTGCCAGTTTTGCCGAATGGTTGAGCACCGCCAGGCGCGCGTTCTGGGGGCTGTTGCTGTTGGTGATCATCCTGGGCGGCATCTACAGCGGCATGTTCACCCCCACCGAGGCGGCCGCCGTGGCAGCGGTGTACTCAGCGTTCATCGCGCTGTTCGTGTACAAGGACATGCGCCTGCGCGACTGCCCGAAGGTATTGCTGGAGTCGGGCCGGCTGACCATCATGCTGCTGTTCATCATCGCCAACGCCATGTTGTTCGCCCATGTGCTGACCACCGAGCAGATCCCCCAGCAGATCACCCAGTGGGTGCTGTCCGAGGGCCTGACGCCGATCGGCTTCCTGATCATGGTCAACGTGGTACTGCTGGTGGCGGGCAGCTTCATGGAGCCGTCGGCGATCATCCTGATTCTCGCGCCGATCTTCTTCCCGATCGCCATGAAGCTTGGGATCGACCCGATTCATCTGGGGATCGTCATGGTGGTGAACATGGAGATCGGCCTGGTGCATCCACCGGTGGGGCTGAACCTGTTCGTGACTTCAGCGGTGACGGGCCTGACGCTGGGGCAGACGATTCGCGCCGCGCTGCCGTGGCTGTCGATCCTGCTGCTGTTCCTGGTGCTGGTGACTTACGTGCCGTTCATTTCGCTGGCACTGCCGCAGTGGTTGGGCATGCCGTAATGCACTGATCTTCCGGGCCCCATCGCCGGCGATGGGGCCAGTGCAGGCATCAGATCCCTCCCCCCTCCAGCACCTGCGACATTACCTTGGCCAATGCCGTGACCATCACATCCGCCGTCGGCCGGTGGACGATGACGATTTCGTAGCTGTCCACCTCCGGCAAACCGTGTTGCCTGCCAAGCACCCGATGCTCAGGGGTCGCCGCCCGTGGTGGCAACAGGCTGATGCCCATGCCGTCGGCCACCGCTGCCTGGATGCCACTGAGGCTGGAGCTGGTGAAACTGATGCGCCAGCGCCGGCCCATGCCTTCGATGGCGGTGATCATGTCATCGCGGTACAAGCCGCGTGGCGGAAAGGTCACCAGCGGGATCGGGTCGAGCTCGAAGGACGGCATGCGTGCGCTGTCGATCCACTGCAGGCGCTCGGGCCAGCACGCCACGCCTTCGCGGCTGTTGCGTCGCTGCTTGAGCAATACCAGGTCAAGTTCGCCGTTGTCATAGGCCTGGCTGAGGTCGCGGCACAGGCCGCTGGTGACCTCCAGCTTGACCTGCGGGTGCAGCCGGCTGAATGCCGACAGCGCGTTGGTGGTGCGCCCGCCGACGAAATCTTCGGGAACGCCCAAACGTACGGTGACGCCGACCATGGCACCGGCCAAAGCCTCGAGCATCTGGTCGTTCAATGCCAGCATGTGCCGGGCGTAGCCGAGCAAGGTCTGGCCGGCGTCGGTCGGCAACACGTCACGGTTCCCGCGCACCAGCAGGCGGTGGCCGACCATGTCCTCGAGCCGGCGGACTTTCTGGCTGATGGTCGATTGCGTCGAATGCAGGCGTGCGGCAGCGGTGGTGAAGCTGCCGCAATCGGCCACGACGACGATGGCACGCAGCAGGTCGAGGTCGAACAGAGCCCTATTCGATTTAACGCTGATAGACATCCTGGTATTCAACATTTGAATGGTAAGGTTGTCTTCTACCATGGCTAATCGCCAAGCGCCACGCCTTCGCGCCGCGGGTCGGCTCCCCCCGCCCAGCCTGCGCCGGTACGCTGGATGATCTGCATGCCGCTGGTCATGGTCATGGGCGTTACCTCATGGCCCCAGGCCGTCAATTGCCGGACCAGCGCCGGGCTGATCAGCCCGGCTTCCACTTCGGTACCGGCGTTGCGGCTGCCGAAGTTGGGCAGGTTGCTAGCCTGTTGCGGGTCGAGCCGCCAGTCCAGCAAACCCACCAGGGCCTTGTTAACGTAGCCGATGATCTGCGAGCCACCGGGTGATCCGAGGCTGGCCACCAGTTCCCCGGACGCCTGCGAAAACACCAGGGTCGGGGCCATCGCCGACAACGGCCGCTTGCCCGGTTCAACCCGATTGGCAACGGGCTTGCCCTTCTCCTGTGGGATGAAGGAAAAGTCGGTCAACTGATTGTTCAGCAGGAAGCCCTTGACCATCAGATGCGAACCGAATGCCGCCTCTACCGAAGTGGTCATGGCCAGCGCCTGACCGCTGTCATCCACCGCCGAAAGGTGCGAGGTGGAAATGCGCAACGGCGAACGGTCCGGGGCCAAGGCCAGGTCCGCGCCCTGCGGCTTGCCCGGTCGCGCATGTTTCATGCTGAAGTCGCCGATCAGCTCGGCCCGCCCGGCCAGGTACGCCGGGGCGGTCAATGCCTTGAGCGGTATCGGCACATAGTCGCTGTCGGCCAGGTACTGGGCACGATCGGCGTAGGCCAGCCGTTCGGCCTCGGCAATCAGGTGAACGGCCAGCGGCGCAGGCTCAAGGCCTGCCGGCGAAGCACTGACGCTGGGCGGTAGCTTCGCAAGGTCGCGTTGTGGCATGGCGTGCTGCAGCGCCTCGAGGATGCCCAAGGTCTGCAGCACGGTCACTGCACCTGAAGATGGCGGCGGCATGCCGCAGATCTGCCAGGCCTTGTAAGGGCCGCATAACGGCGTGCGCTCCTTGGCCTGGTACTGGCGCAAATCCTCCAGTGACAGGAGCCCGGCATTGGCATGCCCCTGTACCTGGGCGACGATCGCTTCGGCAATTTCACCGGTATAGAACGCATCAATGCCCTGTTGCGCGATGCGTTCGAAGGTATGGGCAAGTTCGGGGTTGCGTAGCAGCGTTCCCACCGCCAGCGGCTGGCCATGCTCATCCAGGAAATAGCGGGCCATGGTGGGTGAACCGGCGATGAAAGGGTCACCCGCCAGCAACGCGTGCAGGCGCTCGGACACAGGGAACCCACTGCGTGCCAAGGCAATAGCCGGCGCGAACAGTTGACGCCACGGTAGCTTGCCATGTTGCTCGTGCGCCATTTTCAAGGCACGCAGCACCCCTGGTACGCCTACCGAGCGCCCGCCGATCTGCGCTGCGCGGAACGGCATCGGGGTGCCGTCCGGTTGCAGGAACAGCGTTGGCGTCACTGCGGCCGGCGCGGTCTCGCGGCCGTCGAATGCCTGTACCCGTTTGCCGTCCCAGTACAGGATGAACGCCCCACCGCCAATGCCGCTGGACTGCGGCTCGACCAAGGTGAGTACCATCTGCATGGCATTTGCCGCATCGATGGCGCTGCCGCCGGCGCGCAGCATCGCCCGCCCGGCTTCGCTGGCCAGCGGATTGGCAGCCGCCACCATGTGCCGGTTGGCGTGAACCGGTTGCAGGCCGGAGCGGTAACCTGACCCTAGCTCCGGGGGCGCGGGCAGCGGCTGGTCGGCCCAAGCCCATTGGCTGGCCAGGACAAGGCACAGGGTGCTGATCAATTGTGTTGGCGATGGCATTGGTGGCGTCCTGTCGAAGTGCATGCCTTGGGCGCCCAACATAAACCAGGCCATGTACTGCGCAAAGCGCCGTGGCACCACCTGGACATTCAATGCAGAATTTTTCGTATACAAAAATGAACATTTCTGGTTACATCAACCCGCGCCTACGACAGCGGTAATCGCCGCTGCGTATTGCGACAGGCTAAAGCCATGCATTACCCCTATCTGCTCATTCCCTTCGAGCGCCCTCTGCGAATCGACGCATTCGCCGTTCACCCGTTGCCCTTTGCACCCATCCGCCGTCTCGCGCCTGGTCTTTGTGACTCAGCGGTGTCGGCGCGTGCGCGGCTGCGCTGACTGGCCCTGCTGCCCACGCCGTGTTTTCCACACCGAGCCTGGTTGCCCTCGAAAAAAACCAGGTGTCTGCACTGACGAATTGCACCCCGCCCTTCGCGGGAAGGAATACCTATGCCCAAGACTTTGCTGATAAAGAACGCCGAACTGCTGGTGACGATGGACGGCGAGCGCCGCGAGATCAGACGCGGCGGCCTGTTCATAGAAGACAACCTGATCAAGCAGGTTGGCCCCAGCGACGAGCTGCCCCAGCACGCCGACGAGATTCTGGACATGACCGGCAAGGTGGTCATCCCGGGGCTGGTCAACACCCACCATCACATGTATCAAAGCCTCACCCGCGTGGTCCCGGCGGCCCAGGACGGTGAGCTGTTCAACTGGCTGACCAACCTTTACCCGATCTGGGCACGGTTGACGCCCGAAATGATCGCGGTATCGACCCAGACCGCGATGGCCGAACTGATTCTCTCCGGCTGCACCACCTCCAGCGACCATCTGTACATCTACCCCAATGGCTGCAAGCTCGACGACAGCATCCACGCCGCCGGGGAAATCGGCATGCGTTTCCATGCCGCACGCGGCAGCATGAGCGTAGGGCGCAGCCAAGGCGGGCTGCCGCCAGACTCGGTGGTGGAAAAGGAAAGCGACATCCTCAAGGAGTCGCAGCGCCTGATCGAGGACTACCACGACGCCAGCCATGGCTCGATGCTGCGTGTGGTCGTGGCGCCCTGCTCACCTTTCTCGGTCAGCCGCGACCTGATGCGCGAAGCGGCGGTGCTGGCGCGCAACTACGGGGTTTCGCTGCACACCCATTTGGCTGAAAACGTCAACGATATCGCTTACAGCCGCGAAAAGTTCGGCATGACACCTGCCGAATACGCCGAGGACCTGGGCTGGGTCGGCCACGATGTGTGGCACGCGCACTGCGTGCAACTCGACCAGCACGGCATCGAGCTGTTTGCCCGTACCGGCACCGGTGTGGCCCACTGCCCGTGCTCGAACATGCGCCTGGCCTCGGGTATTGCACCGATCCGCAAGATGCGCGACCACGGGGTGCCCGTGGGCCTGGGCGTCGATGGCTCGGCCTCCAACGATGGCGCCAGCATGATCGGTGAAGTGCGCCAGGCGCTGCTGCTGCAGCGTGTCGGCTTCGGCCCCGACGCGATGACCGCACGCGAAGCGCTGGAAATCGCCACCCTCGGCGGTGCCAAGGTGCTCAACCGTAATGACATCGGCGCCTTGGCGCCGGGCATGGTCGCCGACTTCGTCGCCTTCGACCTCGGCCATGTCGCCTACGCAGGCGCCCACCACGACCCGCTTGCGGCCTTGGTGTTCTGCACCCCGACCCAGGTCGACACCAGCGTGATAAACGGCCGCGTAGTGGTAAAGGACGGCCGCATCACCACAGTCGACCTGCCGCTGGTGCTGGAGCGCCACAATCAGCTGGCCCGTCAGCTGGTGACCGGCGATTGATAGCGGGATGCAAGCCTGTAGAGCGGCGCGCAGGCGCCGCTTTTTGCTGCCCTTGCACAAGGCACTGTCAAAGCACCTTCACCGCCCGACCGATGAACTGCACAGGCCCGGTTGGGCGCCCGGTCGGCGAGCCGCCCGCTCTTTCCAGGGTCAATTCGAACAGTTGGTTGGGCTCCAGGGGAGGCAGGTCATGCGCGGGCACCCGATATTGCTCGCCAGGTTTGACCAGGCCCAGCGACAGTGGCGCCTGCCACTGTTCGCCCTTGGTCCAGAACTGCAGCACCTTGTCGCTCGGCACCGCGAACTGCCCCAAGGGAATCAGTTGAATGCTACGGGTATCGCTAGCCTGCACTACCCACCCGGGGGCACTGTCTGCCGGCGCAACCAGCACCACGAGGTAAGAAGGCTCCGGCGCCTTGGCGGTAAGCAGAGTGAAGGCTAACAGCAGGCTGGCAACCAGGCCTGCACCAGCCAGGCCCTGCCATAGCACCAGGCGATGCCACCAACGCCCTGACTGCGTTGGTGGCGCAATACGCTGTGGCTGTGGCTGTGCATCGACGCTGCGGCTGATCCGCCCCCACAAACGTGGGCTGGGTGGCAAAGGCTCAGCGAGCGCATTCAACGCCAATAGCCGCTGCTCCCAGGCATCCACGGCACCACGCAACTGCTGATCCTCCGTCAGGCGCTGGCGCACGGCCTCATGTTGTTCGGCCGACAAGGTACCCAACACGTACTCCCCGGCCAATTCATCAAGTGCGTCGGCAGTCTCGCCTTGTGGCTTCTTCATCCCATGCACTCCCGCAACGCCTTCAGGCTGCGTTTGATCCAGGCTTTGACGGTACCCAACGGCGTGTTCAGCAACCCGGCGATTTCGGCATGGCTGCAACCGTCGACATACGCGTGCAGGATGCACAGCTTGCGTGAGGGTTCCAGTTGCTCGAGGCAACGGTGAACCTTGGCCGAGTCCGCCATGAGATCGATATCACTCGCATAGGGCAGCGGTACTTGTGCACTGTCAAACGCCCCTTCATCCAGCACGACTTCGCGCCGGGAGTCGCGTATGTAGTTGAGCGCCAGGTGCCGGGTCACGCTATAGATCCAGCCCCGCGCAGAGCCGCGTGCAGGGTCGAAGCTGGCAGCCCCGGACCATATCCGAATGAAGGCATCGTGCAGGATGTCTTCTGCTGTAGCGTGGTCGCGCGCGATACGGCGCACCACACCTAGCAGGCGTGCGCCCTCCTCCTCGTAGAGTGCATGCAGCGCTCGGCGGTCTCCCCGTGCGCAGGCTTCAAGGCAACGCTGAAAGTCGAAAGGGGGCAAAGGTGAGTTCACTGCAAGGTCAGCCCTATAGTCCCTGGACGGTTCCCCCAGCCATCGGGCCGGGGGGCTGTCGATCAGCGTAGACGCCAGTGGCTTACCTGCCTATGCGCACTGCCATCATTTTGCCGCCCAGAAGATATAGTCAGCCTGGTAATCAACGATTTTGCGCTCACCTTTGTTTTGCATCGAGCAGGCAGTTGCCGGCGCAACACCGCCGCGGGTGGCCACGCGCTGGATATAGCTCACACCGGTCATGGCCCCTTTACCTTCGGCCGGGCTGGCCTGAACCAGCTGGTAAGGCAGGTCGCCCTTGGCCGCTGGCGCCACGGCCAACTGGGTGCCGGTGACCTTCGAGCCGTCTTTGGCCTGCCAGGTGGCGGGCGGCCCGAAATAGTCACCCACCGCCTTGCCAGACCTGTCCTTGAGTACCGCTTTGGGGCCGACGAATGTCCACTCGGTCTGGCCGGGTGCATTGGCTTTGTCGCGGCATTCGTAGGTGACCTGGCCCACACCGACGGTTTCCAGCATGACGGCGTGGCCATCCGGAACCTTGACCGCGTCGGGCAAGGCGGATTGAGCGTGAGCGGCCTGGCTGGCCACGATCAGGACTAAGCCGCCTGTGAGCATCAGCATGGTAACTGGGCTGTTCATGGTGCAAATCTCCTGGCGAGTAATCGACAGCGCGAAGTCGCGCTACCTGTAATACCCGCCAGGATGCAGATTGGATGCACCTCTGAAAAAAAAATGTGCACCCACCTGCCCGTTACCCGGCTGGCCTATCAGCCAACTTGGGCCGGTGCAGCCTTGGCTGCCTTGCGCAGGCTCCACACACCCCAAGTCAGGCCGATCACAGCAGCAATGACCGAGCCCGACAGTACGCCAAGCTTCGCCGCGCCCAGGACGCCAGGGTCAGAGAACGCCAGGTTGGCAATGAAGATCGACATGGTAAAGCCGATGCCCGCCAACAGCCCGATCAGCGTGATGCCGTGCCAGGTAACGCCCGCCGGCAGCGCACACCAGCCCAAACGTACCATCAGCCAGCTGATCGTCACGATACCCAACGGCTTGCCCAAGACCAGCGCCACAGCCACACCAGTCATCACCCAGTGAGGGCCATCGGCAGACAGGTCTACACCAGACAACCCGACACCGGCGTTGGCCAGGGCGAACAGCGGCATGATCGCGAACGCCACCCAAGGGTGCAGATGGCCTTGCACGCGCAGCACGGGGGCTACCAGTTCACGCTGTGCCACACGCAGGTTTTTCAACGGGCTCATCAGTTCGCTGTCATCGATCTGCGGTGCCTTGGCGCGACCGAGCAGGTCGTCGGTGAAGCGGGTAACAGCCTCCAGCGGGCGCTCGCCCAAGGGCATGGCCCTGACTGGCGTCATCAGGCCAAGCACCACGCCCGCCAAGGTGGGGTGGGCACCGGTCATCAACATGCCCAGCCAGGTGATGAACCCGGGGATGATGTAGGCATAGGCCGAACCGACACCGATCTTTTGCAGGCCGAGCACCAGCAGCAGGCCGATGGCGGCGACGCCGAAACCGCTGTAATCCAGGCCACCGGAGTAGAAGAAGGCAATGATCAGCACCGCGATGATGTCGTCGATGATCGCCAGGGCGAGCAGGAACACCCGCACATTGGAAGGGATCGACTTACCCAGCAACGCCAATACACCCACTGCAAAGGCGATGTCGGTGGCGGTGGGCACAGCCCAACCCTCTTGCGCGGGAGGCGAATGATTGAACGCCAGGTAGATGAGTGCGGGTACCACCACACCACCGACAGCTGCCGCCATCGGCAGCGTGGCTTGGCGCAGGCTGGACAGCGCGCCTTCATGGATTTCGCGACGGATCTCCATACCGACGACCAGGAAGAAGATGGTCATCAGGCCGTCGTTGATCCAGAAATGCAGTGACTGGGAATAGACCAGGGAGCCGATACCAAAGCTTATCGGCGTGTGCCAGAGGGCGTCATAGCTTTCGGCAGCGGGCGAATTCGCCCAGATCAGTGCTGCAACGGCGGCGATCAACAGTACGACGCCGCTCACGGCCTCGATATGCAGAAAGCGCTCGAAGTTGGCGAATGCGCGTTGGGCAATTTGCTGGGCACGGGGCATTACGTGTTTTTGCATGGGCACAAGAACTCCCGCACGGCGGCCCGACCTGCGTAGTTATTTAACCTGCTTCACTGCGTCATGCAGCTAGCACCCGCGTGCATTCTAACCAAATGGCCTGCCCCAGTCATCCATTCACGGTCTCAAGCCGGCCAAGGCAGGTGAATGAACAAATCTTCATACAGGCTTTCAGCGCCCTGATGACGGGATGAAACACCGGATGCCCGGTTTTACGCAACGCGCCTGCCTTGAGGTGCGGCCCGGGCACGCGTAGCATCGCCGCCCCGCATCCTTGTGGGAGCCGGCTTGCCGGCGATTCGAGTGCATGGCACTCGTCTACATCCATGTTGGCTGGCCTGGCGTAGTCGCCGGCAGGCCGGCTCCCACAGGTTCGCGCTCAGCCGATACATCACCGCCCATGCCCCAACCGATCCCTCTCAAGGACCACGAAAAGGAAAAACACCTGGTCAACCGCCGGCTCCTGGCTTGCGCTGCCCTGGTCTTCTGCCTGGTCGCCGTGCTGATCGGCCGTCTCTACGTGCTGCAAGTGCTGCAACACGACCAGCAAAGCGCGGTATCGGAAAACAACCGCGTACACGTCCTGCCCATCGCCCCCGAGCGCGGGCTGATCTACGACCGCAACGGCGTGGTGCTGGCCGACAACAAGCCTAGTTTCGACCTGACCATGACCCGTGAGCGCGCCGGCGACTCGGCCAAGGTGCTCGATACCCTGACCCAGGTTCTGGGTTTGGGCGAGGAGGACCGCAAGCAGTTCGACAAGGACCTGCGCCGTGGACGCAAGCCGTTTGAACCGGTCACCCTGATGGTTGGCCTGACCGAGGAGCAGATCGCCGTGGTAGCGGTCAACCAGTTCCGCCTGCCGGGCCTGGATGTAGAACCGCAGTTCATCCGTGAATACCCGCTTGCCGAGCACTTCGCCCATTCGGTCGGCTATGTCGGGCGGATCAACGAAAAGGAAGCCAAGACCCTCGACAGCACCGAGTATCGCGGCACCCAATCGATCGGCAAGACCGGTATCGAACACTTCTACGAAAGCCGGCTGCACGGCCACGTCGGCTACGAGGAGGTCGAGACCAATGCCCAGGGCCGGGTGATGCGCGTGCTCAAGCATCAGGCCCCTACCCCGGGCGAAGACATTGTGCTGAGCCTCGACGCCCACCTGCAAGTGGCTGCAGAAAAAGCCTTGGGCGACCGCCGTGGGGCGGTGGTGGTGCTCGACCCGGCCAACGGCGACGTGCTGGCGATGGTCAGCAATCCCAGTTTCGATCCCAACCTGTTCGTCAAGGGCATCAGCTTCAAACAGTACGCTGCCCTGCGCGATTCCATCGACCGGCCGCTGTTCAACCGCGTGCTGCGCGGGCTGTATGCACCGGGGTCGACGGTCAAGCCGGAAGTGGCCATCGCCGGCCTCGACAGTGGCGTGATCACCCCCGGCAGCCGGGTTTTCGACCCCGGGTACTACGAGCTGCCCAACTACGAGCACAAGTACAGGAACTGGAACCGCAGCGGCGATGGCTGGGTGGACATGTACACCGCCATCATGCGCTCCAACGACACCTACTTCTACGACCTGGCGCACAAGCTCGGCATCGACCGCCTGCACGACTACATGGCCGAGTTCGGCCTTGGCCAGAAGGTCTCGCTGGACATGAACGAAGAGGCTTCGGGGTTGATGCCGTCTGCCCAATGGAAACGCGCCACCCGCCGCCAGGCCTGGTACCCCGGCGAAACGCTGATCCTGGGCATCGGCCAGGGCTACATGCAGGTCACCCCGCTACAACTGGCCCAGGCCACCAGCCTTCTGGCCAGCAAGGGCGTATGGCACCGCCCGCACCTGGCCTTGACCGTGGGTGGCGAAACACCGGTCGACCCGAACCCGATGCCCGATATCGTGCTGCACGACCGGCACGCCTGGGACCAGGTCAGCCAGGGCATGCAGATGGTCATGCACGACCCGCGCGGCATTGCCCGCGCCGCCGCCGCCGGCGCCCAGTACCGCATCGCCGGCAAGAGCGGCACGGCGCAAGTTGTGGCGATCAAGCAGGGTGAGCGCTACAACCGCAACAAGACCCTCGAGCGCCACCGTGACAACGCCCTGTTCGTCGGCTTTGCACCTGCCGAGCACCCGAGTGTGGTGGTGGCTGTGATGATCGAGAATGGCGAGGCCGGTGGCCGGGTGGCCGGGCCGGTGGTGCGCGAGGTGATGGATGCGTACCTGCTGGATGAACAAGGGCACCTGAAACCGCAGTATGCCGGTGGTGCAGTCTCCAAGCAGGTCCCGCACACCTGAGGCTGCCCGGCAGCTCATCGCTGGCACGCGCATAGTCACATTTCGGTCACCCTACCGTCGTAATCTGCCGGGCAACTCTGTGCCAAAGGTCGCCCGGCATGCTCCGTCTGTTGCTCTTGCTGCTTCCCCTGCTCCCCCTGACGGCCGTGGCCGAGCCTGTGCACCTGCGCGTACAAGGTTCCAACACCATCGGCGCGGCCCTGCTGCCTGCGCTGGTGCAGGGGCATCTGTGGGCGCAACAGGCAACGGCGATCGAGCAACGGCCAGGCGCTGTGGCCAACGAGACCGTGATAACCGCCGTTGATGCCCAGGGCCAGCCTCTGCGCATCGACATCGCGGCGCACGGCTCGAGTACCGGCTTTATCGCGCTTGGCCATGGCGAGGCCGACCTGGCCGCAGCGTCTCGTCCCATCAACGATACCGAGGTGCGCCAGCTCAAGGCGCTGGGTGACTTGCGTGCAGCCGGTGCCGAGCAAGTGATCGGTCTGGATGGTGTTGCAGTGTTCGTCCACCCCGACAATCCCCTGCCACAGCTCACCACCGAACAATTGGCACACATCTTCTCGGGGCGGATCCAGTATTGGGAGCAACTGGGCTTGGCAGGCGGCCCGATACACCTCTATGCACGCGACGACCGCTCCGGTACCTTCGAGACCTTCAAGGCACTGGTGCTGGAACCGCACCGGAGTGAACTGGCCCGACAGGCGCAGCGTTTCGAATCCAGTGATGAGTTGGCCGATCGGGTACGTGCAGATCGCCGGGCCATCGGGTTCAGCAGCCTGGCAGCGGTGCACGGAGCCAAGGTGCTGGCGATCGCCGAAGGCGATGCGCCAGCCATGCTGCCGGACCGCCCGCTGGTGGCGAGCGAGGATTACCCCCTATCACGCCGGCTGTACTTCTATTTGCCCGCCAACGCCAAACCCCAGGCCAGGGCCTTGGCAGAATTCGCCCAAAGCCCTGCCGGCCAGGCCATCGTCGCCGAGCAAGGTTTCGTCTCACAGCAGATCAAGTCCCTGGCCGTACCGGCGCAGGTCGACATGCCGCCGCGCTATCGCAATCTGGCACAAAATGCACAGCGCCTGAGCGTCAACTTCCGCTTCCAGGAAGGCAGTGCCAGCCTCGACAACAAGGCTCTGCGTGATATACAGCGCGTCGCCGACTACCTGCGCCAGGCCGGCAAGCTGCAAAACAAGGCGGTGCTGGTCGGCTTTGGCGACCCCAAAGAAACACCGGGCCGCGCCGCCCTGCTCTCGCGCTTGCGCGCGCAGGCGGTACGCCGTGAACTGGCGCGCGATGGCGTCGAAGTGCTGGAGGTTACCGGCATGGGCGACGAGTTGCCGGTTGCGGGTAACGAGCTGGAACAGGGGCGCTTGCGTAACCGCCGGGTGGAGGTTTGGGTGTACTGAGGCAGGCAGCCGCGCACAGGCTCAGGCAAAAATTTGTAACAGCGCGCCATTCGGCATCACGGGGAAATGGGTCTAGGCTCAAAACCATGTGATACCGGGCCCCTCTGACGGCTACCGCGCCGCCATGTCGGATCACTGTTGCCATGCAACGTCGACAATCAAGGAGGGGCTCATGACAGCTCTACACACATTCCTCACAACGCCATTCCTCGGTACCAGCACATGGTTGTGGCTGGTGTTCATGGCCATCGTCATCGGCCTGCTGGTACTCGACCTGGGCGTGCTGCACCGCAAAGAACGCGAAATCGAAATGCGCGAAAGCCTGCTGCTGTACTCGGGCTATTTCAGCGTGGGCGTGCTGTTCGGCGCGTGGGTCTGGTACCAACTGGGCGCGCAGTCGGCGCTTGAGTTCTACACCGGCTTTTTGGTCGAACAGTCCTTGTCGATGGACAACGTATTCGTCATGGCGATGATTTTCGGTTTCTTCGCCATCCCCCGTCGCTACCAGCATCGGGTGCTGTTCTGGGGCATCCTGGGGGTGGTGTTCCTGCGTGCGATCATGATCGGCGTGGGCGCAACACTGGTACAGAACTTTGAATGGGTGCTGTACATCTTCGGGGCATTCCTGCTGTTTACCGGGGTAAAAATGGCGTTTTCGAAAGAAGACAGCCACCCCGACCTGGCCAACAACCCGGTGCTCAAGTTCGTCAGGCGGCACATGCGCGTGACTGACCAGATTCATGGTTCACACTTCTTCGTGCGCCTCACCCCGCCAGGCGAAAACAAGGCATTGCGCTATGCCACACCGCTGTTCCTGGCGCTGGTGCTGATCGAACTGGCCGACCTGGTGTTTGCCGTCGACAGCGTGCCTGCAATCTTCGCCATCACGCAGGATCCATTCATTGTTTACACCTCGAACATCTTTGCCATTCTCGGTTTGCGTTCACTGTACTTTGCCTTGTCGGCATTGATGCACCGCTTCGTTTACCTCAAGTACGCGTTGGCGCTGGTGCTGATTTTCATCGGCTGCAAGATCTTCTACCACGGCATGGTGGGCAAGGTGCCAGCACTGCTGTCGCTGGGCGTGACGTTCGGGTTGTTGCTCGGTGGGGTGGTGGTGTCGCTGATCAAGACGCGTGGGGAGAAAGCGGTCGTAGGTGAAGCCCAAGTGGAACAGCCCCCATCCGCGCAGACCAAGAGCGCCAAAAAGGAAGAAGACCCGCAATTGCGGGTCTGACCTTCCCTCTACCTGAAGTTTTGCTGACAAAGTACTCAAAAACAGTTCGTCGAGCGCGCCCTCACCGCCCGCTACGCAACATATCCACCGGCACATACTTGCCGATCTCATACTTGCCAATCGCCGCCCGGTGCACCTCATCGGGCCCGTCAGCCAGGCGCAAGGTACGCTGCATCGCGTACATGTACGCCAGCGGGAAATCCCCGCTCACCCCTGCCCCACCATGGAGCTGAATCGCACGGTCGATCACTTTCAATGCGACATTCGGCGCTACCACCTTGATCTGTGCGATCTCGCTTCGCGCCACCTTGTTGCCGACCGTGTCCATCATGTACGCCGCCTTCAGGGTCAATAGCCGCGCCATGTCGATTTCCATGCGTGAGTCGGCGATCTTGTCGACGTTGCCGCCCAGCCGTGCCAGCGGCCGGCCGAACGCTGTGCGCTCGACGGAGCGCCTGCACATCAGCTCCAGCGCCCGCTCGGCCATGCCGACCGACCGCATGCAGTGGTGGATGCGGCCAGGGCCCAGGCGCCCCTGGGCGATCTCGAAGCCGCGGCCCTCACCAAGGATGACGCTGTCATAGGGCACACGCACGTTCTCGAACAGCACCTCGGCGTGGCCGTGGGGGGCGTCGTCGTAGCCGAACACGGGCAACGGCCGAACGATCTTCACCCCCGGTGCATCAGTCGGCACCAGCACCATCGAGTGCTGCTGGTGGCGCGGGCCATCAGGGTTGGACAGGCCCATGAAGATCATCACCTTGCAGCGCGGGTCGCAGGCCCCGGAGGTCCACCACTTGCGGCCGTTGATCACCCACTCATCACCGTCACGCACGGCAGTGGCGGCCATGTTGGTGGCGTCCGAGGAGGCCACGTCCGGTTCGGTCATGGCAAAAGCCGAGCGAATCTCGCCCCGCAGCAGAGGCTCCAGCCATTGGCGCTTCTGCGCCTCGCTGCCATAGCGCACCAACACTTCCATGTTGCCGGTGTCCGGCGCCGAGCAGTTGAAGGGCTCCGGCCCCAGCAGCGAGCGGCCCATGATCTCGGCCAGGGGCGCGTATTCCAGGTTGCTCAGGCCGGCACCGTACTGCGACTCAGGCAAGAACAGGTTCCACAGGCCCTCGGCGCGGGCCTTGGCCTTGAGTTCCTCCATGATTGCGGTGGGTTGCCAGCGGTCACCCTCGGCAACCTGGCGCTCGAACACTGGCTCGGCGGGATAGACATGAGTATCCATGAACGCGGTGACGCGCTCGCGCAGTGCCTGGACCTTGGGTGAATAGGCGAAATCCATCGGGGCTACCTTCACGGTTCGAAGTACATGGGCAGAGCCTAGAGCAGCACGCCTCAATCCACCTAGTCTATTTTCTGCGTGTATAAACATTCATAACCGATATATGATCGGCCGATAATTCCAACAAAGAGCGGCGCCCATGAACCTCAGCAAGGTCGACCTGAACCTGTTCATCGTCTTCGATGCCATTTATACCGAAGCCAACCTGACCCGCGCCGGGCAGATCGTCGGTATTACCCAGCCTGCGGTGTCAAACGCGCTATCGCGCCTGCGCGAAACCTTCAACGACCCGCTTTTCGTGCGCACCGCCCAGGGCATGGTGCCCACCCCCATGGCGCAGAACATCATCGGCCCGGTGCGCAACGCCTTGGCGCTGCTGCGTACCTCGGTGCAGGAAAGCCGCATCTTCAACCCGCAGCAGGCCAACAAGACCTTCCGCATCAGCATGACCGACCTTACCGAAGCGGTGATCCTGCCCCCGCTGTTCCAGCGCCTGCGCCGCCTGGCGCCTGCGGTGCTGATCGAGAGTTTCCTGTGCAAGCGTCGCGAAACAACCAAGGAACTGGCCGCCGGGCGCCTGGACTTTGCCGTCGATGCGCCGCTCAATACCGACCCGCAAGTGCGCCACGTCAAGCTGATGCAGGACCGCTATGTCTGCGCCCTGCGCCAGGGTCATCCGCTGGCCGACGCCAGACTCACCCTCGACAGCTACCTGAGCATGACCCATATCCATATTTCCAGCCGTCGAAACGGCCTGGGCTATGTCGACCTGGCGCTGGGCAAGATGGGCGTGCAGCGCAAAGTCGCCCTGCGCTCGCAGCACTACCTGATGGCTTCGCAAGTACTGCAACAGACCGACATGGCGATGACAGTGCCAGAACGTTTTGCTCGTCGCCATCAATTGCGCTACCAGCCTCTGCCGGTGGAAGTGCCTGCGCTTGAGACGCACCTGTACTGGCACGAAAGCACCGATCAGGATCCGGCCAACCGCTGGATGCGCGAGCAGATCATCGAGTTGTGCCAACGGGTGGTGGCGGAAGAAGAACGGGCGCTGGAACCCGTGTAACCCTCAGTTCTAAATTTTAAAGATCCTACGATAAACCGTATTTGGAGAATTTTTTTCTACAAAAACTGGCAAATCATGGAATCAAGGGCAAAATTTTTCGCATCGCCGAGGGTACGCTTGCTGTCAGGATCGCCGAACCCGCGGCGACAGCTACGGACCTACCGCCATGCCCAGCGCCCCACTCTATTTCGACTATGCCGCCACCACACCGGTAGACGAGCGCGTCATCGAAACCATGCTCACCTGCCTCGGCCGCCAGGTGAACTTCGGCAACCCCGCCTCCTCCGGTCACGCATACGGCCAGAGCGCCCGCGAAGCCGTGGAACAGGCTCGCCAGCAAGTGGCCGACTGTGTCGGGGCGAGCGCTGAAGACCTGGTCTGGACATCGGGCGCCACCGAGTCCAACAACCTTGCGCTCAAAGGCACCGCGCAGGGCATCGGGCAGCCGGGCCACCTGATTACCAGCCAGCTTGAGCACAAGGCCGTGCTCGATACCGTCAGCGAACTGGAGCGCCAGGGCTGGGCAGTCACCCGCCTGGCACCAGACGCTGCAGGCCTGATTCAGCCCTATGACGTACAAGCGGCCCTGCGCGAAGATACCCGCCTGGTCTCGCTGATGGCAGTCAACAACGAACTGGGCACCGTCACCGATTTCGCTGCCATTGGCGAGCGCGTGCGTGCCCATGGCGCCCTGCTGCACGTGGATGCGGCCCAGGCGGTGGGCAAGCTGGCCATCGATTTGCGGGCGATGGCGGTAGACCTGATGTCGTTTTCTGCCCACAAAGTCTATGGACCAAAAGGCATCGGCGCGTTGTATGTCGGGGCTCGCGCACGCGCCTTGATGCGTGCGCAAGTTCACGGTGGTGGGCATGAGCGCGGGCTGCGCTCAGGCACCCTGCCTACCCATCAGATCGTTGGCATGGGCAGCGCCTTCGCCCTGGCCGGCCAACCTGGCGACAGCGAGCATCAGCGCATCGGGCACCTCGCCAGGCGGCTGCGCGACGGGCTACTGGCGCTGCCAGGGGTCAGTCTCAACGGCTGCGCCAGCCAGCGCATAGCGCATACCTTGAACCTGTGTATCGAGGCCCCGGGCTTCAACAGCATGGCGCTGGCCAGTGAGCTGGCGCTGTCGACCACCTCGGCGTGCAATTCGGCGAGCCCCGCGCCGTCGCATGTGCTGCTGGCGTTGGGGCTGGATGAGGCGCAGGCGCGCAAAAGCGTGCGCCTGAGCGTCGGGCGGTTTACCAGCGAAGCCGAGGTAGACAAAGCGATTGAGGTGTTCGAACGCACAGTTGCGGGGGCTTCGCTGGCCTTGTGGTGAACCTGGGCTTTACCGTTTGCTGAACCGCCCTCTTCGCGGGTTTGTTCGCGAAGAGGACGGGGTCGACAACGCCTGCCTCAAAGGAAGGTAAATACCTTCGAAACCGGCAAGCGCGACTTGTTCAGCCCGGCATTGAAGTCCGACTCGCTACGGTAACCCAGGCTCAGCACCACCACGCTGGTGTAACCCTGCTCACGCAGGCCCAGTTCGGCATCCATGATCTTGCTGTCGAAACCTTCGATCGGCGTCGCGTCCAGGCCATGGGCGGCAGCGCCGAGCAATGCAGTGCCCAGGGCCAGGTAGGTCTGTTTCTCCATCCAGTGCTGCAGGTCTTTCTGATCGTAGCGGTGCAGGTTCACATAATGGCGACGGCTCTGGTTCTGGCCAGCACGGGCCTGATCATCGCGAAAACGTCCGTCAGCCGCCTCCTGGTCGAGCACGGCGTCCAGGTGTGCTTCAGTCATGTCGGTGCGGGTGCAGAACACGATCACATGGGAAGCATCGAGGATCTTCGGCGTGTTGTAGGCAAAACCGTCCAGCGTGCTCTTGGCCAGACGTGCCTTGCCCTCTGCGCTGTCGGCCACGATGAAGTGCCATGGCTGCGAATTGACCGAGGATGGGCTGTGGCGCAGCTGCTCGAGCAAGGCGTCGATGGTGGCCTGAGGGATCTTGCGGGCAGCATCATACGCCTTGGTGGTGTAGCGGCGCTTGGCCAGAGAAACGGTATCCATGTTGCAACTCCTTAAGCGGAACAAACGTGTGGCGCATATTATCTTTCCTGCAAACCAGAGAAAGCAGCAAAATGCAGCAACACTTTCACCCAAGGAGTGAAAATGCTCCGCATCACCGACCTCGAACTGTTCGTGCGCAGCAGCGCACTGGGCAGTTTCACCGCCGCGGCCCACGAGGCAGACCTGCTGCCCGGCCAGGTCGCAGCCGCCATCAAACGCCTGGAGCGCGACCTCGACGTGCGTCTGTTCGCACGTACCACCCGCAGCCTGCGCCTGACCGCCGAGGGTGAGCTGTACCTGCCCACCGCGCTCAGCGTGCTGCAGAGCCTGCGCCAGGGCCGCGATAACCTGCACGGCGCCCACAGCACCCTGCGTGGTGTGCTGCAGGTGTCGGCGCCCTCTGACCTTGGCCGCAACATCCTGCTGCCGTGGTTGAGTGATTTCCGCCGCGAACATCCTGAGTTGACCCTGCGGTTGCACCTGTCCGACCACGTTGCCGACCTGTTCCGCGACCCGGTAGACGTGGCCATACGCTATGGCCTGAACGAAGAAGCCAACTACATCGCCCTGCCCCTGGCCCCCTGGAATCGTCGCGTGCTGGTGGCCTCGCCGGCCTACCTGGCGCGTCATGGGCGGCCGCAGGCGCTGGATGACTTGCAGCAGCACGCATGCCTGCTTTACCTGCAACAGGGGCGCACCTACGACAAGTGGCGGCTGGGCAACCGCACCGTGCAGGTGAGTGGCCCGCTGTTCAGCGACGATGCCGATGTGGTGCGGCGCTGGGCGGTGCTCGGCGAGGGCATTGCCTACAAGTCGTGGCTGGATGTCAGCGCAAATGTGGCGACTGGCGAGCTGGAAGTGCTGCTGCCGGAACACCCGGGCGAGCTGAGCCCGGTAACCTTGGTATGCCCACACCGCAAACAGCTGTCTCCTGCGGTATCGCAGTTGCACTTGTGGCTGCGGGAGCGTTTCGCGGCACAGCAGCCGCACTGAAGCCGGCTGTGCACAATTGTTCTAAACCCAGGCAGGGTTCTGCGTTAAGGTGAACTGCCCTACCCTCTGCAGCCTCGCCGCCATGCCCGACTGGATCGACCTCAAGCAAGACGCCGACACTGGCATCGAGTCGGTGCGTGCGCATTTCGTTGGCCACGCCTACGACCCGCACTGGCATGAGAGCTTTCTGGTCGGGGTCACCGAGCAGGGTGTGCAGCAGTTCAATTGCCGCCGTACACGCCATCACAGCACACCCGGGCAGGTGTTCCTGCTCGAGCCTGGCGACATTCACGACGGCGATGCGCCAACGGCGGAAGGCTTTACCTATTCGACCCTGTACCTGGAGCCGACATGGCTGGAGGCCGAGCTGCGCGTGCTGTTCGAGCAAGCGCCCAATGACAGCCTGCCAAGCTTCGCCGATACGCTGTGCGATGATCGCCAGCTTGCCCGCGCCACCACCCTCGCCTTTCAGGCGGTGCACGGTCGGGAAATGCGCATCGTGCGGCAAACCGCCACCGATGACCTGCTCAGTTGCCTCACCGCCCACCTACACTGGCGCAAACGCCTGAACCCCGATCCGCGCCTGCCGCTGACTGCGCAGCGGGCGCGCGACTACCTGCATGCCCACCTCGACCAGGACATCGGCCTCGACGACATGGCACAGGCCTGCGGCGTGGACCGCTTCCGCCTGACCCGTGCGTTCAAGGCCGCCTTCGGCCTGGCGCCGCACGCCTATCTGATCCAGCTGCGCCTGGCCCGTGCCCGGCGTTTGCTTGCCCAAGGTCAGACACCGAGCGAAGTGGCCATGGCGCTCGGCTTTGCTGACCAGAGCCACCTGGGGCGCTGGTTCCGCCGTGCCTATCGGCTCACCCCAGCGGACTACCGGCGCCGCTGCTCAAACCTTCCAGACTGACACGCAGCAATCGCCGAGCATGGTGCCCTGTTCAACAGGAGCCGTTCACCATGTCGCATTCGTTATTGCCGTTCATGCTATTCGCCCTGGTCGCCAGCATCAGTCCGGGGCCTACCAACCTGCTGATCCTCGCCCATGGCGCACGGCAGGGCCTGCGCGCCAGCGTGGCGCCGATCCTGGCGGGCTGCGGTGCGGCGGCGGCGGTCGTGTTGCTGGTCGGGCTGGGGCTTGGTGACTTGCTGGTGCGTCACCCGCTGGCCCAGCAGGTGATGGGCTGGACCGGAGTGCTGTGGTTGAGCTGGCTGGCATGGCGCATTTTGCGAAGCGCGGGGCAGCCTTTGGATGTCAGCGCAGCCAAGCCTTTCGACGCCCTCAGCGCAGCGGCGCTGCAAGTGGTGAACCCGAAAGTGTGGATGATGGCAGTGGCGGTGATCGGCGTGTTTGCCGCGCCGTCGTTGCCGGTGTGGCAATTGGCACTGGTGTTTTTATTGATCGCCCTGCCGTGCATGACGGCCTGGGCACTGTTGGGGGTAGGCAGTGCGCGCTGGCTGCAGGCGCCGGGGCGGTTGCTATGGTTCAACCGCGGGTTGGCGGGCATGTTGCTGGTGTCAGCCTGGGCTGCGCTGCTTGGCTGAGTTGAAGGTGGGCTGTACCGGCCCTGTCGGCATTAGCCGACGATGGGGCCGGTAACGTCGATCAATGACTCAGGGCCTCGCGAAAGCGCCGGGTACTGGCCATGGCCAGCAGCAAGCCGACCACCGCCACACTGCCGCCGGCCCATCCGATAGAGGCCACCCCCAGCTGGCTGCTGACGATACTGCCCAGCAGCGCCCCACCGCCAATGCCGATGTTATAGATGCCAGAAAACAGAGCCATCGCCACGTCCGTGGCATCGGACGCCAGCTTCAGGGTCTTGGACTGCAGCGACAGGCTGAAGCTCAGGATCGCAATGCCCCAGAACATGCTCAGCCCGGCAAACAGATAGAAGTTGCCCGCCAGCGGCAACAGCAGCAGCAGGCAAGCCGCCAGCAAGCCGATCGAGCCTACCAGCAGGCCATGCGGAAAGCGGTCACTGTAGCGACTGAACAGCACCGAGCCAAACACCCCTGCACCGCCGAACAGCAGCAGCAACAACGTGATGCGCTCACCACTGATCTGTGCCACCTGCAGGGCAAACGGCTCAATGTAGCTGTACGCCGTGAATTGCGCAGTGATCACCAGGGTCACCAGCACATACGTGATCACCAGTGCAGGGCGTTTGAACAGGATCGGCAAGCTGCGCAGCGAACCGGAGTTCTGGCTGGGCAGCAGCGGCAGCGATTTCATCAGGCAAAGCATGGTGGCCAGCGCCACCCCGGCAATGCTGAGGAAGGTGACCCGCCAGCCCAGCGCCTCGCCCACCACGCGCCCCAGCGGGATGCCCAGGACCATTGCCAGGGTCGTACCGGTAGCCAGCAAGCCCAACGCCTTGGCCTGCTGGCCTGGCGGCGCCACACGCACCGCCAGCGAGGCGGTGATGGACCAGAACACGGCATGCGCCAGGGCGATGCCGATGCGGCTCAGCAGCAGCATGGCAAAACTTTGCGACAGCCACGACAGCAGGTGGCTGACCACGAACACCAGGAACACGAACAACAGCAGGCGCCGACGCTCGATGTTGCGCGTGAGCAGCATCATCGGCAGCGAGGCCAAGGCAACCACCCAGGCATAGATGGTCAGCATCAGGCCGACCTGAGCGGTGCTCATGTCGAAACTGCGGCCGATGTCGCTGAGCAGCGCCACCGGGACGAACTCAGTGGTGTTGAAGATGAAGGCCGCGAGGGCCAGGGCGATCACACTCAGCCAGCTGCCGCCACCGGTGGTTGGCGCAAGGTTGGTGGGGACAGGTCCGTTCATGGGGCGAATTCTATTCTCCGCAGGCAAGGCGAAAGGACGCGCGTCAGGGGCCAAGTATCGGCCGCGCTGAGGCACGGGTTTGTTATTGGAGGGAATGCCGGCATGGTACGCGTCAACAGCGCGCCTCACAACCAGACGCGCAGACGCACACAGGGAAATGGGCGCCGCCCCCCAGACCAGATCGCCCGTATGGTCTGGAGGCAACGCCCGGCTGGGAAGGGTCAGCCCTGCAGCGTCGCCATGTCGATCACGAAACGGTACTTCACATCACCGGCGATCATGCGCTCATAAGCCTGGTTGATATTGCGGATATCCAGCATCTCGATATCGCAACGGATATCGTGCTCGGCACAGAAATCCAGCACTTCCTGGGTCTGGGCGATACCGCCAATCAGCGAGCCTGCCAGCACGCGGCGCTTCATCACCAGGTTGGCCGCGTGCAGCGCCGGGTCGATCGGCTCGATCAGGCCCACCAGGATATGCACGCCATCGAACTTCAGGGTCTCCAGGTACGGGTTCAGATCGTGCTGCACCGGAATGGTGTCGAGCAGGAAGTCAAAGCGGCCGGCAGCGGCGCGCATCTGCTCGGCATCGGTGGACACGATCACATGGTCGGCGCCCTGGCGACGGGCTTCCTCGGCCTTGGCCTGCGAGCGGGTGAACAGGGTTACCTCAGCGCCCAAAGCCTTGGCCAGCTTGATACCCATGTGCCCCAGGCCGCCCATGCCGAGGATGCCGACCTTGTGGCCAGGGCCGACGCCATGATGCTTGAGCGGCGAATAGGTGGTGATACCGGCGCAGAGAATCGGCGCCGCGCTGGGCAGGTCCATCCCGGCCGGTATGCGCACCACAAAGTGCTCGCTGACCACGATGCTGCTGGAGTAACCGCCCATGGTGTTACTGCCATCGACCCGGTCCGGGGTGGCGTAGGTCATGGTCGGGCCTTCCAGGCAGTATTGCTCCAGGTCCTTGGCACAGGCCTCGCAGTGGCGGCAGGAATCGACCATGCAACCGACGCCGACCAGGTCACCGACCTTGTGCGCCGATACCTTCTCGCCCACCGCCGTGACGCGGCCGATGATCTCGTGGCCGGGCATCAGCGGGTACACGGCAATGCCCCACTCATTACGGGCCTGATGGATGTCGGAGTGGCAAACGCCACAGTAGAGGATCTCGATGGCGACATCGTCCGGGCGCGGGCTGCGACGCTCGAAGGTCATGGGTGCCAAGGGGCTGGTCGGGGTTTGGGCGGCGTAACCGATAGCAGTGTACATACAAGACCTCAGATGCAAGTGAAACGATTCAGGCGATACATTTTCCGCATCCTCGCCCTCCACAGCCACAGCAGATCCTCCGAGGTGAATGCCTGATTCTCCGAACCTGGCCTGAACCACCTGGCGCCGAGCCTCAAATCTGAGATGATGCAAGTGTCTGATTCTCTGCCCATGGTCCATCATGCAACTGACCCGCCACGTCGACGCCAACGCCACGCTGTGCGCCCTGATACGCAGCCTGGCCACACGCCCAGGCTTCGTGCCCACTCATCTGCCACAGGTCCAGGTTTTGAGCTGGGACCATTACGTGGCCAGCAGCCCGCAGATCTACGAGCCTAGCCTGATGATCCTGGCCCAGGGCAGCAAGCTGGCGCGCCTTGGCCCACGCACCCTGGAGTATGGCGCCGGGCATTACCTCGTGCAGGCGCTGTCGGTGCCGTTCATGTGCGAAACCTTCGCCACCGCCGACGCGCCGTTACTGGGCGTGGCGGTGGACATCGACCGCGGCGTGCTGGGTGAACTGGTACAGAGCATGGCGCTGGCGCCTGACCCAGCAGTGCAGGCGCAGACACCGCAGTCGATGACCTCGGCAGCGCTGGATGCGCCCATGCGCGACTGCGTCGAGCGGCTGTTACGCTGCCTGCAGGATCCGGTAGACGCCAAGGTGCTGGGGCCGGCGCGGGTGCGCGAGGTTCTGTACACCGCACTGCGTGGGCCGCAGGCCGGGGTATTGCGGGCGCTGGTAGAGCAGCAGGGGCACTTCGCCCGAATCGGCGCCGCCCTTGCTCACCTGCGTGAACATTACACTGAGCCGCTGAGCGTCGAGGCATTGGCTGCGCGGGCTAATATGAGCGTGTCGACCTTCCACGAGCACTTCAAACGCTGTACCGACATGGCGCCGATGCAGTACCTCAAGCGCCTGCGGCTGCTCAAGGCGCAACAGATGCTGATCGGCGAAGGCCTTGGCGTGGCTCAGGCGGCGCACCGGGTGGGCTACCAGAGCACCTCGCAGTTCAGCCGCGAGTACAAACGCCAGTTTGCCCGTAGCCCGGGGGATGAGCAGGCCTATCAGAGTTTGCCTGCTTGATCACCCGGAGCCGCTCCCCGGCAACGCAGCCCCGGTCACTGACGCTGGACCATGGCAACGATGGCTGCCTGTAGCTCATCCTTTGCCTGCCCAACCTGCAACTCCCCCGCCGCCGCTGCCTGCGACAATGCATCGGCCGCCCCCACCAGCAAGCGCATCCCGGCAGCACCGATATCACCGTGCGACGTAAATTCGCCCAGAGCAGCCCGACACTTGTCGAGAAATGGCTGCTCGTAAGCCCGCTTGAGCGCCTCCAGTTCTGGTGACCCAGCGAGCGCAGCCGATACCCCTGGCATCTCCCTCCCCTGGCTCATGACACAGTCCACGTAAGCTTCGGCAATTACCCCGGCCCGGTCGCTCAAGGTCGCAGCACAACGCGATAAAGCCTGATCGAGCATCATCGATTGGCGCGCATCGTAATCCTGATACAGCGCAGCCAGCAGCCCGGTGCGCGTCTCGAAATGGTCATACACCACCGGCTTGGTCACACCGGCCTGCTCGGCCAGGCGGCCGAGGCTTAACGCCTCGGTCCCTTCTTCGCGCACCAGTTGCCACGCCTTGTCGAGCAGTTGACGGCGCCGTTGGTCGCGGGACAGGCGCTTACGCGGCCGTTCCTGATCATCACTTGACATAGCATACCTACCAAAAGTAACTTACCAATCGTAACTTACCTTGAGTATATAGCGCTCAAGGCCTCTGCGCACATCTTGTTCAGGAGAAGCTTCATGCAAGCCTTGATCGTCATCGGCCATCACGACCCGCATTCCCTTACCCACGCCCTCGCCGGGCAAATCGCCGAAGGCTTGGCCAGCGCCGGGCACCGCTGCGAATTCGCCGACCTTGCCAGTGAAGGTTTCGACCCACGCTTCAGCATGGCCGACCATGCCGTGCACCGTCGGCTCGCCCCAGCACCAGACGATGTGCTACGCGAACAGGCACGCATCGAACGCGCCGATGCGCTGGTGCTGGTGTACCCGATCTACTGGTGGTCACTGCCAGCCCTGCTCAAAGGCTGGGTAGAGCGAGTGTTCAGCCATGGCTGGGCATTCGAATACGAGGGCGGCACGGTCATCAAGAAACTGCGCGGCATGAACGTGCACCTGGTCGGTGTTGCCGGGGCCGATGCCGGCACTTTCGAGCGTCACGGCTATGGCGACGCGATGCGCGTACAAATCGAGCATGGCATTTTCGATTACTGCGGCGCCAACGTGCTCAGTTCGACTTTGCTGGACGACAGCGAGGGCCCGGCTGCGGCATTGCTTCTGGCCAGTGCCCGACACTTGGGTGAGCAACTGTTCGGAGGTACCCGGGCGCTGTGAACCGGGCTCACGGCGTCAACGGCCACTGCGCCAGCGGCAGGTACTGGCCTTTGCGCGACTCGTAAAGCGCGAAGTACCGGGCGGCGATAAAGAAGTCGGGCGCCACGCTGGCCTCGGGCGCCTGGCCGCGAAAGTCCCGTGACAGGGTCAGGTGCGGCCGGTACTCACGGGCCTGCTCGGCAACGCCCATGGGCAGCAGTGCCTGCTGCAGCCCATAAGCAAGTTGGCGCAGTGCAGCCGGTGCCTGCTGCGGCTCGAGCACCAGCACGTTTGCCCGCGGCCAGACCTTGAGCTGATCGAGCAGCAGGCGCAGGGGGGCGTCAGGGCGCGCCAGGTTGTCTACCGCAGCGCAAATCGCCGGTACCTGCGCTGCATCCACATCGCCTAGAAACATCAGGGTCAGGTGGAAGTTCGCACTGGGCACCGGTTTGCCACTACGCAGCTGGAGGCCACGCCGCCACTGGGCTATCGCACGCTGCTGGGCGTCGGTTACCGGCAGGGCGAAAAACAGCCGTTTGAAGGGGGCGCCACTGAGGCGCGAGTCCTGAACCATGCGTGCTCCTTTACCTTAAACGTTTGCGCAAACCGGGGCCATTACACCTTGGTCGGCCGCAAATCTCGCCAGCCTCGGTACAAACTATCTGTACAAACTCCCCCCATGATTGTTTATGCTGGCGGGCTTATGCCATGGCGCATGGCCATTTTTCGACAAGTAATCGTCCATGAAAATTGCACTCGTACTGATCTTTGCCCTCTCGATCGCCTATGTTCATCTGCGCGGTCGGGTACGCCACAAGCTCACCCGCCAATTGGGTGACCACTCCAGTTTCCTGGCCCCGGTCAACAGCTTCCTTTACCTGTTCTCCAGGCACCCGGCCAAACCCTACCTGCCGGTAGAAGCGTTCCCCGAGCTGCAGCCACTTAAGGATCACTGGCAGGAAATCCGCCAGGAGGCCCAACAGTTGCTGCATGTGGGCGAGATCAAGAAGTCCGATAATTACGACGACGTTGGCTTCAACTCCTTCTTCAAGACCGGCTGGAAGCGCTTTTACCTGAAATGGTACGGCGAAAGCCACCCGTCTGCGATGAACCTGTGCCCGCGCACCACCGAGTTGCTGCAGGGCATCGGCACGGTCAAGGCAGCCATGTTCGCTACCCTGCCGCCGGGCGCCAAGCTGGTGCGCCACCGCGACCCGTATGCCGGCTCCTATCGCTACCACCTGGGCCTGGATACGCCGAACGACGATGGCTGCTACATCGACGTGGATGGCGAGAAGTATTCCTGGCGTGACGGCGAAGCCGTGGTGTTCGACGAGACCTACATCCACTACGCCGCCAATACCACCGAGCACAACCGGATCATTCTGTTCTGCGACATCGAGCGCCCGCTGAAATACCGCTGGGCGACTGCGTTCAACCGCTGGTTCAGCCGCAATGTCATGGCTGCCGCGGCAGCGCCGAATAATGCCAATGACAAGACTGGCGGTATCAACCGCCTGTTCACCCGGATCTACAAGATCCGCGAACGGGGCAAGGCACTGAAAAAACGCAACCGCATGCGCTATTACCTGGAGAAGTGGCTGGTGGTGGCGGCCCTGGTTCTGGTGTTCGTCTATATCTGAGCAGGCCGGGAGCCTTTTGCCGCATGATCCACATCCGCCCCATGACCCCCGAGGACTTCGAGCGTTTCTGGCCCACCTTCCAGGCCGTTGTCCAGGCCCGCGAAACCTACGCCTACGACCCAGCCCTGAGCTTAGAACAGGCACGCCAGCTATGGCTGGAGTTGCCTTTGCACACGCTGGTGGCCGAGCAGGACGGTGAGTTGCTGGGGGCGTACTACCTCAAGGCCAATGCCGCCGGCCCCGGTGCCCATGTGGGCAATTGCGGCTACATGGTCGACGAAGCCGCCCGTGGTCGTGGCGTGGCCAGGCTGATGTGCGAACACTCACAGAAACTGGCGCGCCAGGAAGGCTTCCTGGCGCTGCAGTTCAATTCGGTGGTGGCCAGCAATGAAGCGGCCGTGGCGCTATGGCACAAACTGGGCTTCGAGACCGTCGGCCGCTTGCCCAAGGCTTACCGCCACGCCCGCCTGGGTTTGGTGGACTGCCTGGTGATGTACAAATGGCTGGCCGACGAGCCGGTAGTGGAAAAACCGCCGCTGCTGATTGGCCGCAAGAACATCGAGGCGCGCGTGTCGCGGCGGCGTGGCCGCTAGGCGCGTTGCTACCTTGGTCAGCGCCACTGCATTTGCACTTTTATGCGAACCCATGGCATAGATGCGGGTCAACGCCTGTATGTGACCGTTTGCGCCACTCAAGGAGCCCCTGCATGAGCAAGTCCCCCTACGTCCCGCCCAAGGTCTGGCGTAACGAGTCAGCCTCTGGTGGCCAGTTTGCCAGTATCAACCGCCCGATCGCCGGCCCTACCCACGACAAGGTGCTGCCTGTCGGCAAGCACCCGTTGCAGCTGTACTCGCTGGCAACCCCCAACGGCGTGAAAGTCACCATCCTTCTTGAAGAACTGCTGGCCCTGGGCCATAGCGGCGCCGAGTACGACGCCTGGTTGATCCGCATCGGGGAAGGCGACCAGTTCTCCAGCGGGTTCGTTGAAGTCAACCCCAACTCGAAGATCCCCGCCCTGCTCGACCGCAGCGTTGAGCCAGCGGTACGGGTGTTCGAATCGGGTTCGATCCTGCTGTACCTGGCCGAGAAATTCGCAGCATTCCTGCCCAAGGATCTGCCTGCGCGCACCGAAAGCCTGAACTGGCTGTTCTGGCAGATGGGTTCGGCGCCTTATCTGGGTGGGGGCTTTGGCCACTTTTACGCGTATGCCCCGGAAAAGTTCGAATACGCTATCAACCGTTTCACCATGGAAGCCAAGCGCCAGCTGGATGTGCTTGAGCGGCGCCTTGCGCAAAGCCGCTACCTGGGTGGCGATGAGTACAGCATTGCCGATATCGCCGTATGGCCGTGGTATGGCCAATTGGTGCGCGGTAACCTGTATGACGCAGCAGAGTTCCTTGCCGTGCATGAATACCCGCAGGTGCAGCGCTGGGCCGAAGAAATCGCGCAGCGGCCGGCCGTGCAGCGGGGCACCCGGGTCAACCGCACCTGGGGAGATGAAGCCAGCCAGGTGCCCGAGCGCCATTCGGCGGCGGATCTGGATTAAGCGCGTATGGGCCGCCAGGCGGCCCTTTGCCCAGCAAGCCGGCAGCCGCAGGGCCAGACAATGCCCCGCTGCAAAAATCCATTTGCCCCCGCGCAAACCTGCTTCCGCCCAGCCCTTCTTGTACACTCCTCGCAAAAGCCCCCACCTGCACAAAATTTTGGTGAAAGCATGATCGAGGTAACCGAGGTTTCCATTGCCGAGCTGCGCGACGCGCTCGAAAAGGGCCGCACGACGGCGGTCGAGCTGGTCAAGGCCTACCTGGCGCGCATCGATGCCTACGATGGAGCCGATACCCCCACCGCGCTGAACGCCGTGGTAGTGCGCAATCCAGAGGCGCTCAAGGAGGCCGAGGCCTCAGACGCACGCCGCGCCCGTGGCGAACTGCTCGGCCCGCTGGATGGCATCCCTTACACCGCCAAGGACAGCTACCTGGTCAAGGGCCTGACCGCGGCATCCGGCAGCCCGGCATTCAAAGACCTGGTAGCCCAGCGCGACGCGTTCACCGTCGAGCGCCTGCGCGCCGGCGGCGCCATCTGCCTGGGCAAGACCAACATGCCGCCCATGGCCAACGGTGGCATGCAGCGCGGCGTCTACGGCCGTGCCGAAAGCCCGTACAACGCCAACTACCTGACCGCACCGTTCGCCTCCGGCTCATCCAACGGTGCCGGCACCGCCACCGCTGCCAGCTTCAGCGCCTTCGGCCTGGCCGAGGAAACCTGGTCCAGTGGCCGTGGCCCGGCCTCTAACAACGGCCTGTGCGCCTACACCCCTTCGCGCGGGGTCATTTCGGTACGCGGCAACTGGCCGCTGACACCGACCATGGACGTGGTAGTGCCCTACGCCCGCACCATGGCCGACCTGCTGGAAGTGCTGGATGTGGTAGTTGCCGACGATGCCGACAAGCGTGGCGACCTCTGGCGCCTGCAACCTTGGGTGCCAATCCCGGCCGCCTCTTCGGTACGCCCGGCGTCCTACCTGGACCTGGCGGTTGACGCCAGCGCGCTCAAGGGCAAGCGTTTCGGCGTACCGCGCATGTACATCAACGCCGACCCCGAAGCCGGTACGTCCGAAAAACCTGGCATCGGTGGCCCGACCGGCCAGCGCATCAACACCCGTGCCACGGTCATCGACCTGTGGCAACAGGCACGCCAGGCCTTGGAAGCAGCGGGCGCTGAAGTGGTTGAAGTGGACTTCCCACTGGTCTCCAACTGCGAAGGCGATCGCCCCGGCGCACCGACCGTTTACAACCGCGGTATTGTCAGCAAGGAGTTCCTGCATGACGAGCTGTGGGAACTGTCAGGCTGGGGCTTCGACGATTTCCTGCGCGCCAACAACGACCCCAAGCTCAACCGCCTGGCCGATGTCGACGGCCCGCAGATCTTCCCCCACGACCCAGGCACCCTGCCCAACCGTGAGGACGATCTGGCTGCCGGCATGGATGAGTACGTCAACATGGCCAAACGCGGCCTGAAGCGCTGGGACCAGATCGAAACCCTGCCCGACGGCCTGCGCGGGCTGGAAAAAACCCGCAAGCTGGACCTGGAAGACTGGATGGACGCCCAAGGCCTTGATGCGGTGCTGTTCCCGACCGTGGCCGACGTTGGCCCGGCCGATGCCGACGTGAACCCGGCCTCGGCGGACATCGCATGGAGCAACGGTATCTGGGTAGCCAACGGCAACCTCGCCATCCGCCACCTGGGCGTACCGACCGTCACCGTGCCAATGGGCGTGATGGCTGACATCGGCATGCCGGTGGGGCTGACGTTCGCCGGGCGTGCCTACAGCGACAATGCACTGTTGAGCTTTGCGGCAGCCTTTGAAGCGACCGGCTCACGCCGCATGATCCCGCCGCGTACACCGGCGCTGGGGTGATGGTCGGCTGAAAGGCTGTTGTCTTGCGCACCCTTGAAATCGAGCGCCGCACCGGCGCTCGATTTGCGCAGCACCGCAAGCCGCGGGTCAGCCCGCCTACGACCACACAAGCCTCTGGACTATTTCTCGATACAGAAGCTCGCCACTAATCGACGCAGCTCCCCCGAACGCCCATCCAGCTTTTCGCACACTCCCAACGTCTGCTGTTGGCCCGCCTGCACATGCTGATTGAGCGTGACGATTTCGCCCACTTCCCGACTGATTGACTCGACCACCGCACGTTGCTGATCCGTGGCGGCAGCAACGGACTGGTTCATGTCAAAACCTGCGCGAGCGGGTGACTCGGCTGTTCGAAGCCGTCGGCAGCACCAGTTGGGTGGAGCACGAGGGCCTGCTGGATACCGTGACGGCGTTGTCTGGCAGCGGCCCTGCCTACTACCAACTGTTCAGCGAAGCCCTCTCCGCCGCAGGTGTAGCGTTGGGCCTGAGCCCGGAACTGGCAAGGACCCTGGCCAGGCCGCACATTCCCGTTCACAAGCACTCTCACGCGAGCCCTGAAAGCCCTGGGCAGCGGGCGGCCGGCAGGACACCAAAGCTGCTCCACCTAACCGATGTGCATAGCCTATGAAGCTCCATCAACTGAAAGTGTTGGTCACCATCTGCGAGAGCGGCAACTTTCAGGAAGCCTACGCGAACAACGCTGGCTGTTGCAGGAGCCGCTGGAAAGTTCTCAGATCGGCATGATGTTCGAGCAGTATCGGCTTGCGCCACCTGAAAACATCCTTGAGTGCTCCGCCGGGATCATCTTCTGCGAACTGGCGCGCGCCACTGATGTGATCAGCTACTGGCCGCTTCGCATGCTCGACTACGTCAACCGCACCGACGAGGGGTTGGAGATACTGAACCTTGAGGAGCAAGTGCCCGCGCTCAATATCTCACTGGTTTATCGAAACCAGGAACTGCTCACGCGAGAAGCCAGGCTGCTTGCTGATGAGCTCGAGTATGTGTTCATCAACCCTCGGGCACCTAAGTACAACGATGATTACTGTTGACGGGGGTATGCCTTGATGCCGGGCAGTCAAGCGATTGGGGCCGCTTTGCGGCCCATCGCCGGCAAGCCAGCTCCCACAGCTACAGCGCATACCCACGAAGTGACACTAGATCCTCCCCCAGCGTAGTTTGCCGGGAAAGCACAGGGCAGAGCCCGACCGGTCTCTGTCGGTAATCTGCTCCGCTGTGTTATCGGCGGTAGAGGCCGGGGCACTCGCTTCTGACTTCACACGCTTGCGTCGGCCCTGGCTGCGTTGCCGCGAAGCTTGTTGCTTGGCATGCAGCGCCTGAGCGGCGGTCACAATGCCAGACGGTTGCCCATTCAAGTCCAGGCGCGGTGCATTCTCCACCATGGCTGCCCAGTATCGAGCTCCCTTGCACCAGGTAGAAATGCCCAGCTTGAGCTGTTCGCGGGTCAAGCCGAGCAGTTCGAGGTGCTGCTCGGCATCCTTGAAAATGCCCTCCTTGAGCGGCACCTTGGGCGCCGGATTGACGGGGAAGGCCAATGGAAAATGCTTCTGCAAGGGCCAGATCGCTTGCACTGCCGGATCCAGGTCACGAGGCTTCGCCTGCGGGGAAGACTTGCGCTTGGGGTGTTTCCCACCTTCAGCCTTTACCTGCTCTTTTTCCGACCTGAGGCGGTCACGTAGCTCTGCTAGTTGTTCAAAACCCATCGTTCAATTCACTGCTTCGAAGTTGATTGCGTGGCGTAAGGATATGCCATGCACGCCTTGAAAGCAGCTAGAACAGGATGAGCCGCCGCTGGATCGGTCCCGCGACTAAGCATTCAAAGCCCGTTTCAACACTTCGTAGATCTTGCTGTCACCCGATTGAGCGACGTTGAAACGCAGGAAATCTCCCGCAGTCATGGACTGGCTGAAGGCATTTCCGGGCGCGAGCACCACTCCTTCCTTCAAGCAAGCTCTGGCCAGCGTCGCTGCATCCTTACCCTGAGGGAGTTGACACCATACGTACATGCCTGCCTGGGGAACCATCCAGGGCTTGATACCAATCGCCTGAAGCCTCGCTACTGTTAGCCCATTTCCTCGGCTAACCTGAAGCGGACACCTTCCATGTGCTTTCGGTACCCGCTATCGGTAATGGCTTGATGAACGATGTCCGCAGCCATGCGCCCACCCCCGAATGTGGTCGCAATCTTGAGGTCGACCAGGCTCTCGATCCACTCCCTGCGCGAAGCGATGTAGCCGCATCTGATCGAAGCGGAGATAGTCTTGGAAAAACTGCCTATCTGGATCACACGAGCGAGGCCATCGAAGGCAGACAGTCGTGGCGCGGGGGTATTCTCGAAATCGCCGAAGATGTCGTCCTCGACAATTACCAGGCTGGAGGTGTCGGCCAGCTTTAGCAGCCTGTGTGCTGTGACTGGTGACAAGGTGGCCCCGGTCGGGTTGTGGATCCCGGAATTCGTTATGTACAACCGCGGCGCGTGCTCGCGCAGGGCAGCGCCGAACGCCTCGATGTCTGGGCCAGTTGCGGTGTAGGGAACTCCGACGATGTTCACCCTATGTGCTTTGAGTAATGCGTGAAAATTGAAATAACAGGGATCGTCGACCAGGACAGTGTCACCCGGTTGCAGCAGAAAACGGCAGATCAGGTCGATGGCGTGAGTGCCGGACTCAGTGAGCATGATCTGTTCCAGAGGGGCTTCGATACCGACGCCTGCCAGTCGTCGCGACAAGAACTGCCTGAGAGGCGGATGCCCAAGCGGCGAAGCGTACTCAGTCAATTTCGACGTGTCAGAACGCGCAACCATTCGAAGAGCTTTACGCAAGCCTGCTTCGTACAGCCAGGATGCGGGCAGCCACCCGCATCCTGGTTTCAACGCATCACTGGAAGTTTCCAGAGACTGGCGCGAGATCCACAGCGGGTCGACATCACGATCAAGTTTGGGGCCGAGCTCGGTCAGTGCCAATGGCGCAACTGGGCCAGCCACGTAAAAACCGGAGCCAGGGCGAGCACTAAGTACACCTTCTGCGGTTAACCGTTCATAGGCCTCCAGGACGGTAGAAACCGATACCTGCATGCTCTGAGCCATTGCGCGAACTGAAGGAATTCTCGCACCTGGTGTGTAGCTTCGAGAGGCTATCCTGGCCTGGACCTCCCCCATCACAGCTCGGATTCGCGTTCCGTCCCGTTTCATCGCACCCTCAACTGTGCTGGATTCATATGCATAACAGTTCGGTTGAATTGTAGTGGAGTGTACATGGCCTTGGTGAGCCCGTCAGTGATGTACTGAGCCCTGACTTGTCGAGGACGCACCGATGGAAAAAACAACAAGCGGATGGATAAACGGCTTCATAGGCGTCGCCATCTTTGCCGGCTCGTTGCCGGCAACCCGCGTGGCAGTGACGGCCTTCGAGCCTACGTTTCTGACATGTGCCAGGGCAACCATTGCCGCCCTGTTGGGTGCGCTGTTCTTGATCGTGCTACGCCAGCCGCGACCCAAGCGCGGTGACCTGTCGTCATTGGCTGTAACAGCGCTTGGCGTCGTTATCGGTTTTCCGCTGCTGACGGCACTGGCGCTCCAGCACGTCACTTCTGCTCATTCCATCGTTTTTGTCGGGCTGCTGCCACTGTGTACCGCAGGGTTCGCCGTTCTGCGCGGCGGCGAGCGACCTGGGCCACTGTTCTGGTTGTTCTCGTTGATCGGTGCTGGGCTGGTCGCTGGTTATGCGTTGATGAATGGCGGAGATGCGTCGGCGATAGGAGACCTGCTGATGATGGCTGCGGTAGTTGTTTGTGGGTTGGGCTATGCGGAAGGGGCGCGTCTGTCACGGACTCTCGGGGGCTGGCAGGTGATCAGTTGGGCATTGCTGGTAGCGTTGCCGTTCATGCTGCTGCTGACTATCGTCAATCTCCCAGCGCCCGATGCCTTCGCCCGGGTTAGCGCCCCTGCGTGGTTCAGCTTCGCCTACGTTTCACTGTTCAGCATGCTGATCGGGTTTGTGTTCTGGTACAAAGGGCTCGTCCAGGGCGGTATTGCGGCAGTGGGCCAACTGCAACTCTTTCAGCCGTTCATGGGGCTTGGACTGGCAGCGTTGCTTCTGCACGAGCAAGTCAGCTGGGTGATGCTCGTCGTAACGCTGGGTGCTGTCATCTGTGTTGCCGGGGCAAAGAGATACGCCCAGTAGTAGTGTGGGAGCGATCAACCTCTATCGAAACTGCTGTGAAGCGTTGGCGATACGCTGGTACTTACGCAGCTGCCGGTTGACGCTGCGGATATCCAGAAAGAATATCTCTGCGCTGCGCCAGAGCAGCATCCAAGCGGTGACGGTAACGACTCCCACGGGGATGGTGCCTTCAATGCCCAGCGCCGTGCCTGCCAGCACCAAGGCTAGCGCCAAGCCCAAGAGTGTCAGTGCTACCAGCCGCTGCGTGCGAATATCCCCTCTGAGCTGTTCGCTCTTTTGCGCAAAGGTATTTCTGATGGCTTGCTGCAGGCGTTCTCTCTCCTCTTCCGGGCAGCGGATCTGCAGGCTCAGCTCTGGGTGAAACCAGGCACTATCAGACAGGTATTCCACCAGCTCGGGGCTTAGTTTGGGATTGTCCGGCGAAGCAAACGGATTGAGGTAATCGGGCGTGATCGTCAGATCGATGTTTTTAGTCATGACGAACCTCTAGCTGGTTGAGTTGTGGACGGAGGCCTTAGTGCTGGAGGTAAAGCTAGTCGCAAGACAGCTGCTCTGCTAGAGCGCTAGTCGCACGCGCTTTTGTAGGAGCGGTATCACCGCGCTGCGTTGGGTGACTGTGGAATCTGGCCGCTTTCACTTCTCCAAACCAACCCTCACTTTCCAGCTTGGCCGCTCAGTTGAACGGGCGTGGTTTCGATCAATCGCTTTGAAAGAATCATCGACTGGGTCACCGCCGCGTACTTCTGAAAATGCGCTGAGGCAATATGGCTCCGATAGGCTTCATCGCTCGCGTATATCTCGAAGAAGTGCAGCCGGTTCGGCTGGTCTTTCTCCGCCACCGAATAGATGGCCAGCACGCCAGGCTCAAGGCGGATCGACTCGGCCATTTCCTCTTTAACCGCCGCCTCGTATGCCTGCAGTTTGGCTGGGTCTATTTCAAGCTGGGCAATGCGCACTACCGTCTGCATGTCTTCTCCAAGCGCTTGAGCGGCGGTTAAGCAAGCCACCGCGCAAGCCCCTATCAAAGTCGGAATTTTCATCCTGTTTCCTCAGTGGCTGTGGGCAGCGATCTTGGCGGTGGCCAAGCCAATGCCGGACGCCGCGCCGGTGACCAGTGCGACTTGGTTGCGAAATTCAAAGCTCATGGATGATCTCCGTTACAAAGATTGAACCAGATGGTTAGCAGCGTATTCAGCCAAGGGCGTGCGGACTAGCCGGAGAAAACAGGATGTTCCGATGAGCCAAGCTCATGAATGAGTGGGCTTATAATCAGACCGTTTCAGCAATTGATGAGCCCCACTCACAACTTCATGCGACCTGAGGCCGGTAGTCACCGCGTTTGCGCTGCACTAACTTGGCCACTGAATCGGCCGTTACCTCAGGAGCCTACTGATGCCAAAAATCGTTGCTGGGTTTGCCCTGGCTACTGTTCTGATCCCGGCGGCAGCCATCGCCTCCGGCCCTGCACCCGATCAAACGATGCTGGTTGTAAGGAACGGTGAGCAGCCTTCCATCAACGGGCCGGCCACCAGCTTTGTCGGCAGCGCACGCATAGACCCGCTTTTCCCAGCCCGTGCGCCGTCCAGGGTTTCCGCTGGTTACGTCAATTTCCAACCGGGCGCACGCTCGATGTGGCACACCCACCCGCTGGGGCAAACCCTGGTGGTTACCGCCGGTACCGGCTGGGTGCAGCAAGCGGGCGGTAAAAAACAGCTGATCAAACCGGGGGATGTGATCTGGACGCCCCCAGGCGTCAAACACTGGCACGGCGCAACGGCCACCACCGGCATGACTCATATGGCCATTCAAGAGTCCCTCGACGGCAAGAACGTCGAATGGCTGGAACCCGTCAGCGAGGCGCAATACGAGGCCGCCGAATGAAACTGCTAAAGACCGCCCTCGCCTCGTTTTCCCTGTTGTTGGCCGCCTGCTCCACCGCCGACAAAACTACACCCACCGGCATTGCGCAAAGCCCCGTCGCACCGAGCCTGGACGACGTTCGCGCAGTCTCGCCCGCCTTGGCGCACAACACCGAGATGCTGCTGCTGGACGAAGTGTGGAAGCGACCAGGCCTTTCACCCCGCGACCGCAGCCTGATCACACTCGCGGTGTTGATCAGCCGTAACCAGACCGTAGAGTTGGCGTATCACTTGAATCTAGCCCTGGATAACGGCGTGAAACCGGCTGAGCTATCCGAACTGATCAACCATCTGGCCTTCTATTCCGGCTGGGCCAATGCCACTGCCAGCGTGGCAGTTGCCAAAGCGGTATTTGCCAGCCGAGGGATCGGGGCTGATCAGTTACCGCCGGTTGCACCTACGCGGCTGCCCATCAACGAAGCCGCCGAGAACGTGCGGGCGCAAGCGGTTGCCAACAATGTCGGCCCCGTCTCACCTGGGCTGGTGCACTACACCGGCGACGCGCTGTTCCATGACCTGTGGCTGCGGCCCGATCTGGCGCCCCGCGACCGCAGCCTGATCACCGTCAGCGCCCTGATTGCGAACGGCCAGGTGGCCCAGGTGACCTACCATCTCAATCGCGCAATGGACAACGGCCTGACCCAGCCAGAGACCGCTGAAATGCTTACGCAGCTGGCGTTCTATGCAGGCTGGCCAAACGTGTTTTCTGCCGTGCCAGTCGTCAAAGATGTGTTCGCCAACCGCCACGAAAGCTGACCTCAAAAACGCTACCGCTTACTCGCCGAGCGCGCTTGGCAGGGCCTCGTGGTGCCGGGACTAAGCCGGGCAAATGACTCTTTTCATTGATGACAGGCGCGCTTGGCCTGCTTGCGGTGTTTCAGAAAAACCAAACCGGCCTGATCAGGGGCTGATCGGCCCCAACGGCTGAACCTCGCGAATCTGGTCAATCAACAGCCGCAAGCCCACCGGCAATTGCCGGTGGCTCGAGTAATACATGTGAAAACCCGGCGCGACGCTGGACCAGTCATCCAGCACCCTCACTAAATCGCCGCTGGCCACCAGCGGCGCAATCACTGGCTCCGGTGCGTACATCAACCCCGCGCCATGACGAATCAGTGACACGCCAATGCGCGTCTCATCAATGGTAATCGCACCCGGAACAGCGATGGCCAACTGCTCACCATTTTTCTCGAATTCCCAGTCGTACATACGGTCATTGCCCAGGCGAATGCGTAAGCAACGGTGCTTAAGCAAGTCCTGCGGATGTTTCGGCTCGCCAAAGCGCTGAAGGTAGTTGGCAGTGCCCGCCACCACCCAGCGGATGTCCGGCGACAGGCGCTGGGCAATCATGTCTTCAGGCACCGTTCCACCGTAACGAATGCCCGCGTCATGCCCACCACCAATCACATCTACCAAACGGTTGGTTACCGTCAGGTCGATTTCGATGTCGGGGTAGCGGTCATTGAAAAGGGGTAATACGGGGCCGAGCAGCAAGTCCGCGCCATCGCTCAAGGTATTCAAACGAATACGCCCGGTAGGCTCATCGCGGTAGCGATTGAGCACCTCCATCGCCTGGCCGATTTCATCGATAGGCCCACTGATCAGCGTATGCAACTCTTCGCCGGCGGCGGTCAAGGTTACGCTGCGGGTGGTTCTGTTTAGCAGGCGAACACCAAGGCGAGTCTCCAGCCCCTTGATCGCATGACTAAGCGCCGATGCGCTGATGCCCACCTCAAGCCCGGCCCGGTTGAAGCTCTGGTGGCGGACGATGGCCAGGAAGTAGACGAAGTCGGCCAGATTGGCACGGCTGAGTTGCATGGGACCTCTCCTGCTGGCAAATACGTGTGCAGCAGTCTCTATACCAGCATTAGCGGCATTCGTTAATTGGAAGCAGATTGAGCGAGAACAATTGAATCGTGGGATCGATTACCTTCCATTGGCCCCTCCCCCCCAATGACCGGACGTTTTCAGTGTTTCGCATAAAAACTCCAGTGCCCGCTGGAAGACCGGATGACAGTCGGCCTAGGGAAGATTGTCGAGCGAGGCCCAGAAAAACTCTCCCTATGCGGCAAATAACCTTGAGTGTTTGCTTTTGGCCGAGTCTTAGCCTTCGTGACGGGCAGCTTCGGGCCCAGTGTGTGTAAAAACACTCTCCAATCGTAGCGCCGCATGGTTCGAGTTTAACCCCACATCCATGCCCGATTGCTTTCGACTATTTGCGACCTTGGATGAAGCAGCCGAGGCAAATCCAATTGGGCTCCGAGTCGGCAACCGATTGGTCTTGCTTGGGCGGATCTCCATCTGTCGGAAGCCAGAGAGCCCACAGCGATCTTCGGAGTGGGCCCCCTTCCATGCAGAATATTAAGCTTCGATCGCAGTGCCCCTAATGTCCCGGAGCAGAGGTATGGACGGTGCATCAGTTATTTGAACAACCATTCCCCACAATGCGGTACTCCATGATATGCCGCTCGCCTTTGGAGTCGTCGTAAGTCAGCTGCATCGGCACAACATCGCAGACATTGGGCACCGGCGTAACAGCCACAACGTGCGCGATATCTAGATTCTGAGAGTAGCGATAGGGTTCGACGGTAGTTTGTGCAGTTTGAGCACCTTGGTCATCGGCCATAGCAACAGAACCAAGACAGCCTAGGAACAAAACGAGTAACAGTTTCATGGTAATCACCTGTACTGAGGGCGTAAGAAGGCCTGAGCATCCAATCGGCGCTCGGTCCTCATAAATGCTGGGGGTGGCCCGGCGCAGTCAGGCGCCGGGCTGAACTACATCAGAAGGGCTTGGTAGGCAGGTACTTGCCGTCCAGGGTGATCACAGCACGGTGGCCACCGTCCGGGTCTTCGACCTTCTTGATGTCCAGCTTGAAGTTGATGGCACTGATGATGCCGTCGCCGAACTTCTCGTGGACCAGAGCTTTGAGGGTGGTTCCATACACCGACATCATTTCGTAGAAGCGGTAGATGGTTGGGTCGCTCGGCACGCCGTCGAAGAAGCTGCCGCGGACCGGCATCGATTGCAGCAGTGCGACTTGATCAGCATCGAGGTCGAGCTTATCGCCTACGACCTTCGCGGCGCTTTCAGGCAGAGGATGTTGGCCAAGCAAGGCAGCGGTAACAAAGGCCTCGGACAGGCCGGTACCGTCAACGATTTGCGCAAAGGACAGGTCCTTGCGAGCCTTGGCCAGAATGATCACTTCAGTCAGCTCTTGGCGAGCGGTGCGGGTGGCTTGAGTCTGGATCATGGTGAATCTCCTGGGTAAGTAAAGGTGCAGGTACAGGTTTCAGGCGACGTGCCTGGCTTGCTGGGAAACGGCGTGGACCTCTGGGTTTTCCGCGAGAGACACGAAGGTGCCGGTACTGCCATCAAAGGCGTCGATACCTCCGGTCTCGATGTCATAGATCCAGCCATGCAGGGTCACGCGGCCTTCTTCGAGAGCCAGGCGAACGGATGGGTGGGTCTGGATGTTGGCCAGTTGCGCGATCACGTTCTCGCGCACCATGGAGGCGACTTTGCTGGGCTTATCCACGTGATGACGGGCCTCATTAACTACCTTGGCCGAGTCGGCGTAGCGCAACCAGCCGGCCACAGCGGGCATGTGATCCAGGCATTTGCAGGTGGCGATGGCGGTCATCGCACCGCAGTCGGAGTGGCCGCAGATCACGATGTCTGCAACGTTAAGTCCGGCGACCGCGTATTCGACCGAAGCCGAAACGCCACCCGGCTCTGGCCCATACGACGGCACGATATTGCCGGCGTTGCGGATTACAAACAGATCGCCTGGCTCGCGTTGGGTGACCAGCTCAGGCACCAGTCGGCTATCAGAGCAGGAGATGAAGAGAGCCTTTGGCGCCTGCTGATTGGCAAGGTCCTTGAACAGTTTGACCCGCTCAGGGAAAGCGTTTTTTTGAAACTTCAGAAATCCGTCGATGATCGCTTTCATGGCTACTGTCTCAATGTCGCTGGGTGTGAGACAAAGATTAAGCAGTGCATGACATAAGGTAAAAGTCTCATTTATTATGAGTTGGATCAGATTATCTTATGGGTTTCGACATGCTCGCTCGACACATCCAGTACTTTCTGGCCGTTGCGGAACATCTCAGTTTCACGAAGGCTGCGGCGGCGCTGCATGTCTCTCAGCCGGCCCTTTCTCAGCAAGTAAGGCAGTTGGAAGAAAGCCTTGGAGCCCAGTTGTTTGACCGATCAGGCCGCACGACGCGTTTGACTGACGCGGGCGATGTCTATCTTCTCTACGCGCGCCGTGCGTATCAGGAATTGCAGGAAGCCAAAAGAGCTATACATGATGTCAGCGACCTCAGCCGTGGCTCATTGCGTGTTGCCGTAACGCCGACGTTCACAACCTATCTGGTGGGGCCGCTGATCGAGGCATTTCACTTCAGGTACCCCAACATCATCGTTAATCTGAAAGAGATCTCCCAGGAGCGTATCGAGGAGCTGCTGTTGGCGGGAGAGTTGGACGTAGGGATCGCATTCGATGAAATACATGCACCGGACATCGAAGCCATCCCCTTGCTGAACGAAACGCTCGCTTTGGTTATGAGCCGCAGACACCGCCTTGCCGAGGAACGCTCCATTACCTCGCACGGCCTGAGTGCTGAGTCTTTGGTCTTGCTCAGCACAGAGTTCGCCACTCGTGAGCAGATCGACCGCTACTGCCGCAAATATGAGATTCGCCCCAAGGTTCAGATGGAGGCCAATGCCCTAGGCGCAGTGATCGAGATCGTTCGACGAACGAATCTCTCGACCTTATTGCCTGCCAGAATTGCGTTGGCCCATGACGACTTGGTGGCCATCACGCTGGAGCCGGAGCGCTTGCAGCGACGGGCTGTTCTAATGCGGCGCAAAGACGCTTTTCTGAGCGCGGCGGTGCGAATCTTCATCGAGCTGGCTAAAGAAGTATCCAGCGATCTTGATCAGTGAGCTTTGCGCGACCGACGAAGCGGAGTTTGGAAGGAGAGGAAAGCCCCCTATTGGCTTTCTAGGCGCCGACGGCGCGCTGATGTGTAGCACAAATCACAATAGGGATGACGCATGGCGTCTGAGCGAAGAAACCTGACCCTTTAAGTCAAAAGGATCAGGTTAACGATGACTTACAGGCCTAGCTCGGACAGGCCTGGGTGGTCATCCGGACGGCGGCCCAGCGGCCAGTGGAACTTACGCTCGCTTTCTTTGATAGGCATGTCGTTTACGCAGGCGAAGCGACGGTGCATCAGGCCATCAGCTTCAAACTCCCAGTTCTCGTTGCCGTAGGAGCGGAACCAGTTACCGGAATCATCATGCCACTCGTACGCGTAACGGACGGCGATGCGGTTGTCGGTAAAAGCCCAGAGCTCTTTGATCAGGCGATAATCCAGTTCTTTTTTCCACTTGCGGGTGAGGAAATCTTTGGCCTCTTCACGGTTGGTAGCAAACTCAGCGCGGTTACGCCATTTGGTATCCAGCGTGTAGGCGAGCGAGACTTTTTCCGCGTCGCGGCTGTTCCAACCATCTTCAGCCAGGCGAACTTTTTCAATCGCTGTTTCGCGAGTAAAAGGAGGAAGTGGCGGGCGAGCTTGGGTATTGGACATGGTGGTGCCTCCAGATTAATTGGATAATTGAGTAAGCCAGTGCCAGTACATCGCAGGCCTGAAGAAAGGCCCGTCAAACCATCAACTGTGAAAGTTGAACTGCATTACTAACGACAGCATTAACATCTATTGCCGGCGCCTTGACGAAAGCGGTCGCCATTAATAGAGATGCTATTGATGTAGGCGTGCGCATCCTCGGAATTTGGTTTCCGTGGAAAAACATTCAGTAGCGTCGTGCTTATGCAAGAAGGCGTTCGTACTTTACCTGCAGTGGCAGCAATCGAATTTAAATTACATTCTGCCTAGCCAAGCATCCTGAGCTTGAAAGAATCTATAGCGGTGCCGGAGTTACAGCCCCAACTCAGTCAGCCCCGGATGATCATCTGGACGGCGGCCCAGCGGCCAGTGGAACTTGCGCTCGCTTTCCTTGATAGGCATGTCGTTTACGCAGGCGAAGCGACGGTGCATCAGGCCATCAGCTTCAAACTCCCAGTTCTCGTTGCCGTAGGAGCGGAACCAGTTACCGGAATCATCATGCCACTCGTACGCGTAACGGACGGCGATGCGGTTGTCGGTAAAAGCCCAGAGCTCTTTGATCAGGCGATAATCCAGTTCTTTTTTCCACTTGCGGGTGAGGAAATCTTTGGCCTCTTCACGGTTGGTAGCAAACTCAGCGCGGTTACGCCATCTGGTATCCAGCGTGTAGGCGAGCGAGACTTTTTCCGCGTCGCGGCTGTTCCAACCATCTTCAGCCAGGCGAACTTTTTCAATCGCTGTTTCGCGAGTGAAAGGAGGAAGTGGCGGGCGAGTTTGGGCATTGGACATGGTAGTGACTCCAGTCTAGTTGGATAGATAAGTGTGAGTGGTGTCTCTGAAGCTCAAGCTTTAGGGCGCGAGCTCTTTCAGCAACATCTGCGCAACTTCCTTTGCATTATCCGCAGCGTGATAATCACCCATAACCCGAGCCGTGGTGATTGCGCCTTCCATCAAAATAAATAACTGCCTGGCTAAGTCCAACGGTTGATCGGTGTTCAATTGTTCAGTCAGCTCAAACGTATAGTCTAAGAGCTTTTGCTTGTGCAGCTTTGCGATCTGGCGGATGGGGTCATCGGGATCCCCTACCTCGCCTGCCGTGTTAATGAACGCACAGCCGCGGAAACCATCGGTCTCGAACCAGCCCTTCAAAACAGTAAACATGCTCAGTATGCGATCGTACGGCGTAGCGGCTTTGTCGCATTCAGTCCTGAACCATTGCATCCAGCGTACGTCACGGGCGCTCAAGGCCGCAGCTGCGACATCATCTTTGGTAGCGAAGTGGTTGTAGATACCCTTCCTTGACACGCCAGAGGTCTTCACCAGTAGGTCCATGCCCGTGGCATGAATCCCATTTTCGTAGATGAGTTTCTCGGCGGTGGCCAGGATCTGGGCTCTGTGATCTATCGTTGGTCTGCTCATGGATTCAATGTAGAACGATCGTTCTCTCCGGTCAAGCACCATAAGGTGATTTCTTCGATTAAAGGAGCGCGCCCCAGTGATAGACAGCTTCGGGCAATCAGCCACGACCGCGTTCAGATGGATCGGGCGGCTCCAAGCTGGCCTCGTACCCAAGGGTCCTGACCCAGTCCTCATAGGCTCCGGGTGCCTCAAACGATTCGTGGGCAATAAAATGGATTCTCATGCATGGATTTCTAGTAATGGCCTGGTTGGCGAAAGTAGAGGTGGCGGTACTTGGAATGAATTCCTGGGCGGCCTCATCGTTTAACTTCCTGAAATGGACCCCATCCCAGCCAACGGCTGATGACGTCAGGTGGTGAGGAGAGCCTTTGGTACGGCTCAGGTGCACATTCGACGGCCTCGTCGGGGTGCGAGCGTGACTAGGCGGACGGCGAGAGCCCTCTGATGGCGCTGCCAAGGACAAAGCACGGCGCCTATCAATGGCTGGCGGGGCCGGCGGTCATCCGAGACTGATGCACCGACTTAATCGCGACCATAGCGGAAATATATTTTGTGCGCAAAATATTATCGCGCAAAGTATATTCCAAGCACGAAGCAATCGCTCACACCTACGAGACACTTGAGAACGATCATGACCATTCCCAAAGCATTCGCCACACCTACCCACGCCCTAGGAGCTCAAACCATGAAACTGTCCCGTACCCTCACCGCCGGCCTCCTGGCTCTGGCTGTCAACAGTGCCTTCGCCGCTGGTAGCCCGGGCGTGGAACACACCACCCAAGGCTTCCTTGAGGCTCTGGCTGCAGGCGGCGGCAAGCCGCTTGAGACCATGTCGCCTAAAGACGCCCGGTCAGTGCTGACCGGCGCCCAGGCAAGCGTGAAGGTCGACTTGTCCGGTATTCAGGTCGAGCGCCGTACCATCCAGGCCGATGGCCAGCCGCTGGAGATCCGGGTAGTGCGGCCGGAGGGCGCTAAGGGTGACCTGCCGGTGTTCATGTTCTTCCATGGTGGTGGATGGGTGTTGGGCGATTATCCGACCCACGAGCGGCTGATTCACGACCTGGTAGTGGGCTCTCGTGCGGCGGCGGTCTACGTCGATTACACGCCATCGCCCGAGGCCAAGTTCCCCACAGCGATCAACCAGGCTTACGCTGCCACCCGCTGGGTCGCTGAGCATGGCAAGGAGATCGGTGTCGACGGCAGCCGCCTGGCTGTGGCTGGCAACAGCGTCGGCGGTAACATGGCTGCAGTAGTAGCCATCAAGGCGAAGGAAGCCGGAACACCGAAGTTGCGCTTCCAGGCACTGCTGTGGCCCGTGACTGATGCCAACTTCAACAACAGTTCCTACAACCAATTCGCCGAAGGGCACTTCCTGACACGCAACATGATGCAGTGGTTCTGGGACAGCTACACCACTGATCCGAAGCAGCGCGACGACATTCACGCATCGCCGCTACGTGCCAGCCTGGATCAGCTGAAAGGTTTACCGCCGGCACTGGTACAAACTGCTGAAATGGACGTGCTGCGTGATGAAGGTGAAGCCTATGCTCGCAAGTTGAATGCCGCCGGTGTTCCGGTAACCGCCGTGCGCTACAACGGGATGATTCACGACTTCGGCCTACTAAATGTCCTCGGCGAAGTCCCTGGCACGCGAAGTGCGATGGACCAGGCTGCACAGGCGATCAAGCAACACCTCCAGTAACAGCGGCAATAAGAACCGGGGCGAACGTTGTCGCCCTGGTCCTGCTCGGATAAGAGCCTTCTGGCGGATGGGAGTCTTGGCGATAAGGACGATCGCGTCCGCTTAAAAAATGCAGCCATTTGTCTCATTAAGGGCGCACCTCTCCTGCGCTGGAGAGCAAATGTCGTCGCGCCATCCACAGGTTCGACAGGGCGAACAGTTTCACCATCTGCAGTGTTCTTCGCCAAGCCTCGGAAGCGCACTTTGGTATAACTCGCTTTTTGACACCGGTATGGCCCGCATCAGCGCAGACCACGTTCTCAGCACGGTGTAGCAGTTTGTCGACTTAAGTCAGGTCCGCGACATTGGCCGCAGTGACCACCACGCTGTGCACCAGCCCCGAGTCATCGTCGACACCAGTGTCTGGCGCAGGCTTGCGCTTACCGGCGTACTCGGCGTCGCCTAAGGTCATTTGCTTCATCATCGAAAAGCTCGGTGATTGGTGTCCGGGGACTTTGCCAAATCCGGAAGCCTTTTTCAGGATTTCCTTAGCGAGGCGGTGTGCCCATGTTCTGTTGATGCTGCATCATCTGATCCATCATCATTTGCTGCATCCCCATGTATCTGTCCATCATGTATTGGTGCTGCTTCATCCGCTCAGGTGTCATCTGGGAGTAATGGCTACCCATCTGTCCCCAGCCCATCTTGTGGCCGTTCCCCATCATGTGACCGCCCATCATGCCGCCGCCGCAGCACCCCAACATTCCATTCATCATGTGCATTCCTTGCTGCATCATGACTTGGTGATCTTGCATTAGTTTCTGGCGCTGCGCTGGATCAGTGGTTTTCTGGATCAGGCTCATTTGTTCCTGCATTTTTTTCAGGTTTTCTTGGGCCTTTGCCATTTCCTGATCAAATTGCTCAACGCTCATTGGCTGCTGAGTCGGATTGACGGTGGTAGAACCCTGCTGGGCAAAGGTTAGACCGGGGAAAAGCATAACCGTCAAAGCGAGGGCGACAAGTTTGGATGCTTTCATTGGTCAGATCCTTGCAGGGATGGTGGGCAGGAAATGAATCGCGATTAGTCAAGCATAGGCCTCGGTTAACGGCGCAAACTGATTTAAGTCAAGGTTGACCCTGACACTTCAACAGGTGATGAGATGAAGAAGGGCCGTGATTACCGCATTTGGCCGGCCTCTACCCCGCCATCGGCAGGGTTGGGGCGCAAGTCGTGTTGTTCGTGGCAGTGAAAAATTCGCCTAGGGAAGTCAGTAACATCGATTCATCACGAGACTGGTTGACATAGACCGAGCAATACCCCCGCATCTTGAGCGCTGGAAACATCAAGAAATCAGATTTTCCCTCTTCCTTGTAGTCCATTTCCCAAACATACTCTCGCCGCACTTTTTCCGTTGCGGTCGCTTGGGCTGCATTCTAGTCTCGGCGGGTCGTTGCTCATCAACGATACAGCTTTGACAGGCTGTGACGGTAAATCACGCAGGCGGTCTCCTTTTTATGGTGGCTGTGCGTGTGGGCACGCTTGCGTGCGCCGGAGCTTTTCGTGATTTTACCGCCGGTCTGTCAACCCACGTACAGCTGCCACCCCACTGTTTGACAGCAGGTGGGTGACGGCACCGCTAACGGTAAAATCATTATGTTAAAGGTCGTCCCCGATCCACCCCACAACCACCACTCCCTCGAAGACACGATCATCCAGGCTGCGGAGTTCGCCCTGTGCGCGCAGAGCGTGGCGCAGCAGGCTGTTTCGCTACAGCCCAGAACGCCCGCCTCGATTCTGATGATGGCCTCGATGCATGAGCTCGAGTCGCTACGCGTGCTGCTCGAATCAGCCCTGATCCAGCTGCAGATGCCGCCCGAGCCGCGCACCCTGCACTAGGCCGTTAAGCCTGTTTTGCCTGGGCGGGCGCTGTCGCCGGTAAGCCCATACGCACGGCGCGCTGCGTGAGACCGGTGCTGAGCTAAAGGCGGGTTGCCCGGCATGACGTTCGCCCAGGCCCTAAACCTTCAGGGAGAATACGCAATGACCCCAGATGACACCAAAGTCACTGTCGGCAAGACCACGTTCTACCAGGGTGAAAACCAGACCCACCCACTGTTTCGCATCGAAGCGGGCATCCCTTGCCAGAATGCCCGCGAACAGGCTTCAGAGCTGATGGGCTATGTGCGGGACCTGACCATCGAACGCTTGATGGACGATAAGCCACAGCTGATCTGGGCTTCGCACTATCTGAGTGCGTTGGCCAAAGCACTGATGGATGATGCCGAGCTGGGCATGATGCACTAAGGGCTGAACTGCCCGACCATGGCGGACATCTGTAACCGGGGCCGCTTCGCGGCCCATCGCCGGCAAGCGCGGCTCCCACAGGTACAGCGCATGCCTGAAGGCTGGTGATTTCCTGGGGCAGTCCATTCTGTGGGTGCCGGCTTGCCGGCGATGAGGCCAGTACTGACCCCAGAGCTTTGGGTCGCTGTCTGCTTCGGGTCGATAGTTGCGGGTCGCATGGAGCGACAGTCGGCCAGGAGTAGACGCTGGACAGGACAGCTACCCAACCTCGATCAGATTCGAAATCGATCCGCTAAATTGCCGTACTGCCGGGGTCTCGTTATCAGTCGCTGGCGAGTGCACAATTTTTGCGGGACCATTCGGGGCATTAGGTACTAGCCACCAAGGAACGGAAATGGCACTGACCAGCAAGATCACTCCCTACAACCCCACTTGGCCCGCCCGCTTTCTGGCAGACAAGCCACTCATCGCTTCGGCCTTTGGCGATGAACTGATTGCCATACAGCATATTGGAAGTACCTCCGTTCCAGGGCTCGCGGCGAAGCCCGAGATCGATGTACTCATCGAGGTTCACGATCATTGCAACGCCTCGGCGCGGGACGAGGTGTTGATGGGTTTGGGATATGTACGAGGAAGTGATCTATCGGAAGGGCATCATTTCTATCGGCGTAATGTGGATGGGATTCGCACGCACAAGCTCCACGCTTGTGCCCGTGGCCATCTTGCGATCACCCAGATGCTGGGGTTCAGAGATTTGCTTAGATGCAATGCCTCAATGCGCCAGCAGTATGAAGCGCTGAAGCTCCAACTGGAGTCGAGCAATACGGGTGGGATGGCTGAGTATCTGGAGAAAAAGTCTCCGTTTATTATCGCGGCACTACTACATGCCGGTATATCCATTCCTGGATGACCGATAGGTCGCTAAGCGGCCTCGGTAAAAAGTGTCTGTATTGCGTCGAAAGCAGCCGGTCACCACTGTCCACTATCGACCCATAGCGGTCGTTCGGAAAGGTCAGCAAATGGCCTGAAGCAGACGGTACGCGATAGGAGCGAGGTGCCGTCTTCGAAGTATTACCTCTCCAGGCCGAGTCACTAGGTCATCAAGCCCTAGCCGCAGGTTTGAGTCGGAAGCTGACGCCCATACGGTTGAACGCATTCATTGCGGCAATCGCCGCTGTCAGGTCAACAAGATCCTTTTCTGCAAACATCGCCGATGCGGCTGCATAAGCTTCGTCGGATACCTGTGTCTCGCTTACCCTGGTGACTTCTTCCGCCCAAGCCAGTGCTGAGCGCTCCTGATCCGAGAACAAATATTGCGCTTCATGCCATACCGGCACTAACAGCACCTTGTCCACTGACATACCTGCTTTGATCAGATCGCGTGAGTGAAGATCAATGCAATGAGCGCAGCCGTTGATTTGAGACACTCTGAGAAACACGAGGTGGATCAACGAGGCTGGCAAATTTGTCGCGGTGGTCACGAAATGATGCAGGCCGCCGAGGGCCTTAGCTGCACCAGGCGAAGCTTCAAACCAATTGAGACGATTCATGATTTCTTTTCCTTTGTATGAGCGATGAAGAGCGTGGCCGCTTGTTGGCATACGGCCCAGTTGAGATGCAAACCTTAACGCTTGGAGTAGATGTCGGCCCTGAAGCGGACTTTAGACTTGATCCACTCGACGGCTATGCCTAACAAAGTACGCCTGCACATCACCGTACCCTGTTGCCCTTCCAGTATTCAGTGACTCCCCCCCCTTGGCGGTACCCTCAACGGTGAAGTAATGCACCTGAGTGAGACCGATGGTGGCAAGGACGGCGGACAGGTAGGGGCGCAGAAAGTCCGGTTGACGGGCCTGTGGGCCGCTGATATAGCCCCCGCTAGCGATTGCGACGTAAACCGGACGATCCGTCAGATTTCCGACTTTGCCTTTGGCGGTGCCCAAAAACGTTTTGCCCACGCGTACCACGTGGTCGATCCACATCTTGAGTGGGGCGGGCACGCTATAGTTGTGCATCGGCGTGGCAATCAGCAGTACGTCGCATGCCTGTAGTTGGTCGATCAACTCGTCGGAACGGCTCAACGTACCCTTCTGACCGCTTGCTATGACTACGCGCTGATTGGCCAACGCCTGGGCGTAAGGCGAATCAACTGGGACCAAGGTGTTGAGGTCTAAATCGGTCAACTGGATACCCCTTCTGCCGGCCTGACTGGCCAAGGCAAATAGGATCTGCTGGGACAGTTTCAGACTTTCCGAAGCCTCTGCATTGGGGCTGGCGACCAGGCGAAGAATGCGCAAAGGAGCAAGTGGCTGTTGGGACGATGTCATGAGGTTTGCCTCCTTGGGTGTGCATGCGGGTTATGGCGTATCGAACTGTTTTTGAAAGCGCAGTGCACCCGTCAACAGGCCTTCACGGAAGTAGAAACGTTGCGCGCGGGCGTTGGCCAAACCCGTGTCGAGCACCAGGCGTGCACAACCGCTGGCGCGCGCCAGTCGTTCCAAGGCTTGCAATAAGCGCGACCCCCACTGGCCACCCCGCTGAGCCTCGGCGGTTACAAGGTCATCGACATACAGGAATGCGCCGTAGACCAGGTTTTCCTGTAAGCGATAACCAGCCAGTGCTACAAGAACGCCTGCGTCATAAGCGCCAATCAGGCGATAGCCTTCAAGGCGCATACGCTCGATGCGGCGGACGAAGTCGGCTTCGCTCGTTAGATGAGGGCGCAATTGCTGCATTACCGGGAATGCGCTGCACAGGTCATGGGTGCTGTCCAAGGGACGCAGGGCGGTGTCGGCCAGGTCGAGCACGCTGGGTATGAAGTTGTGCAAAGGGAATTTCATGGGAGTTGCCCTCGTCAGTAGGTGATGGCGCTATATTGGACTACCATTGACCCACTTGATTGAGCCAAGAAATGGGATATGAACTAGGCCATGATGACCTCCCCCAAGCCGCCTTTTGCTCCCTTGGAAGAGCAGTCCGCCTTGCCCCTGTATCGTCAACTGTACGACCGCGTGCTGGCCGCCGTTGCCGCTGGCACGTTGTCCCCCGGTGACCGCTTGCCGTCGGCGCGCGCCATGGCTAAGGAGCTGGGGGTGGCACGTGGCACCGTCGAACTGGCCTATTCGCTGATGGCCAGCGAAGGGTACCTCCTGGCGCTCGGGCAGAAAGGCACCGTAATCAATCCTGAACTGCAGAAGCCTGTGTCAGCGGCCACCGTATTACCAGTCAGCAGCCAAGTGATCGAAGACGCGCCTGATTCGCTCTGGCGCCCACCGCAGCTGTTGCCGTTCCAGATGGGGGTACCGGCGCTGGATGCATTTCCGCGCAAGATATGGGCGCGTCTCGGTGCTCGGTATCTCCGTGGGATGCGTCTGGGAGATCTGGACTATCCAGCACCCCACGGCCTGGCAGCGTTGCGCAGCGCCATTGCTTCGTATCTGCAGGTGTCCCGAGGTATCGATTGCGGTGCCCATCAGGTGTTTATCACCAGCGGTTGGCGCAATAGCCTGTCTTTAGTCGCACATACCCTGTTGCAGCCAGGCGAGTGCGCCTGGGTGGAAGACCCGGGCTATCCCACTACGCGCCAGGTGCTTCGCCAGTTCGGCCTGGACCTGGAAGCGGTGCCGGTTGATGCCGAAGGCATGAACGTAGAACACGCCATCGCGGGTTCTCGGGCTGCTCAGGTCGTCATGGTGACACCAGGGCATCAGAGCCCGCTGTCGATGGCACTGTCGCTGCCACGCCGACAACTGCTACTCGATTGGGCTGCCCGCACCGGTGGCTGGATTGTCGAGGACGATTACGACGGCGAGTACCGCTACGTCAGCCGTCCACTTCCAGCGCTGGCCAGCTTGGATCGCCATGGGCGCGTGCTGTATGCCGGCACCTTCAGCAAGGTGCTGTTTCCCGGTATTCGCCTGGCTTATCTGGTGGTGCCGCAGGCGCAGGTGGCAGCGTTCGAGCGCGTCGGACGGGCCTTGTTTGCTGCCGGGTCACCGTCAATTACCCAGGCTTTGGTGGCGGAGTTCGTTGCCGAGGGACACTTCGCTCGGCACATCCAACGCATGCGCCGCCTCTACAACGAACGACGGGCATTGACCATCGAAGCACTGGAGCGGAGTTTGCCGAAGGGTATGCAGGTGGAACGCTCGCCAGGCGGTATGCACCTGGTACTGCGTTTGCCGGAGGACGTAAGCGACACCGCCCTGGCCGAGCAGGTGCTGGCGAGGGGCATGTCGGTACAAGCGTTGTCGCGCTGGGCTGCCTCATCGCAGCGTCAGTCAGGTCTGCTCCTGAGTTTTACCAACTGCGCCACGACTGCTCCAGGCGAGCAGCTTGGCGCGTTGATCAGCAAGTTACTCAGTTGAGGTTGGCCTTGTTCAGGCCGAACAGTTCATCGGACGAGCCCGGGATCGCCTGGAAAGCCACATTGAGGCGATTCCAGCCATTGATGGCGACGATCAGGAACGACAAATCCGACAGCTCCTGCTCGGAAAACTGCTCACGCGCACTCGCATACAGGCTGTTGGAGATACCATGAGGCGGCAGTTGGGTCAGGGCTTCAGTCCACTCCAGCGCCGCCCGCTCTGCTGGCGAAAACAGCTGTGACTCACGCCAGACGGCCACGTGGTGAAGACGCAGCTCGCGCTCGCCATGGATCTTGGCCTCTTTCACATGCATATCCACGCAGAACGAACAGCCGTTTAGCTGCGAAGCGCGCAACATGATCAGGTGGGCGAGATCGGCCAGTAGCGGCTTCTTGCTCAGTTGCAGGGTGAGCTCCACCAGTTTGTTGGACGCTTGGGGAGACAGTTTGAAGTAATCAAGGCGGTTGTTCATGGGTAGTTGCTCGTAGTGGGTGGATGGTTGATGGAGCCCACTGTAGCAACGCTTGGAATAGCCCCACAGAGCCAAGATAGTAGCTTCGAACTAGGCCATATCTGTATCGAAGTGCGCCATGATCACCTATCGAGCGATAGGGTCGAAGGGGCGCAATAGGCCGTGTATTGGCCTCCGCGAATGGCCGCAATGGGTCGATAGCGGTCAGTCGCGACCGGGTAGGCGTACGGCGAACTCCAGTCTCGCCATCAATGCCAACGTCATCCGTAAATGGCTACCGCTCTACCAAGAGCAGCCGGCGGCAACGCTGCCAGCTTTCATCCCGCCAAGAGCGCAAGCGTTGCAGTTGCAGCCCCAGGTCGAGGTGATGCGCATAAATAGTCTGGCCTAATCCTAGAGCCGCTTTTCCATGACGATGGTGCGCTCCGCCCCATGAAACTCGTCGCGGATTTTCTGATAACCCAACGCGGTATAAAACCTTTCAGCTGTAATCGACGATGGCACACACACAGCATCAAATCCTGCGCGGGCAGCAGTTGCATGAATGACATCCATCAAATGCCGACCTATACCGCCTTTCTGGTGAGCCGGGTCAACGAAAACACTTCTGACCACGTCACCGTCGAGACCGGCAGTGCCAATAATTTTTTCGCCCAGCAAGGCTACGAAAACCCTGCGCTTGGCGAGCTGTGTGGTGATGACTTCAGGAGAAAAGCTCTGTTCCACCTTAGCGATCACATCAGGCGGGTAGTCCTGTGAATTTGACTCATGCAGGGCGGCTAGAACTACACGGCTAATCGCTGCTGCATCTCTGCTCGTGGCGGGACGAACGTGACATTCCATGCTGAGACCTCAATCCTGAAGAATTACAGCTTAGCGCATCGCAATGTGCCTTCCCCGGGCGCTAACGTATCGCCGTTCCTTCACCGCGTACATCGACAAACCGCATTAACGACGTAGTCTCCCATCGCCTTCCTTGTCTGCAGAGTGGCGCTGCCTATGTGCGGTTGAAGCACTACGTTGTCCAGGTCAAACAAGCTGGGGGGGACTTGTGGCTCATCTATGTACACGTCCAGGGCCGCCCCTCCAAGCCGCCCGTCCTGCAATCGCGCAACCAGTTCCGCTTCGTCGATCACACTACCCCGCGCCACGTTGACGATGAAGCCTTTCGCCCCAAGCGCTTCCAGCACTGTCGCATTGACCAGGCGCGACGTGGCATTTCCTCCTGCGGCAGCCACGATAAGAATGTCGCTGTAGGCGGCTAGGCTGCAGGCGTTGGAGTGGTAGGCATAATTGCAGCCATACACCTCATTGCGGTTGTGGTACGCCAACTTGACTCCGAACGGCAACAGGCGACTCGCAATCGCTTGTCCTATACGTCCGAGGCCTATTATGCCGACGCGCTGCCCTCGCAACGTGGTACCTAGCGAAGGGAACGCGCCCTCACGCCACATGCCTGCCCGGACGAATCGGTCAGCCACGCAGACCTGGCGCAGCAGGCTCAAAAGCAAAGCCACTGCGTGATCCGCCACCGCATCCGTCAGGATATCGATCGTCGTCTCAACCCGAATGCCGCGGGCTTTCACCTGGTCCAAATCAATGCCATCAACTCCAACACCGTTCACGGCGATCAATGAAAGATTGACCAGCGCGCCAACGGCCGTGGTTGGCACCCCAATCACTCCGTTGGTCACCACCGCGCGGAAACGTTCCGGCCGGTCGGCAAGCACAGCCTCTTGGGCCTTCGAATCAAACGCTCGTACCAAATCAAATTGCTTGGCGAGCTTTTTTTCGTGTTCGTCGAGCAACGGCGCCAACATCAGCAGCGCCTGGCGCTGGCTTGCTCCTTGGCTGATGCTCATGCAGCCTCCAGCTTCAACTGCGTGCGGGGCTGCGAATCGGGCCGCTTCAACATCGCGGCCGGGATCGCCATGATCAATGCTCCACTGATGAACAGGCACAGGCCCAGCACATAGGTGCCGTTGTTAATGTCGCCGGTGAGGTTCTCCGCCACTGCTGTAATCATCGAACCTGTAAAACCGGACAGGTTGCCGAAAGCGTTGATCATGCCAATGCCTGCCGCAGCTGCGACACCTGAGAGCACCGTGCCCGGCAGCGTCCAGAAGATTGGCATCAGGCTAAGCACCCCTGATGCAGCCACGGTCAGAAATACGATTGAAAGCACAACGTCATGTGCGAAAGCCGCGCTGAGGATCAACCCGCAGCCCCCGATAAACGCTGGGATCGCGGCATGCAGCCGACGTTCGCCAGTGCGATTGGAGTGGCGTGCGTTGAGGAACATGGCGATCAACGCGACGCCATAGGGGATAGCGGTCAGCAAGCCGATTTCCAGACTGCTGGTCACACCTGCGCTCTTGATGATCGAAGGCATCCAGAAGGCCAGGCCATAAAAGCCTGTGTTGAAAGTCAGCAGGATGAATACGAGCAGCCAGACACGTGGGCTGAAGAAGACATCTTTCAGACGTGAAACCTTACCGTGCTCATCTTGCTTCAAATTGGCTTTGAGCAGCTCCTTTTCATCCGGGGACAACCAGGCAGCCTTGTCGATGTTGTCGCACAAGCAGCAAAAAACGATTGCCGCCATGATCACCGACGGCACGCCCTCGACCAGAAGCATCCACTGCCAGCCCGCCATACCGTGCCAGCCATCCATGCTGGTCATAAGCCAGCCAGACATGATACCGCCTAGCGTCAGGCTGACCGGCATTGCCATCAGGAAGCCAGACATCACCCTGCTTTGACTATGGGTCGGGAACCAGTAGTTGAGGTAAAGAATCACCCCTGGGAAGAAGCCCGCCTCACAGATGCCGAGCAGGAAGCGCAGCACGTAGAACATGGTGCTGGACTCGACATGGAAGAACGAGGCAAGTGGCTGGGTAAATGCGACAGCCATGGAGATGATGGCCCAGCTCAGCATGATGCGGGCGATCCAGAACCGCGCACCGTATCGATGCAGCAACAAATTGCTCGGGACCTCAAACAAGAAGTAGCCCCAGAAGAAAACGCTGGCGCCCAGGGCGTAGACGGTATTACTGAATTGCAGATCCTCCAGCATGCTCAGTTTCGCGAATCCGATGTTCACCCGGTCGAGATAGGCAGCCATGTAACACAGCAATAGGACCGGCAGGATTCGTACGATTACTTTGCGATAGGTGCGATCTTCAAAAGCCTGATCGCGCACGGGGTCGACAACTTGATGGTCCATAACCAGCCTCTTGGCATGTCGGGCACGCCTGATTGTTGTTATTTAGGTAGCATCGGGCACCCAGCCGCCCGATGGTGGAGCCTGTCAGCGAATCGGTTCGCGGCTGGGCTGACCATCGACCAGTCGCAGCAGCCCTAGTGGATTGGAGTCGCGCAGGGCTTCGGGCAGCAGCGCATCGGGGAAGTTCTGGTAGCACACCGGGCGCAGGAAGCGGTCGATCGACAGTGTGCCGACTGAGGTGCCACGGCTGTCAGAGGTGGCCGGGTACGGCCCGCCGTGCACCATGGCGTCGCAGACCTCGACACCGGTCGGGTAACCGTTGACGAGTATCCGACCGGCCTTCTGCTCCAGCACGGCTACCAGTGGCGCGGCAGCGGCCAGGTCGCTCTGCTCGCCGATCAGCGTGGCGGTCAGTTGCCCCCCCAGTGCATGCAGTGCGGTAAGCAACTGGGCTTGGTCGGCCAGTTCGACCACCACCGTGGCCGGTCCGAAGACTTCTTCTTGCAATAACGGCTCACCATCCAGTAGCAACCGCGCATCTGCCTCGAACAGCTGCGGCCAAGCCTGGTTCCCCTGCTGCTCGGCACCAGCCAGGTGGCGAATGCCGGGCTGTGCCTTGAGGGTGGCCACGCCGCGGGCATAGCTGGCCAAGGTGCCTTTGTTGAGCATGGTCTGCGGTGCCTGGTCGGCTAGCTGCGCACGCAAGTGTTCGACAAAAGCGCTGAACTCAGGAGAACGCACCCCCAGTACCAAGCCGGGATTGGTACAGAACTGCCCACACCCGAGCACCACCGAGGCAGCCAGTTCACGGGCCACGGCCTCGGCGCGAACCGCCAGGGCTCCGGGCAATACCAGCACCGGGTTGATACTGCTCATTTCGGCGAAAACGGGGATCGGTTGTGGTCGTGCCGCGGCAAGGTCGCAAAGGGCACGGCCTCCTTTGAGCGAGCCGGTGAACCCAACAGCCTGAATTGCAGGGTGCTTGACTAAAGCCTCACCCACGCCGCTGCCGAAAATCATGTTGAACACCCCGGCTGGCATGCCACAACGCTCGGCGGCCCCTACGATGGCTTCGGCCACCCATTGGGCAGTACCCATGTGACCGCTGTGTGCCTTGAACACCACTGGGCAGCCCGCAGCCAGCGCTGCGGCTGTATCGCCACCGGCGGTGGAAAATGCAAGAGGAAAGTTACTGGCGCCGAATACCGCCACTGGCCCCAGGCCCATGCGGCACTGGCGGATGTCCAAGCGTGGCTGCGGGGTGCGCTGGGGCTGCGCGCGGTCGATACGCGCGCCGGCGAAATCACCACGGCGCAGCACCGAGGCGAACAGCCGCAACTGCCCACTGGTCCGCGCCCGCTCGCCCATGATTCTCGCTGGTGGCAAGGCTGTCTCGCGGCACACGGTAGCAATGAAATCATCGCCCAGACCATCCAGCGCTTGGGCGATGGCGTCGAGGAATTCAGAACGACGCAGAGCGGACAACGCCCGGTAGATTGGATATGCAGCGGCAGCCGCTAAAGCGGCAGCGTTCACTTCTTGTTCGGTAGCTTGGAAAAACTCGCCAGGTAGCGCCTGCCCGGTGTGCGCATCCACGCTGTGCAACGTCGCGGTTCCAGTAGCACGGCGGCTACCGCCGATGAATTGTTGGCCTGCAAATGAAGTCATGAATGGTCCCTTCGCCTTGCGTAAGACAGTGGTCGCTAATCTATGCGGCTCTGCGATTCTTGCCCAATGGCTTTTGGGGATCATCCGATAACTATGTGTTATCAGTCCGTCTGCGCCCTTCCTGCGTTGTTCACCAATATCTCGGCAAACTCCAACGCCACACCGGTCAAGAGCTCGCCTTTGCGGGTCAGGATGCCGTAATCCTGGGGAGGCAGGTGCAGCGGCGTGTCGAGGTTGATGAGTACCCCGCTGGCAAGATGTGGCTCGACCATCGCTTGGGGCAACATGCCGATCATCGGGCCACCCAACAGCACCTTGAGGAAGGTCTGCATTGAAATGGTGTCGATTGTGTTGCGTGGCACTGCGACGCCCGCCTCGGCGAACGCGCGCTCCATGCGACCGCGAATTGGCGTGCCTTTGGGGTAGAGGATCCACGGCCACTCGAGCAACTGAGGTAGCGTCACCGGCCCGGCTTCGCTCAAAGGGTGCTGGTCGTTGACCACGAAGCAGAACGGCTCCGGCGCCAGCGGCTGGAAGTCGAAGCGCTGGCATTGCGACACATCGGTGAATCGCGCTACCGCCAAGTGAAGGTTCTTGTCCTCCAACATTGCCATGAGATGGTCGCTGGTCTGCTCCACCACCTCGATCGAAAGCAACGGCTTGCGCTGCTTGATCTCGACAATGGCATCGGGCAATGCCACGGCGGTGGCGGCAAAGATGCCGCCAACCTTCAAATGACCGTGGCCTCCTTGGCGCAAGCTGTCGATCTGGTCGACGAAGTTCCGAGCATCATTGAGAGCGATCTGTGCATAGCGCACCACCTGCTCGCCCAAGGCGGTGGGCGGCATGCTTCGTGGCAGACGCTCGAACAGGGCGAAGCCGAGCAGGTTCTCGATCTCCTTGAGCATCTTGCTGATCGCCGGCTGGCTGAGGTTCATCTGCTGCGCTGCCAGATGCATGTTGTGGGTGCGGCCGAGTGTGTCGATGAGCAGGAGGTGGCGGAACTTAAGCCAGTTGCAGACGTGAGAAAAAGAAAGGTCCGACATGAATCCACCTTTGGTGCAATAACCTGATGTTATCGAATAGTGAAAAGATGCCATTGGAGTTTATCGCACGGTTTGCCCTAGCGTGCAGCTTTCAAATCCAAGAGACCTAGCTGCCATGCCGATAACGCTCACTTGCGCCAATACTCTTCCTGACGACGGCCTGGCCGGTACCCTTATCGGCCGCGCCTGGACACCCGGTGAACCCGGCGGCCCCTCGCCGATAGTTCTGCGTAATGACGGCGTGTTCGACCTGTCCGAATGCTTCGCCACCCTTAGTCAGTTGCTCGAGCACGAAGATCCACTGCAGGCTGTACGCAGCACGCCAGGCCGATTTATGGGTAGCGTCGAGGCGCTGCTGAGCAACAGCGGTGCGGCCTTCGATGCCAGCAAGCCCTATCTGCTCGCGCCAGTCGACCTGCAGGTAATCAAAGCCGCAGGAGTGACATTCGCCGCCAGCATGATCGAGCGGGTCATTGAGGAGCAGGCAGGCGGCGACGCCAGCAAAGCCGAAGCAGTACGTGCCACAGTGCGCACAGTGATCGGTGACAACTTGCGTGCGGTGCGGCCCGGCTCTCCTCAGGCAATGGCGTTGAAAGCACTGCTGAAAGAAAAGGGCATGTGGTCCCAATACCTGGAGGTCGGGATCGGTCCGGATGCGGAAATATTCACTAAAGCCCCGGTGCTGGCAGCTGTCGGCAGCGGCAGCGCTATCGGCGTGCACCCAAAATCGGCATGGAACAACCCCGAACCGGAGGTGGTACTGGCAGTCAACAGCCGCGGGCGGATTCATGGCGCGACCTTGGGCAACGACTTGAACCTGCGCGACTTCGAGGGCCGTAGCGCGCTGCTACTGAGCAAGGCCAAGGACAACAACGCCTCTTGCGCCGTCGGCCCGTTCATTCGCCTGTTCGACGAAACCTTCAACCTAGACACAGTGCGCCGCTGTGTGGTCGATCTGGAAGTCCAAGGCAGCGATGGCTACCGCCTGCTTGGCCACAGTTCGATGGACCAGATCAGCCGCGACCCCGAGGATCTGGTGCGCCAGACCCTCAACGAAAACCACCAGTACCCCGACGGCTTCATGCTGTTCCTCGGCACGCTGTTCGCTCCCACCGAGGACCGCGACCAGCCAGGCGCCGGCTTCACTCACAAACCCGGCGACCGAGTACGCATTGCCAGCACGTTCCTGGGCCACCTGCATAACCAAGTCACAACAAGCGACCAAGCCCACCCTTGGACCTTTGGCCTCGCCGCGATGATGCAAAACCTAGCCGCTCGAGGGCTCCTGAAGCCGTAAAACAAACGATTCCTGCCGGGCCCATAACAACAAAAAAGCGAGGCAAAACATGCAAACCCAAGCCAAGGACACAGTGCCCGACCCGCGTCAGCTGCGACGGGCGATCTATACCGGCGCAATCGGCAGTGCCCTCGAGTACTACGATTTCGCCATTTATGGGCTAGCCTCGGCGCTGGTCTTCGGCCATATATTCTTTCCCTCCCTCGGTACGACTGGCGCCCTGCTCGCCAGTTTCGCCACCTACGGCGCAGGCTTCCTGGCGCGGCCGTTCGGCGGCCTTTTCTTTGGCTCGCTGGGTGACCGCAAAGGGCGCAAGCTGGTCTTGTTGCTGACCATTGCCCTGATGGGCACAGCGACCACCCTGATCGGCCTGCTACCGACCGGCGCCACTGGGGCCGTGCTGCTGGTACTGCTGCGCCTGCTGCAAGGTTTCGGTGCTGGTGCCGAACAGACCGGCGCGGCGACGCTGATGGCCGAGCTGGCTCCGCGTGAGCGGCGAGGGTTCTACGCCGCCCTGCCCTTCATCGGGGTGTTCAGCGGCCTGGCCCTTGCCACCATCACTTTCCAAGTGATGCAGACCTCGCTGACACAGGAGCAATTGCTCGACTGGGGCTGGCGGATACCCTTCCTGGCGAGCGTGGTGCTGATATTCATGGCCATATGGATCCGCCTCAAGCTCAAAGAAAGCCCGGTGTTCCAGCAGCTCAGCCAGAGCCAGCAGGTTATCGAATCGCCGATGCGCGCCGTGTTGCGTAATGCCCGTCGGCCACTGGCGGCTACTACTTTGATGCGCATGGCCGAAACTGGCTGCTCGACCCTCTATGCCACTGTTTCAATAGCCTTCCTGACCGGTTTCGCCAGCCGCCATCTCGGCCAGGATGGTGCCAACCTGGCCACCGTAGGGACCAATGCGGTGCTGGCCGCCAGTATCCTCAGCGTGTTCACCACCCCATTGTTCGGTGCGTTGTCCGATCGCTTCGGACGCCTGGCGGTGTACCGTGGCGGGGCGTTGTTCGGCGCGTTGTGGGCATTCCCCTCGTGGTGGATGATCGATAGCGGCGACTCGACACTGGTGTGCATCGCAGTAGTAGGTGGCTTCGCCTTGGCCGCCAATAGCATGCTTGGGGCCCAGTGCGCGCATTTCACCGAACTGTTCGGCAATCGCTACCGCTACTCCGGCGTGGCTCTGGCCCGAGAAATCGGCGCGATGCTATCCGGCGGCCTGGCGCCGATCCTGGGTATATTCCTGGTCGGTCTGGCCGGTGGTGCCTACTGGGTGCTGGCCCTCTACACCCTGGTTCTGACTGGGCTGACCTTGATCGGCACCTGGCTGTCGACCGAAACCCGTGGCCGCGACCTGACTGCACTGGACGACGCAGTGGCAAGCGGTGCTTCCCCCCTACACAGCCATGCAGGCGCGGGTGTACCGCAACGCTGACCGGTGGCCAACAAATACAAGAGAGAGCGATATGACCGATACCCCGAAACGCCCGCTGCGCAGTCAGCAATGGTTCGACGACCCGAGCCACGCCGACATGACCGCGCTGTACGTCGAGCGCTACATGAACTACGGCCTGACCCGCGATGAACTGCAATCGGGGCGGCCGATCATTGGCATCGCACAGACCGGAAGTGACCTGACGCCCTGCAACCGCCACCACCTGGAACTGGCCCAGCGGGTCAAGGCCGGCATCCGTGATGCTGGAGGCATTCCGATGGAATTCCCGGTGCACCCTATAGCCGAACAGAGCCGTCGGCCCACCGCCGCGCTCGACCGCAACCTGGCATACCTGGGGTTGGTGGAAATCCTTCATGGCTACCCGCTGGATGGCGTGGTGTTGACCACCGGCTGCGACAAGACTACGCCAGCCTGCTTGATGGCCGCCGCCACCACCGACCTGCCTGCCATTGTCCTGTCCGGCGGGCCAATGCTCGACGGCCATCACAAGGGCCAGCTGATCGGTTCGGGCACGGTGCTGTGGCACGCACGCAATCTGATGGCTGCCGGCGAAATCGACTACGAAGGCTTCATGGAAATGACTACCGCCGCTTCGCCGTCGGTTGGCCACTGCAACACAATGGGCACGGCGCTGTCGATGAACGCTCTGGCCGAAGCCCTTGGCATGTCGCTGCCCGGTTGCGCCAGTATCCCCGCGCCCTATCGGGAACGCGGGCAGATGGCCTACGCCACCGGCAGGCGCATCTGCGAGTTGGTGATGCAAGACGTACGCCCCTCATCAATCATGACCCGAGAAGCATTCGAGAACGCCATCGCTGTAGCCTCGGCGCTAGGCGCCTCAAGCAATTGCCCACCACACTTGATCGCCATCGCTCGACACATGGGCATCGAGCTGTCGCTCGACGACTGGCAGCGCATTGGCGAAGACGTGCCGCTGCTGGTCAACTGCATGCCAGCGGGCAAGTACCTGGGCGAAGGTTTCCATCGTGCCGGTGGCGTACCGGCGGTGATGCACGAATTGCGCAAGGCGGGCCGCCTGCACGAAGCCTGCGCCACGGTCAGCGGCAAGACCATCGGCGAGGTGGTCAGCGACACGGTCACCAGCAACCGCGACGTGATTCTGCCGTTCGACGAGCCGCTCAAGCACAGCGCTGGGTTCATCGTTCTCAGTGGCAATTTCTTCGACAGTGCGATCATGAAGATATCGGTAGTCGGCGAAGCCTTCCGCAAGACCTATCTGTCAGAGCCCGGCAAGGAAAACAGCTTCGAGGCGCGGGCCATCGTGTTCGAGGGCCCCGAGGACTACCACGCGCGCATCGATGACCCAGCACTGGACATCGACGAGCGTTGCATCCTGGTGATCCGTGGCGCCGGCACCGTGGGTTACCCGGGTAGTGCAGAGGTGGTCAACATGGCGCCACCGGCGGCGCTGATCAGAAAGGGCATCGACTCGCTGCCGTGCCTGGGTGACGGTCGCCAGAGCGGCACCTCGGCCAGCCCGTCGATTCTCAACATGTCGCCGGAAGCGGCGGTCGGGGGCGGCCTGGCACTGCTTCAGACCAACGACTTGCTGCGCGTCGACCTCAACCAACGTCGCGTCGACCTGCTGGTAGACGACAAGGAAGTGGAGCGCCGTCGCGCAGCCTGGAAGCCGAACATCCCAGTCTCTCAGACACCATGGCAAGAGCTCTACCGCCAATTGGTCGGGCAATTGTCCACCGGTGGCTGCCTGGAACCGGCCACCCTGTACATGCGTGTGATTGCCCGCGAAGGAGGGATGCCGCGACATTCCCATTGAGCGGTCTCCAGGACTTGGAACTGCCCCCGTACCGGGTAACGGTGGCAGTTCCACGCTGCAGCAATTTCAAGTCTATGAAGGTTCCGTCCCAGGAAGTGGTGTAGCTCATCACGGCCGAGAGCTTGGCTTGTGGATTATCGCCAGTGAGCCAACCTCTTCTCAGCCACAGGACATGCCCACAAAGGCAATCGATTCACGGTTTCTCTGGATCGTACTCATTGACGTTGGCGACCTGGGCGTTCAGGCGACCGAGCAGGTCGATCAGCGTGTCCACTTCCGAAGGTGAAAGGCCACTGAGCAAACGGCGCTCTCTCTCAAGCGCAACCTTCAAGACCCGCTTGTACAACTGCGTACCGCTCTCTGTAAGCGACACGGTGTAGCGTCGTCCATCAGCAGGATCCGCCTCTGTGCGAACTCGCCCTGCCACCTCTAACGCGTGCAGCGCGCGGCTCACAGCACTTTTGTCCAGACCGATCACCTGGCAGATCCGATTGGCAGTGATCCCGCTTTCCACAGCCAGCATGGACAGCATCCTCCACTCCACAACACCAATCTCGAAGTGTTTGCGATAGCACTGGGAAGCGCCTGACGAGAGCTTGTTGGATAAAAAATTCAGCTGCGCTGGCACGTAGCGAGCGAGGTCCAGCTGGGGTTCCGAGGCCATTGAGCGCACACCTCCAATCGAGTTCTCGAAAAATTAGTTGACACCGCAACTAATTGATCCGAGGATTAACTCAACCAATAGCTGGGGCCAGCCCAGCATGATATGCCGTCAAAGCACCTCACAAAAATAATTATCAGGTAGTGCCATGAAAATCCGCGATCCACTCGCCTTCCGCGTGTCTAGCTGCAAACCTGAGCGGCCGCCGTTCGCTCCAGGCTGACCTCCTCCCAGTTGAATTAACCACCCGTATTCTTTTTGTAGCCACTTAACTGTGGGGGGATGAGTAATGCTTCAAGTAAACGTTAGCCGCAAGGCAAACGAAGCTGAAGGTGTTTGCAGCTTTGAATTGAGCCCCGTGAAGGGTGAAACCCTGCCACCTTTCGAGGCCGGTGCTCACATCGATGTCCATATCCCGGGTGGGCTCATTCGCCAGTATTCGCTGTGCAATGACCCCCGAGAGCGCAATCGTTATCTGATCAGTGTCCTCAAGGAACCCAACTCCCGTGGCGGATCAGAGGCAATGCATTCGATTGTCGGCGAAGGCCATGAACTGACCATCAGTGCGCCGCGCAACCTGTTCAAACTGGATCATGGCGCTGCACGTCATCTGCTTTTTGCAGGTGGTATCGGCATTACCCCGATCCTGGCCATGGCGTATGAACTTGCCCATCGCAAAGCTGACTTCGAGCTTCATTACTGCTTTCGCTCCTGCGACCGGGCAGCCTTCGTCAAGGCACTCGCTGACGCACCCTTCGCGGACCGCGTAGTGCTGCACGATGACAACGGTCCGCAACAGCAAAAACTGAATGCGGCAGCAATTCTCGACGCAGTCGATGAGGGTCGCCATCTCTACGTCTGCGGCCCCTCCGGCTTCATGAATCACATCCTTGATACAGGTGAGGCCGCCGGCTGGCCGCAAGAGCGGATGCACAGAGAGTTCTTCGCCGGACCAGTCATTGACCAAGGTGCCAATGCCCCCTTCCAAGTCGTGCTCGCCCGCAGCGGCAGATCATTCGATATTCCGGCAGACCGCACCGTGTTCGAGGTATTGGACGAAGCGGGAGTCGAAGTAGAAACGTCCTGTGAACAAGGCGTCTGTGGGACGTGCGTGACACGCGTACTGGAAGGTATCCCCGATCACAGGGATCAATTCATGACGGCCGATGAGCACGCCAGAAATGATTGTTTCACCCCGTGTTGCTCTCGTGCGAAGTCCCATCGGCTCGTACTTGATCTCTAGTGTCAGACAAAACCTAACTGTTTAATGGAGACTCCTATGACTGCCTCTTCTCTTCAGTCGTTGGCCCAGGACATCTTGCCTGCCAAACCCTCCACATTTCCGCTCAACCAATGGTATGTGGCTGCTTTGGGTTGGGAACTCAAGGATCGCCCCGTAGGCCGAACCTTGTTGAATAAATCAGTCGTCATGTTCCGCACCGCGGATGGCAAGGTAGCGGCCCTTGAGAACCGCTGCTGCCATCGGGCGTTGCCTCTCTCCGACGGCACACTTGAGGCGGGGGGACTTCGCTGTGGCTATCATGGCCTCTTGTTCAACGATGAAGGCAAATGCATCGAGATTCCTGGGCAAGACAAAATTCCGAGTAAAGCGAAGGTGGCAGCCTTCCACGTCGTAGAAAAAGATCAGATTGTCTGGATCTGGTTCGCAAGCCCCGAACATCCTGAGCCTACTACTGAACCACCCTCTTACGATATCCACAGCAGTGGAGACTATCTTTTTGACGGTGATGTGTATCACTACGATGCCCCGTATCAGCTCATTCACGACAACTTGATGGATCTGAGCCATTTGGGCTATGTGCACCTACGCACGATTGGCGGGAATGCCAGCATTCACATGAATGCGAAAATGACAGTAGAAAGTGACGACAATCATGTTCGTGTGGTTCGGCACATGCCCGGCTCTGTGCCGCCGCCGACGTACGTGGCCGCTTATCCGTTCAAAGACACTGTCGACCGATGGCAGGAAATTGAATTCCATGTCAGCCACTTGCGTATCTGGACAGGTGCCACTGATGCGGGGACCGAGTCCTTGGACAATCCACAACGTGGTGGCTTCCATATGCGCGGTTTCCACGGTGTGACCCCAGAAACCGAGACCACCAGCCACTACTTCTGGACAATCGCCACCAACCCGAAAAGCAATCACGAAGAGGTCAAGGCGAAGGTCGTCCAGCAAACAATGATGACGTTCGATGAAGACAAGGTCGTCATCGAGTCTCAATACAAGAACATGTGCCGGTTCGGTGAGCGGCCCATGATCGACATCCATGTCGATGCTGGCGCCAACAGAGCCCGTCGCATCATCGAAAAACTTTGCAACTCCGTTAGTTGAGTGCGCAGTGCATTTATATCGTGCGGGTATCTATGCACTTTTTTACACGCCGCAAACGCAATACCGCCCCACCTGGGGCGCTCTGAAACACCCAGCACCAGCGTGCAACTTGTTCAATGATAACTACAAGAGAGCGAGGCCTAGCTATGTCCGGAAATCGTGGTGTTGTGTATCTCGAGGCCAGTAAGGTTGAGGTACAAAAAAATGATTACTCCATGTCTCTCCTACTCACCGCCCAGCCAAAGCTGCAGAGCCTGTCCGCGCACCTGACGTACAGGCCTTTCATCAGTCAAGAGGCCTGCCGTCATGAGTAACTACGCCGGGCACCAGCTCGATGAGAAAAAGATGTCCGCCTTCCAATGGTGGGTCATCACGCTCTGCTTCGTAATCAACATGCTAGACGGCTTCGACGTTCTGGTGATGGCCTTCACAGCCTCCTCCGTCGCCGCTGACTGGGGGCTCAACGGACTGCGGCTTGGTTATCTGCTGAGCGCTGGCTTGGTCGGCATGGCAATTGGCTCACTGTTCATTGCCCCTTGGGCTGACCGCTTCGGTCGTCGGCCGCTGATTCTTGTCTGTGTAGGCGTGGCAGGGACTGGCATGGTCCTATCCTCGCAGGCCACCGGCCCACAGATGCTTGCAGCCTTCCGTTTCGTGACCGGCCTGGGAATCGGTGGCATCTTGGCCAGCAGCTATGTCATCGCTGGCGAATACGCCAACAAGCGCTGGCGGGGACTCGCAATCAGCCTGCAATCGACTGCCTACGCGCTTGGCGCCACCATTGGTGGGCTAATCGCAGCAAAAATGATTCCTGCGCTGGGATGGAGGTCCGTGTTTCTTTATGGTGGGTTCGTCACGCTCGCAACCCTTCCAGCGTTGTTTTTGTGGCTGCCAGAATCGCTCGCGTTTTTGATGTCGAGCAAGTCCGAAAGCGCAATCAAGCGGATCAACCAATTGCGCCTCAAGGTGAAACTCGCACCACTTGCCGAAATGCCTGAAACGAGCCAGGTTGAGCGCCCATCACTGCGAGCATCGTTCGCTCAGCTGTTCTCCCCCGCCCTCTTGCGCTCAACGTTGCTGATCTGGGCGTCATTCTTTCTGGTCATGTTCGGTTTCTACTTTGTAATGAGCTGGACCCCAAGATTGCTTGTCACTGCGGGGCTGTCCAATGAGCAAGGTATCACCGGAGGTGTGCTGCTCAACGTGGGGGGTATATTCGGAACTGCGTTGGTAGGGCTATTGGCCGCACGCTTCCGGTTGTCCAAAGTACTGATGATCTACCTCCTTGCAAACGCCTTGCTGCTCGCCGTCTTTGTCAAATTTACCAACACACTGAACCTGGCATTTGCGCTGGCCATCCTGATCGGCATTTTCGTGAATGGTTGTGTGGCGGGGCTCTACGCGCTGACACCCTCCATCTACGACGCTAGCCAGCGTGTGACTGGCTTGGGTTGGGGTATCGGCATTGGCCGCGCGGGAGCGATTGCCTCCCCTCTTGTAGCTGGACGGCTGATCGACGCGCAATGGACCCCTTCTGATTTGTACATGCTGTTCGCAATGACGTTCGTTCTCGCCGCTATAGCTGTCGCCCTGCTGAGAATAATTCCACCCAAAGCACTACACGCTGCCACAAGCCTCTGAAATACCAAAAAACCATAACAAGAAGGTAAATCCGATGCGACGTTTTGCCGATTGCTTGCCGCTGTTTGCGCTAGGCGTGCCATCGCTTTGCATGAGCACTGTTGTTTCAGCAGCTTTTTTTGAAGACAGTACGGTTGCCCTGACCACCCGGAATTACTATCTCGATCGAGATTACAAAGGGGACTCATCAGTTTCGGCAGTTCGTGAATGGGCTCAAGGCTTCATTATCAAAGCGAACTCTGGCTACACAGATGGCCCCGTAGGCTTGGGCCTGGATCTCACAGGGATGCTTGGGGTGAAACTTGATTCGTCACCTGAACGGTGGGGCACCCAACTGCTGCCTATAGATCCACAGACGCGCAGAGCACAAGACGCGTACTCTGAACTCGGCGTTGCGGTGAAAGCTCGATTCTCACAAACGAACCTTTCAGTAGGCACGCAACTTCCCGCGCTTCCCGTGATCACTGCTAGCCCTGCACGCCTCCTGCCTCAAACTTTCAGGGGCTCGTCAATAACGAGCTCAGAGGTTGAGAACCTCACGTTACAGGCCGGGCGAATGGATCGAGTCAACCTTAGGGACTCGACAAACAACCAGCTCATCGCAATGGCTTCACCGAACGGACGGTTCAAGCCTGGCGTATTCTCTGATCGCTTCGACTACCTGGGTGGCGAATACCGCGTTTCAGAAAATTTCACAGCGCGTTATTACCACGCAAATCTTGAAAATATCTATGAGCAGGACTTCATTGGAGGTATTCATTCTATTGCAGTTGGGCGGGGGAAGTTGAAAACGGAGTTGCGAGTGTTCGACAGTCGGGAAAACGGGCGTGCGGAGGCTGGCAAAGTAGACAACCTTAATGCTGGGCTGACGATGAGCTACCAAACGGGTGGGCATACGTTTGGAATGGGCTACATGTATCAAACCGGAGACACGGCCTTCGCCTATCTCGCTGGAGGCGAGCCTGTCGTTCTGAGTGATGGGACCATGAGCGCGGATTTCGTGAACCCCAAAGAACGCACAATGCTTCTGCGATACGATTACAACTTTGTGGCGATGGGTATTCCGGGGCTCACGGGCATGATCCGCTATCTAAGGGGAACGAACATTGATTTGCCCCATCTCGGAGGCAGCGACCTCACAGAGTCTTCGAAAGACCTGGAGCTTTCCTATGTCGTACAGTCTGGGCCAGCCAGAGATTTAGCGTTTCGCGTCCGGCATGCATTTTACCGAAACGATCTGAGCTCAGCGGCAACCTTCAGAGACGACAACGAAACGAGAGTCAATGTAGATTACACGGTGAAATTCTAAAAACACGGCATCACGTCTGACGAAATGGAGTACTTCGGCGTTCGCCAGCAGCCCACTACCATGGGCAGCTAGCGATAGCAGTCAGGGGTGACCGCTATCGATCTTTCGGTGATCCACTACAGCGTGACGTTAACGGCTCAACCGGTTGCGTTGCGCTGGGTGAGACATCACAACAGCTAGCGAGATCGGATCGTCGTGGGCCCCTACCGGGGTGCTCACGCCCACCGCACCGATCACCTTCCCGTCGACCACGATCGGCTGACCGCCTACCAGGGTGGTGACGTCCAGCGCCAGCAGCGCCGGATGGCCGTCGTTTCAGTAACATCGATTCATCTCAAGACTGGTTGACATAGACCGATCAATACCCCGCATCTTGAGCGCTGGAAACACCAAGAAATCAGACTTTCCCTCTTCCTTGTAGTCCATTTCCCAAACATACTCTCGCCGCACTTTTTCCGTTGCGGTCGCTTGGGCTGCGTTCTAGTCTCGGCGGGTCGCTGTTGTTCAGCGATCGGCTTTGACAGGCCGCGACGGTATTATGCATACGGCTTGCCTTCAATGGCGGCTGTACGTGCGGGCACGCTTGCGTGCGCCGGAACTTGCATAGTCCGCCGGTCTGTCAACCCATGTACAGCTGCCACCCTTCTGTTTGACAGCGGATAGGTGACCGCCTAATTGAAGGTACTATGCAATGCTCAAAATGGTCCCCGATCCACCCCACAACCACCACTCCCTCGAAGACACGATCATCCAGGCTGCGGAGTTCGCCCTGTGCGCGCAGAGCGTGGCGCAGCAGGCTGTTTCGCTACAGCCCAGAACGCCCGCCTCGGTTCTGATGATGGCCTCGATGCATGAGCTCGAGTCGCTACGCGTGCTGCTCGAATCAGCCCTGATCCAGCTGCAGATGCCGCCCGAGCCGCGCACCCTGCACTAGGCCGTTAAGCCTGTTTTGCCTGGGCGGGCGCTGTGGCCAACAAGCCCATACGCACAGCGCGCTGCGTGAGACCGGTGCTGAGCTAAAGGCGGGTTGCCCGTCATGACGTTCGCCCAGGCCCTAAACCTTCAGGGAGAATACGCAATGACCCCAGATGACACCAAAGTCACTGTCGGCAAGACTACGTTCTACCAGGGTGAAAACCAGACCCACCCACTGTTTCGCATCGAAGCGGGCATCCCTTGCCAGAATGCCCGCGAACAGGCTTCAGAGCTGATGGGCTATGTGCGGGACCTGACCATCGAAGGCTTGATGGACGATAAACCACAGCTGATCTGGGCTTCGCACTACCTGAGTGCGTTGGCCAAAGCACTGATGGATGATGCCGAGCTGGGCATGATGCACTAAGGGCTGAACTGCCCAACCATGGCGGACATCTGTAACCGGGGCCGCTTCGCGGCCCATCGCCGGCAAGCGCGGCTCCCACAGGTACAGAGCGTCGATAGCAGTCAGTCGCGACCGGCTGCTGTCGACCCATAGCGGACTTTCGCCATGACATCGTCTGCGCCTATGAGATCGAGCGCCGCCCGCGCGGCGCATCGCGGATAAATCCGCTCCTACGTTTGTTTTTGGCCAATTATGTCGGAGGGGTGCGCGCGACCGCCTTGGTGCATGACGCGATATCGAGTCGTACAAACAAGGGTTCGCGCGCGTCTGTCACTGACGTTACTGGTCTGAAACAAACGTAGGAGCGGATTTATCCGCGATGCGCCGCGCGGGCGGCGCTCGATCTCATAGGCGCTGAAGATTTCAAGGCGAACACATCCGAACACCGCACTTACCCCAAGGCATCTAGGGACCGCTTCGGGTCGAAATCGGTCAGTGGTGACCGGCTGATTTTGGTCCATGGCGGACACCGTTCCAACGCTGTGTAGTCAGAACCGGCCTCATCGCCGGCAAGCCGGCTCCACAGAGATAAACCAGTCTCCGGGCCTGCGCAGTACCCGTGGGAGCCGAGCTTGCCGGCGATGGGCCGCCAAGCGGCCCCGGCCTTCGGAAGTCAGCCATGGCCGATGGCTGTCGTTCACAATGGGTTGTTACCGACCCAAAACAGACTGTCGCTCGTTCAGGTTCAGAGCACCTTGAACCCATGGGTGCCATCGCGCTCCAGTTGCGCAACCAGGCCAAACTCCCAGTCCAGATACCCCTGCATCGCCTCGCGGGGGGTGTCCGTACCCTCGTACGGGCGCCGGTAGCGATCGCTGCGGGGTACGGCAAGCTGCGTTTCGCCGGTTTCCAGCGGTTGCCCGGCAGCGATCCAGCGCGCGGTGCCGCCTTCGAGCAAGTAAACCGGGGTGCGGGTGAGGGCTTGCAGGTCGCGTGCGGCGAAGCGCGCCAGCAGGCTGCTGCCGCACGTCAGTACATAGCGGCTGGCCTGTGGCAAACGCTCCAGGGTTTCAGCCAGCTGGGCGCGGATCGCCCAGTGGGCACCTGGGATATGGCGCTTGACGTAGTTGGCGCTGGTGGTGAAGTCCAGCAGTACAGTGCCGTCTTGCTGCAGCCAGCTGGCCAGTTGCTCGACACCGATCTCGTTGGCGGCGGGCAGTTCGGGCAGGGGCGGCTGCCATTCGCCGGTGGCGGTGAAATCTGCCTCGGACAAACCGTCGAGCACGGCTACCTGCCAGCCCATCTGCGCCAACCATGAAGCACTCATGTTGGCGCGTACACCGTCGTCATCCACCAGCACGATGCGCGCCCCGCGAACGCTGGCCACGTGGTCGGTTTCCTGCACCAGCTGGCCACCCGGCACCGAGCGGCTGCCAGGCAGGTGGCCGGCGTTGTATTCCTCGGGCGTGCGCACGTCGAACAGGTAGGTGGTGCGGGTGGGGTCGGCCTGCCAGTCGCGCAGCCCGGCACGTTCCAGGCGCAGCACACCGCTGCGGTCAGCGACCACTCGCGCCTGGCGCGCAGCGTTGGCGCGGGTACCGGTGCTGACTTCGGCGAAGCGGCGGTCCTGGCCATGGGCCAGCTGTTGGCCGGCGAGGGTCCAACCAATGGTGCCATTGCGCAGGGCGGCGACCGGGTTGGGAATGCCGGCGTTGACCAATGACTGAGTGCCGATGATGCTGCGGGTGCGCCCTGCGCAGTTGACGACCACCTGGGTGGCGGGGTCCGGTGCCAACTCGGCTACGCGCAACACCAGCTCGGCACCGGGCACGCTGACACCACCGGGGATGCTCATGGTCTGGTATTCGTCGAAGCGGCGGGCATCCAGTACCACCACATTGGCCTTTTCATCCAACAGCGCCTGGACCTGCTCGGCAGCAAGTGATGGCGTATGCCGCACGCTTTCCACCAGTTCGCCAAAGGCCTTGCTCGGCACATTGACGTCACGGAACAATTCGCCACCCGCGGCGCGCCAGCCGGCCAGGCCGCCATCAAGCACAGCGACGTCGCGGTAGCCCAGCGCCAGCAGGCGTTGCGCCGCCACTTCGGCGAGGCCTTCGCCGTTGTCGTAGACAGTGATGGCGGTATCACGCCGTGGCACCCGAGCGAAAATTTCCAGCTCGAGCTTGGACAGCGCAATGTTGGCGGCGAACAAGGGATGCTCCTGGGCGAACGGGTCTTCTTCGCGCACGTCGATCAGGGCCAGTTCCTCCCGGGCCAGCAGGGCGCGGCGGATGTCGTGGTATCTGCGGGTAGTGACGGAGCTCATGGGGCAAGGTTCTCTTTGGACAGGTCCCAGATGTTGGGCAGGCGGGTATTGGAGTAGCCGGAAACAAACGGTTTTTCGCTGCCGTCCTCGGCATAGACTGCGCGCTGGACTGCGCCGATGTTGCCGCCATAGACGTGGATGCTGATCGACACCTGGTCGTCGAAGGCATTGCTGACCTGATGGATGTCGCCGATGCGCGGCGACACCGCTTCCACCTGGCCCGGCTCCAGGCGCACTGCCGCGCCAAGAGGCAGCAGCTTGCCCTGGGCGTCGCGCTCCAGGCCTTGGGCGAGTTCCGCGCCGCGCAGCATACCGATCAGGCCCCACACCCGGTGGTCGTGTACCGGCGTCTGCTGCCCAGGGCCCCAGACGAAGCTCACCACCGAGAAGCGCTGGCGTGAGTCGCAATGCAGCAAGTACTGCTGATAGCGCTGCGGGTCGGGCTGGGCAAGGTCGTCCGGCAGCCAGTCGTCATGGGAGACCAGCTCGGCCAGCAGTTGCTGGCCGCGGTCAAGCAGTGCAGGTTCGTCGGGCTGCTGGTCGAGCAGCGCGGCGAGGCTGTCGATGAAATGACGCAAGCGCTCCGGGCGCAGGTTCTGGGTCATGGTTCAGGCTCGGCTTTCGGGTTCCGGTCAACCCTAGCAAATCCTCTTTCTATTCTCAAAATGCAAAATAATCATAAGCTAATATGCAAATAATGCATTTACAGCTGCGCTATTCTGTTTTCAAATTGCCGTCGCCAAAGGCATGAGGTTATGCCTAATGCGCATTTCACAGGCTCGCAAATACACTTTAGTTTATAAACAACACTCTATTAATGCCTTTTGGCTATAGATAAACCCTGGACGAGACCGCACGCGCGGATCGGCTCATCTGCCCCTGATGGGGCATCTGGAGACGAACGTGCGCTATATGAAACACCTGGCTGCCACGCTGCTGGCCACTACCTTCAGCCTTGCCGCCGCAGCCCAGACGCTGGTGGTCGGTGACCAGAGCTACAACGCCCGCGCCGTCATGGAAGCGGCCGGGGTGCTCGACAACTTGCCTTACACCCTGGAATGGAAGCAGTTCACCGCGGGCTCGCCGGTGGCCGAGGCGCTAAACGTCGGCAGCCTCGACATCGGCTTGCTGGGCGACGCGCCGCCGCTGTTTCTCGGCGCCCTGGGCGCGCCGATCAAGGTGATCGCGGTCAGCCGGCAGAACCTCGAAGGCGTGGCCATCCTGGCGCGCAAGGATTCACCCATCCACAGCCTGCAGGACCTGCGTGGCAAACGCGCAGCGATCTGGAAGGGTTCGTGGAGCCAGCAGTTGCTGTTCAGCGCCCTCGACAAGGCCGGTGTGCCGCGCGACGCCCTGGAGCTGCGCTACCTCAGCGCGCTGGATGCCTCACACGCCCTGGACGGCGGCTCGGTGGATGTCATCGCCACCTGGGAACCTTACGTCACCCAGCAGGAGCGCCAGGGCGCCCGCGTGCTGGCCACAGCCGAGGGGGTAATTCCGGCGCAGAGCTTCGTGGTGGCCAACAGCAAGGCGGTGGAGCAAAAGCGTGCGCAGATCGCCGACTTTCTGCAGCGCCTGAAAAAGGCCCGTGACTGGACCCTGAACGACCCGGCCAATACCGAGGCCTATGCCGATGCCTGGGCCCAGCGAACCCGTGCCGACCGCGATATCGCCCGCACCTGGTTCGCCCGTGCGCGCACCGACCTGGCACCGCTGAGCCCGCAGGTCATCGCCGATGCGCAGAAGACCGTGGACTTTTTCGCCGGGCTTGGGCTGATCAAGCCCTACCCGGCGGCGGACCTGTTCGACACCTCGTTCGGCGCGGCCTTCCAGGCGCCCGCCGTCAGCAGCCAATGAAGGGATCCCCATGAGCAAACGACAGATCAAACTCGGTGCCCTGACCATGGGCTGCGGCGGCCCTGGCCGGCATAACCTGTGGCTCGACCCCGAGCTGCCTGCCGACGCCAGCGTCAACATCGACTGGTACATCGACATCGCCCGCACGGCCGAGGCAGCGTTGTTCGACCTGATGTTCATCGTGGACAGCCAGTTCATTACCCCAGGCTCGCCCTCGCACTACCTCAACCGTCTGGAGCCTTTGACCCTGCTCTCGGCGTTGGCGGTCAGCACCCGCCACCTCGGCCTGGTCGGCACCCTCACCACTTCCTACAACGCGCCGTTCAACGTCGCCCGCCGGCTCGCCTCGCTGGACCTGATCAGCAAGGGCCGCGCCGGTTGGAACGTGGTCACCAGTGGTGATGCCGGCACCGCCGGCAACTACGGTCTGGACGAGCACTACGACTACGACACCCGCTACGCCCGGGCGCAGGAGCATGTGCAAGTGGTGCAAGGGCTGTGGCATTCGTACGAAGACGACGCCTTCCCCCGGGATCGTGCCAGCGGTCGCTTTCTCGACCCGTCCAAGTTGCATGCACTGAATCACCAGGGCGAGCACTTTTCAGTGGTCGGCCCGCTGAACATCCAGCGCTCGCCGCAGGGCCAGCCGGTGATCTTCCAGGCGGGCGATTCCGAGCAGGGCCGTGACGTGGGCGCCGCCACTGCCGACGTGGTGTTCACCCATGCCGCCAGCATCGAGCAGGGGCAGGCGTTCTACCGGGACATCAAGGGCCGTGCCGAGCGCCTGGGGCGTGACCCGGAGCAGTTGCTGGTGTTGCCGGGGGCAGAGATCTACGTAGGCGATACGGACGACCATGCCCGAGAAATCGAGCGTCACTACCACCAGGCTGACCACAGCTTTGAACTGGCGTTGAAAGAGTTCGGGCGCAATTTCGGCTGGCATGATTTCAGCCGCTATGACCTGGATGCGCCGTTCCCGCAGGAGAGCCTGGAATACGCCCGCAGCAGCTTCTTCACCAACGCCAAGCGCATTGCCGACCAGGCAAGGGACAAGGGCTTCAGCCTGCGCCAGGCCGTGGAGTTCGGCCGCCAGTTGCGGCCGGGGGCGTTCGTGGGTTCGGCACACACCGTGGCGGCGAAGATGGCCGATTGGTTCGAGGCGCGGGCGCTGGACGGCTTCAATATCTACATTGGCCACCCGGGGCAGTTCCGCCGGTTCACCGAGGAGGTAGTGCCGTTGCTGCAGGAGCGTGGGGTATACCGCACCGCTTATGAGGGCACTACCCTGCGCGAGAGCCTCGGCTTGCCGATACCGCGCTTCACCCGCTAGATCGCCGGGGGCCGCCTAGCGGCCTGTAGGTTCACAAAATAGGTGACTGGCCAGGCCCCGTGAACTGGGAAGCCTGGCCATTTTTTTGGTGAATCGAAGTGGGGCTTTTCACAGAAAAGCTGAAAAAATCCTACTCACCTCTCACAAAAGCTGATCGTTGGTGGAACAGATCCCGCGTCAGCGTACAAGGGGAGCGACCGCTTTCGACCCATTGCGGACTTTCGCCATGACATCGTCTGCGCCTACGAGATCGAGCGCCGCGCGGGCGGCGCTCGATCTCATAGGCGCTGAAGATTTCAAGGCGAACACATCCGAACACCGCACTCACCCCAAGGCATCTAGGGACCGCTTCGGGTCAAAAGCAGCCGATCACCACTGACCTATTTCGCCCATGGCGGACATCCGAAGGCCGGGGCCGCTTCGCGGCCCATCGCCGGCAAGCCGGCTCCCACAGGTACTGGGCAGGCCCGGAGACTGGTTATCTCTCTGTGGGAGATTGCCCAGGCCTTCGGGCTGCGTTGTCGCGCAGGGAACAAAGCCCGCGAGCGCGCCGCAGACCTTGTGGGAGCGGCTTGAGCCGTGAAGCAGGCGCCGCGGTGGATGGCACCGGCTTCGCCGGTGTTCGCGGCTGAAGCCGCTCCTACACGATCCCCGCCCAATCAGTAAGTTAGCGTTTGTTTTGTGGGCGCCGCGCTTGCCGGCGATGGGCCGCGAAGCGGCCCCGCCTTCAGATGTGCGCCTCGGGTCGATAGCTAAGCCTGGGCCGCCTGGTGCCATCCGCTGGACCGACGGCGGCTCACGTTTCGCCGATCTGCGACAGCGGCCGGGCTACATGTTCCAGGGAACGGCGTTCGGCCGCTACGCCCCAAACAGCCTGGGTCAGGCCGGCAATGATCATCAAGGCAGCCCCGATCAGGTAGCCGTACAGCACATTGGCACGTTCGCCACTTTCGATCAGCGCCCCGAACAACGTTGGCCCGATCAGCCCACCCAGGCCGGTGCCAAATGCGTAGAACACCGCGATGGCCAGTGCCCGGATTTCCAGCGGGAATGTCTCGGCGACGGTGAGGTAGGCGGAACTGGCTGCCGCCGAGGCGAAGAAGAAGATGACCATCCAGGCCACGGTCTGCTGGGTGACGTCGATCAGCGCTTGCTCGAACAGGTAGCCACTGATGGTCAGCAGCACGCCGGAGACCAGGTAGGTGGCGCTGATCATGATGCGCCGGCCAATCACATCGAACAGCCTGCCCAGCAACAGCGGGCCGCAGAAGTTGCCAAGCGCAAACGGCAGGATGTACCAGCCCACCTTCCTAGACGCCACCCCGTAGAAGTCCGTCAGCACAAGGGCATAGGTGAAGAAGATCGCGTTGTAGAAGAAGGCCTGCGAGGTCAGCAAGGTCAGCCCGACCAATGCGCGGCGCCGATGCTCGACGAACAGGCTGTGGAACACCTCGCGCAGCGGCGTGTGGTCACGTGCGCGCAGGCGCAGGGGCGCAGCCTGCAAAGGGGGGATCGCAATGCCGCGCGCCTGGTAATGGCGTTCGATGTTGGCGACGATGCGCTCGGCCTCTTCAGGCTGGTTGTGGATCATCAGCCAGCGTGGGCTTTCCGGCACCCACAGGCGCATCAACATGATCACCAGGCCCAGCGCCGCACCGATACCGAAGCACAGCCGCCACCCCAGGTCGCCACCTGCAACCGCCGGGTCGAGCAGCACCACGGCACCGGCCGCGCCGAGGGCGGCGCCTATCCAGAAGGTGCCGTTGATGGTCAAGTCGACCCAGCCGCGGTAGCGCGCCGGGGTGAACTCCTGGATGGTCGAGTTGATTGCCGTATACTCGCCGCCGATGCCGGCCCCTGTGAGAAAACGGAACAACAGGAAGCTCCACAGGTTCCAGGAAAATGCCGTCGCCGCGGTGGCGCCGATGTACAGAAACAGGGTAATGAAAAACAGCTTTCGCCGCCCCAGACGGTCAGTCAGCCAGCCGAAGAACAGCGCGCCCAGCACTGCGCCAGCAATATAGGTAGCGCCCGCCAGGCCGATCTCGGTATTGCTCATGGCCAATGCCGGGCTGTCCTTCAATGCGCCGGACACCGAGCCGGCCAGGGTCACTTCAAGCCCGTCGAGCAGCCAGGTGATACCCAGAGCCAACACCAGCAAGGTATGAAAGCGGGTCCAGGGCAAGCGGTCCAGCCGGGCGGGTATATCGGTGCTGTACAGGGGCTGGTGCGCCGGGGCACCGCTGGGCTGCTGCAAAGCTCGGGTCGTCATGGCAACACCTTCGCTGACGGGTTCGCTTAGCCGATGGAGCCCTGCAAGGCGCGCGGAGTTCAAGATTCACATTGTCCACCGCCTCGGCAGGTCAGTCTCCCCGATAACCTCTGCAATACAAGGATGGACCTATGACGCAGGCATGGACGCGGCTGTGGCCAACGCTCGCCTTGATCACCCGCTGGCAGTGCAGGCGCTGCTGGTTGCGCTGAGGCAAGCGGATCGAACTTTCTGCCCGCCACCGGGCTCCTCTGCACACACCTACCAACGGGAGGAGACGCCCATGAAGCATAACGACGGCAAGACCGGCGACAAAGTCCCCAAGCCGCTTTCTTCTGAACAGGCCCAACAAGGTGAGCGGGAGCCAGACCCGGTGCTCGAACGCCCCGACCCTGCTACCGAGGCAGTGGACAAGGTCATCACGCCAACCTCGATCAAAGAACAAGAGCAGCAGACCCGTCAGATCGAGCGGCGCCTGGCTGAGGCAGACAAAAAAGCCCGACACTGAACGCCGGGTGCCACGCTCAGATGTCCATTCGGTAAATGGGCATCTGAGCGGATTGTCCCGATTATCGTGACAGTAATTCAATTGGCCACGTATTTTTGTCTTCATCCCCTGACAGTAAAGTGGGTTCATCACACAGAGGCGACGAAGCCTCAAGGAGACGAATCATGATCACTGTCCGTAACGCTGATGAACGTGGCCGCGCCAATCATGGCTGGTTGAAGTCAGCTCATACCTTCTCATTCGCCAATTACTGGAATCCTGATGAGCAAGGCTTTTCTGACCTTCTGGTCATCAATGATGACAGGGTGATAGCAGGCAAAGGTTTCGGCCAGCATCCTCACCGTGACATGGAGATATTCTCCTATGTCCTCGAGGGCGCTTTGGAGCACAAAGACACCCTGGGCACCGGGTCGGTAATCAAACCAGGTGATGTGCAATTGATGAGCGCAGGCAGCGGGGTCGCTCACAGTGAGTTCAACCACAGCAAATCGCAGCCGGTTCACTTCCTGCAAATCTGGATTGTGCCCGATGTACGTGGTGCGACTCCCCGTTATCAGCAGCAGCATTTCAGTGATGATGAAAAGCGCGGCAAGCTCCGGCTGATCATTTCGCCAGAGGGCAAGCAGGGTTCGCTTCAGGTTCGCCAGGATGCACGTGTTTATGCGGGCCTCTTCGACGGCGATGAGCACGCTACTCTGACGCTGGCTGACAACCGCTATGCCTATCTACACGTAGCGCGTGGGCGCATCGAGCTCAATGGCCAACTGCTGCGCGAAGGTGACGGTGTGCGGATGAGGAAAGAGCAGGTGATCGAGCTTTCCAACGGCCGTGATGCAGAAGTACTGGTCTTTGATCTGCGCCCTAACGAGCTGCCGAGCATGCCTTGACCCATGCAATTGGATGACTGTCTTGCCGCGCCTCGCAGAGCGGTAAGACAGCATGCCGATTGATGGATCCAGAAATGCCAGGATTTGGCACCCTCGCCCTCAAGACCCTCCCCCCAAAAACTGATTCTGGCCGTCCCGATGCTAGCTGGATGAGACGTGCTCGCTGCCTAGGCGTGCATGGCTTGGCTAAGACGCGCCAGGATACCGACCTGGGTCGAACCCAATTTTTCAAAGGCAGCAATGGAATGAGCACATCAACATCTGGCGCTTGGAGCCCCTTGCGCAATACCACTTTCCGCATGTTGTGGATCGCAACAATCGCTTCCAACATCGGCACTTGGATGCACGAGGTCGGCGCAGGATGGTTGATGACCACCCTTTCCGCCAGCCCGCTCCACGTTGCATTGATTCAAGTGGCAGGCTCGCTCCCCATGTTCTTCCTGGCCCTTCCGGCTGGAGCCGCTGCTGACATCGTCGATAAGCGACGTTACCTGCTATTCGTGCAACTCTGGATGTCGGCGGTCGCGGTGACACTGGCAAGCCTCACGCTGCTAGGGCTGATGAATGTTTCATTGCTTCTGGTACTCACTTTGGCGTTGGGCATTGGTACCGCGTTGATGATGCCGGCGTGGAGCGCCCTTACGCCTGAGCTTGTTGGGAAGGAAGACCTGTCGAATGCGGTGGCGATCTCGAGTGTCGGCATAAACGTCTCGCGAGCGATCGGCCCTGCCTTGGCAGGTGTAGTGGTGAGCCTGGTAGGCCCGTGGCTGACCTTCGCACTCAACGCTGTTTCGTTTGCGGGTGTGATCCTGGTGCTGTTCATGTGGAAGCGCGAGGTCAAAGAGCCGCTGCTGCCTGCGGAGCGCTTCATCGGTGCAATGCGTACCGGGATGCGATTCGCTCGAAGCTCCAAACCGCTGCAAGCTGTATTGATTCGTGCGCTGGCCTTCTTCCTGTTTGCTAGCGCTGGCACTTCGTTGCTGCCACTGATCGTGCGTGGCGAGATGCATGGCACCGCGGCCGATTTCGGTTTGCTGCTCGCTGCCATTGGCATCGGCGCCGTAGGGGGGGCAACGCTTTTGCCTAAACTGCGTGAGCGGGTCAGCCGAGACCGTTTGGTAATGATTGCGAGCTTGTTGTACGCCGTATTCCTGCTTGTGCTCGCGTCGGTTCGCAATTTCCATGTGCTGATGCCTGCGATGCTGATTAGCGGAGCCGCTTGGATCGCGGTGCTCTCCAATATGCAGGTTGCCGCTCAAACCTCTGTGCCAGCGTGGGTACGAGCCCGGGCACTGTCGGTGTACATCCTGGTATTCTTCGGTTCAATGGCGGGTGGTGGCCTCCTGTGGGGGACCGTAGCCAGCCATGCCTCGATCACTTTGAGCCTGCTGCTGGCGGCTGGCGGTCTTGCACTGGCGACGCTCGTTACCTGCAAAGTGGCGCTGCCTGAGACTGAAGCCGAAGAGCTCGCGCCTTCGCTGCACTGGCCAACGCCATTGATCAGCGATGAGCTGGATCAGGAGCGCGGGCCTGTGATGGTCACAGTCGAGTACCACATCGATCCTGCTCAAGCAGAGGCTTTCACCCAGGCTGCTCGAGATCTGGAAGCCATGCGCAAGCGAAACGGTGCGTTGTCCTGGGGGTTGATGCAGGACAGCTCGGAGCCGACGTTGTGGCAGGAATTTTTCTTCGAAGAGTCCTGGCTTGAACACTTGCGCCATCACCATCGGGTTACCCGAGGCGAGCTGAAAATCGAAGCACGAGTGCGCACATTCCAGACCGAAGGTGTACCTGTGAAAATCCGTCATCTGTTGGCTGAAACACATAAGCCTCATCGGCCTGGCGGCCATTGAACCACGGCAGCTTCCAGCAGCGATGTCGGTAGGGCCGCTCTGAGTAACCACCCGCAATGCCGTTGAAAGTCCATCATCAGCACTGAGCCTGCCTATGCCTCATTGCTGATGTTGGACGTTGCGATGACTAGTTCTGTACCGGCTCGAAAAGGCTCACGGAGCTTGCATCCACCGCCTTGGGCAGCAGCCCCTCGCGGTAAAAGGCATCGGCGATGCGTTGCTGTTCAGCCAGGTTTTCCAGCTTCACCGGCTGCACGTCATAACTGCGCCGGGCGTTGGCCTGCTGCACCGTGGCGCTGTCCAGGTTGCCCCACAGCGGCCCAAGGATACGCGCTGCCTGCGCAGGGTTGGCCTTGGTCCAGGCACCGGCCTCGCGCAGGGCCAGGTACACCTGCTGCAGCACTTCAGGGTGGGCCTTGGCGTAGTCGCTGCCGGCCAGGTAGTAACGCTGGTAGCTGGCAAGCTCGCTGCCATCGGCCAGAATCCGCGCGTTCTGCTGGCGCTGGGTACTGGCCACGTAAGGGTCCCAGGTTACCCAGGCATCGACCTTGTGGTTTTCGAAGGCGGCTCGGCCGTCGGCGGGAATGAGGTAGGCCGGGGTGATGTCCTTGAAGGTCAGCCCGGCCTTGGCCAGGGCCTGGATCAGCAAGTAGTGGCTGCCGGCGGCTTTGGTCACCGCCACGCGCTTGCCCTTGAGGTCGGCCAGGGTCTTGAGTGGCGAGTCCGACGGCACCAGGATCGCCTGGGCCGTGGGTGACGGGGTTTCCCGGGCAAAGTAGGTGAGTTTGGCGCCGGCGGCCTGAGTGAACACCGGCACGGTATCGGCAACGTCCGCCGACAGGTCGACATTACCCAGGTTCAGTGCCTCCAGCAGCGGCAGGCCACTTGGAAACTCGTGCCAGCTGACGCGGATGCCCTCGGCCTGCAGGCGTTGTTCGAGGCTGCCTCGGGCCTTGAGCAGGGTCAGCAGGGTCGAGGACTTCTGGTAGCCGATGCGCAGGGTCTGCTCGGCATTGGCCAGGCTCGGCAGCAAGGCGCTGGCCAGCAGCGCCAGGCCGAGCCGGCGCAGGGGTTTGATTGGCATGTGAAAATCTCCGCTGTCAGGGTTGCGCGGCCAGCTTGGCGGCACCGGGAAGGGTGAAACCGCTGGCGAAGGTCGGTGCCACGTCGAGGCGTTGGGCCATCAAGCCATGGGCATGGTAGAAGTCGGCGGTGTCCTGCTGTTGGGCCACGGTCTGCGGGTCGATCAGCTGCCAGCGCAGCTGGCGACGCTCGAACTGCAGGCGGGCGGCGTCTTCGGGGAAGCCAATGATCGCCGCCAAGGTTTTCGAATAGCTGTCCACATGCTGGTTGGCCCAGACCTGCGCGCCAGCCAGCCGGTTGAGGTAGTCCTGCAGCGCTGCGCGCCGGGCAGGTTGATCCAGGGCCTTGTCGGTGGCAGCGAGGAAGCTGTTGCCGCTGGACAGGCCACGGCCGTTGACCAGCACCCGGCCCTGCCCGCTCAACTCGGCCAACGCGGTATAGGGCTCCCAGGTCGACCAGGCATCGACCGCACCGTTGGCAAGGGCGATCTTGGCGTCCACCGGCCCGAGAAAACGCAATTCCACGTCCTTCTCGCTCAGCCCGGCCTGTTCCAGCGCCTTGAGCGCCAGATGGTGGCCGATCGACCCGCGACCGGTGGCGATGCGCTTGCCCTCGAGGTCGGCCGCGCTGTGCAGCGGTGCATCGGGGCGCACCAACAGCGCCGTGCCATAGGGGTCGGACTTGTCCACGGCGATGGCCTTGACCGGTGCCCCCGAGGCCAGCACAAACAACAGCGGCGCATCGCCGATGATGCCGGCATCGATCGCCCCGGCATTGAGCGCCTCGGCTAACGGTGCGGCGGCGGGGAACTCGGCCCAGTGGATGTCGTAGGGCAAGTCGCGCAAGGCATCGGCGGCTTCCAGCTGTGCGCGCATATTGCCCTTCTGGTCGCCGATGCGCAGGGTCAGGCGCTCCGTGGCGCTGGCCTGGCCAATTAGCAACAGTGCCGCGGCAAGGGTGAACAGCTTCGTGCGGATGGACATGGCGCTCCTCGATGTCTGGGCAGGCCGCGTCATGCGGCCCGGTGTGTGACTCTAGCGAGAACCATCAAATAAATTAAATTGATTTTAGGAATAACCTAATATGCGTTTTAATCTCGCCAGACCCTGCAGATGGCATTACTCGCCATTGCGATTATGCTAATGCCTTATTTTTCCCGTGCCACCCTGTGAGCGCCGATTATGAAAATCGATGATATGGACGCCTTCGTCGCGGTCATCCGTTGCCAGTCCACCAACCTCGCCGCCGAAGCCCTGCAGCTGACCCAGCCGGCCATCACCCGCCGGGTGCAGAACTTCGAGGAAGACCTCGGCGCCACCCTGCTCGATCGCAACACCAAGCCCCTCAAACCCACCCCCATGGGCCTGCGGGTGTACGACCAGTGCAAGGCGATCTTGCGCGAGATCGACGCGCTGCGCGAACTGGTGGCCAACGATGGCGCGCCGTCGGGCACCCTGCGCCTGGGCGTGCCGCAAACCCTGGGCGACGTGGTGCTGCTTGATGCCCTGGCGCAGATTCGCGAGGCCTACCCGCAATTGCGCACCCAGGTGAGTAGCGGTTGGGGCAGCAGCCTGATCGCGCGCATGGAAAACGGCGAGCTCGACGCCGCCGCCGCGCTGTTCCCGCCGGGCAAGATCTTCCCCGAAGGCATCGCCAGCCAATCGATCGCGCGCATGCCGCTGAAGGTGGTGGCGGCCAAGGGCAGCGCCGCCAAACGCAGCTACAAACTCAAAGACTGCTACACCCGTGGCTGGGTGCTCAACCCCGATGGTTGCGGTTTCCGCGCCGGGCTGCAGCGGGCCCTGAGCGAACAAGGGCTGAGGCTGTCGATCAACCTGGAAACCTTCGGCACGGAGTTGCAACTTGGGCTGGTCGCCAATGGCCAGGGGCTGGGGCTGGTACCCGAGCCGCTGCTGCAGGCAAGCCGGCATCGCGAGGCGCTGGATGTGCTCAACGTCACTGACTTCAAGCCGCAGGTAGACCTGTGGTTGTTCCATCCGCGGTTCCTGGGCAACCTGCAGGAGCCTGTGGAACTGTTTGGCGAAGTTGCCGGGCATCGGTTGCTGGGTTAACCCTGACGGGGCGCCATGCGCCCCAAGCACTAAATGCAATTTACGCATAACATGATAGAAACTAGATGCTTTAAATAAATAATTAGCATAGAACCAAAAAGACTTTTACAGCCTTCATCCATACGAATACGGTCTTAGCCAACACACCGTCATTCAGGGATGAAACCCCATGAGTCACCCCTCCGACAGCGCCCTGGCCGAGCTGACACAGGCCCTTGCGGCCAATGCCGAGCGCTATGACCGCAGCGCCAGCTTCCCGCAGGACAACTTCGACCTGCTGCACCGCCACGGCCTGCTCGCCTTCACCGTGCCCCGCGCCCTCGGCGGCGCTGGCGCAGACCTTGCCAGTGCGCGCCGGGTCATTGGCGCAGTGGGCAAGGGCGACCCGGCCACCGCGCTGATTCTGGTGATGCAGTACCTGCAGCACTTTCGCCTGCAGGACGAAGCCCGTTGGCCCGAACACCTGCGCCAACGCGTGGCTCGCGATGCCGTACAACACGGCGCGCTGATCAACGCCCTGCGCGTCGAGCCGGCACTCGGCACCCCTGCCCGCGGCGGCCTGCCTGCCACCGTGGCGCGGCGCACGGCCGAAGGCTGGCGCCTAAGCGGGCGCAAAATCTATTCCACCGGCAGCCATGGCTTGAGCTGGTACCTGGTGTGGGGCCGCAGCGACGACGCCGACCCATTGGTCGGCGGCTTCCTGGTGCACCGCGACACGCCCGGCATCACCATCGTCGACGATTGGGACCACCTGGGCATGCGTGCCACCTGCAGCCATGAAGTGCGTTTCGACGAGGTGCTGATCCCCCTCGATCACGCTGTCAGCGTCAGCCCTGCCAGCGCGCCAAAGGCCGAACTCGATGGCGAGAGCCTATTGTGGATGGCCGTGCTGCTACCTGCTGTTTACGACGGCGTGGCCCGCGCTGCCCGCGACTGGCTGGCGGGCTTTCTAAAGCACCGTGCACCCTCCAACCTGGGCGCGCCGCTGGCCAGCCTGCCGCGCTTCCAGGAGGTGCTGGGGCGCATCGACACCCTGCTGTTCGCCAACCAGAGCCTGCTCGATGCCGCAGCCAGCGGGCAGGTCGCGCCACAGCATGCCGGGCAGCTCAAGCACCTGGTCAGCGCCAACGCCATCCAGGCCGTGGAACTGGCCGTCGAAGCGGCCGGCAACCCTGGGCTGTCGCGGCGCAACCCGCTGGAGCGCCACTACCGTGACGTGCTCTGCAGCCGCATCCACACGCCACAGGACGACGTGGTGTTCGGCCAGGTCGGCCGCGCCGCGCTGCTGGAGGCTCGGGGATGAGCCATTCGATCATTGCCAGCCAGCTCGACGCCCAGGCCAACCAGCACCTGCGTGATCACCTGCCGGACCATCAAGTCATCGACGTTGCCCCCGGCCAGCTGGCCCTGCAGGCCCCTGCCGATGTGTTCATCCTGCGCCCGATCAATGTGCGCGGCCAGCGCGTCGACAGCCCGCCGCCGGGCTGGCCGTGGGGCCTGAAATGGGTGCAGCTGGTGTCCTCGGGCATCGACTTCTACCCCCCTTGGGTATTCCAGGGCGCGCAGGTCACCAGCGGCAAGGGCGCCAACGCCGAGCACGTGGCCGAGTTCGCCCTGGCCCTGTTGTTCGCCGCTGCAAAGCAACTGCCGGGGTTGTGGGTCAAGGATGCCGACTGGCGCCTTACCCCCTTGGCACCGCTGCGCGGCCGCACCCTGGGCATTCTCGGCTTTGGCAGCATCGGCCAGAGCCTGGCGCGCAAGGCCGTGGCGCTGGGCATGCGCGTGCTCGCCCTGAGCCGCCCCGGCCAGGCCATCGCCGATGTGCCCGGGGTGGTGCGCGCCGCCGACCTGCAACAGCTGTTCGCCGGCAGCGATCACCTGGTACTGGCCGCCCCGCTCACCGCTGCCACCCGTGGCCTGGTCGGCCGCGAGGTGCTGGCCCATGCCCGACCCGGGTTGCACTTGATCAATATTGCCCGTGGCGGGCTGCTCAACCAGCAGGCGTTGCTGGAGGCGCTGAACAGCGGCCTGATCGGCCGCGCCAGCCTGGATGTCACCGACCCCGAGCCGCTGCCCGCCGGCCACCCGCTGTATCACCACCCACGGGTGTTCCTGTCACCGCACACCTCGGCCATTTCCGAAGACGGCTACCCGGCCTTCCTCGAAGCCTTCATTGCCAACTTCCACCGCTACCGCGAGCAGGCGCCCCTGGCCAACCTGGTCGACACCGCACGCGGCTACTGAATACCGGAGAGCACACCATGAGTTCACTGTCTGCCGTCACCACCAGCGCCCTTAGCGTGCGCGACCGTGTCAGCGCCGAAGAGTGGGAGGTGCGGGTCAAGCTGGCCGCAGCCTACCGCCTGGCCGCCCTGTTCCGCTGGACCGACCACATCTACACGCACTTCTCGGCCCGCGTACCGGGCCCCGAGGAGCACTTTCTGATCAACGCCTTCGGCCTGCTGTTCGACGAGATAAACGCCTCCAACCTGGTCAAGGTCGACGTCGACGGCACGATCATCGACGACCCGCTGGGGCTGGGCATCAACCAGGCCGGCTACGTGATCCACAGCGCCATCCACCGCGCCCGCCCCGACCTCAAGGCCGTGCTGCATACCCACACCCGCGACGGTGCGGCGGTATCGGCCCAGCGCGATGGCCTGCTACCAATCTCCCAACACGCCCTGGCCTACTACAGCCGGGTGGTTTACCACGATTACGAGGGCGTGGCCCTGGACCTGGACGAGCAGCAGCGGCTGGTGAACAACCTGGGCGACAGCAACATCCTCATCCTGCGCAACCACGGGCTGCTCACCGGGGGCATCAGCGTGGAACACGCGTTCCGCGAACTGCATGGGCTGGAGCGTGCGTGCAACATCCAGGTGGCGGCCCAGGCCGGCGGCAATGACCAGCTGTTGCATGCACCGCAGGCGGCAATTGCCAAGGTGCACGAGCAGTCGAAGCGGTTTTCCGATGGCAAGGGGGAAGGCATCCAGCGGCACTGGGATGCATTGATACGGCAGCTGGACCGTGAAGGCCGCGGTTACCAGGACTGATGCACACGCAGCTGTCGCCTGTGCTTGCCGGCGAAGAGGCCAGTACAGGCAAAACCATTCCGATCAAGGACCACCCCATGCCCCCACTGCACCGCCTGTTCGCCATCGGCGCCCTCGCCCTGGCCGTTACCGCCTGCTCGCCGGACGATGGCAGCACCGCCGGCAAAACCCTCAGCGTCGCGTTCTGGGGTGATAACACCACCCTGGTCAGCGTCGACCCCTTCCAGGTCTACTGGCTGGAACACCGGGTACTGCTGCGCAACGTCGCCGAGTCGCTCACCGACCAGGACCCGGACAACGGCCGCATCATCCCGTGGCTGGCAAAAAGCTGGGAGGTCAGTGCCGACGCCTTGAGCTACACCTTCCACCTGCGCCAGGACGTCACCTTCAGCAATGGCGAGCGTTTTGACGCCCACGCCGTGAAAAACGCTTTCGACAGCAACAAAGCCTTCGCTACCCAACTGCCCGCAACGTTTGGCGCGACCTACCTGGCCGGCTACGACCACGCCGAGGTGCTCGACGACTTCACGGTGCGGCTGGTGCTGTCGCGGCCCAACGCAGGCTTTCTGCAGGCCACCTCCACCACCAACCTGGCGATTCTCGCGCCCGCCTCATACCAGCTGAGCGCGCAAGAGCGCTCGCTGGGCAAGATCATCGGCACCGGCCCGTTCACCCTCGAGCACTACACCCCCGAGGTCGGCGCCCGCCTGGTCAAGCGTGCCGACTATGCCTGGCCATCGGCCAACATGCGTAACCGGGGCCCGGCCCATGTGGATGCCGTGGACATCAGCTACATCCCCGAGGAGAGCGTGCGCAACGGCCTGTTCCTGCAGGGCAAGGCCGACATCCTGTGGCCGCGCAACCCGTTCTCGGAGGTTGACCTGAAGCTGTTCCAGTCCAAGGGCGCGACCATCCAGAGCCGCTCGCTGCCAGGCCCGGCGCTGAACCTCTACCCCAACACCCGCAACCAGCGCCTGCTGGGTGACCGCCAGGTGCGCCTGGCGCTGCAGAAGGCCATCGACCGCACCAGCTATGCACACACCGTCTACAACGCCGAGTTCCCGGTAGTCAGCGGCGTGTACGACGTGACCACGCCGTACTTCAAGCCCCAGGCCAGCAAGCTCGCCTATGACCCCAAGGGCGCCGAGCAGCTGCTCGACGCCGCCGGCTGGCACAAGGGCGAGGATGGCTACCGGCACAAGAACGGCCAGCGCCTGACCCTGCGCTACAACCTCACCCCCGCCGAAAGCGCCGGTGACGTGCTGGTGCAGGACCAGTTGCGCAAGGTCGGCATCGACCTCAAGCTGAATGTGCTGACCCGCGCCGAATGGGTGGCCGGCAACGCGGCTGGCAACTACGACCTGACGTCCACCTACATGACGCGGGCCGACCCGATCATCCTGCAGACCATCCTCGATCCACGCGCGGCCAACAGCGCCACGGTCGCTACCAACACCTACGAGCCGCAGACCCTGGCCAAGGCCCAGGCGCTGTTCGACAGCGGCATCACCGCCACCGCCGACCCGCAGCGTGCCCAGGCTTACGGCCAGTTGCAGGACCTGCTGACCGACGAGGCCTCGGCATTCCCGCTGTATGAGCGCGTCTGGCAGGCCGCCACCGCGCCGCGGGTGAAGGACTTCCGCTGGACCGCCGAAGGCTTCGCCCTGTTCAGCGACATCCAGGTCGGCCAGCCATGAAGCGCTACCTGACCGGCCGCATCGGCCAAGCGCTGTTGGTGTTGTGGGGCGCCTATACCGTCACCTATTTCATCCTTTACATGCTGCCCGGCGATACCCTGGCGATCATGCTCAGCGCCTCTGGCATGGAGGCCGACGGCCTGTCTCCCGAGGACCTGGCCAAAGCCCGCACCTACTATGGGCTGGACAAAGGGCTGTTCGAGCAGTACTTCGACCTGCTATGGCGCGCCCTGCACGGTGACCTTGGCCAGTCGTTGTCCCTCGGCAGGCCAGTCACCACGCTGCTGGCCGAGCGGCTGCCGCAAACCCTGGCGCTGGCAGGTACTGCCATTGTGCTGTCGTTGCTGGCCGGGGTCGGCCTGGCCTACCTGACCGCGTACCTGCAATGGCGCCCGCTGAAGACCGCACTGGCGCGCCTGCCGTCGCTGGGCTTTTCAGTGCCGGTGTTCTGGATGGGCCTGCTGCTGATCCAGGTGTTCGCCTTCGCCCTTGGCTGGCTCCCGGCCACCGGCAGCCAAGGCCTGGCCAGCCTTGTGCTGCCGGCGATCACCCTGGCGATCCCCAGCGCTGCGGTTTACGCCCAAGTGCTGCAGCGCGGCTTTCAAGGCGTGTGGCAGGAGCCCTACATCACCACCGCCTTCGCCAAAGGCCTGAGCCGGGCCCAGGTGCAGGCGCGCCATGGCTTGCGCAACGCGGCCTTGCCGCTGCTCACCCTGGTCGGCCTGCAGGTCGGCAACACGGTGTCCGGCGCGGTGCTGGTAGAGACCATTTTCTCGCGTAACGGCGTTGGCCGCCTGGCCCAGGAAGCCGTGCTGCGCCAGGACATCCCGGTGGTGCTGGCGATCGTTGCGGTATCAGCCGCCGCCTTCGTGGTGGTCAACCTGATCGTCGACCTGCTCTACCCCTACCTCGACCCGCGCATCACCCACACGGCCAAGGTGAGCTGAAATGACCATCGACATACCCCTGACCCCGATCGACACCCAGCACACCAGCGGTGTGGCGCCTCCAGCCACGCCCTGGAAACGTCGCACGCGCCTGCAGCGCGCGTACCAGGCCTTGGCCCCACTGCTACGCCGGCCTGGCTTCAGCGTGGCCCTGTTGATCGTACTGTTTGCCCTGTTCGCGGCACTGGCCCCGCAGTTGCTCACCAGCTTCGACCCTTACGCCACCTCGCCCGCCGACAAACTCAGCGCCCCCAGCGTGGTGCACTGGTTTGGCACCGACGAGTTGGGCCGCGACCTGTATACCCGGGTGGTGTATGGCGCGCGCCTGTCGGTGCTGGCGGCACTGTTGGCGGTGACCATCGCCCTGGTTGGCGGCCTTGGCCTGGGCGTTCTGGCCGGTTTTGCCGGCGGGCGGGTCGACGCGGCGTTGATGCGCCTGATCGACGTGTTGCTGGCGCTGCCCGGCCTGCTGCTGGCCTTGGCCATCGTCACCGCCATCGGCTTTGGCACCGTGCCGGTGGCTGTCGCCGTGGGTGTCGGCATCATCCCGGGCTTTGCCCGCACCACCCGCGCCGAAGTGCTGCGGATCAACACCCTGCCCTATGTCGAGGCCGCCCGCCTGGGCGGCGCCAGCTGGGTACGCACGCTGCTGCGCCATGTGCTGCCCAACGCCTGGGGCCCGGTGGCGGTGCTCGCCACCCTGGACTTTGGCGCGGCCATCCTGGCCACCGCCGGCCTCAGCTTTCTCGGTTTCGGCGCGGCACCGCCAGCAGCGGAATGGGGCACGCTGATCGCCAACGGCCGGCACTTCCTGATTACCGCCCCTTGGGTATCGCTGCTGCCGGGGCTGTTCGTGGTCGCTGTGGTGTTCAGCCTCAACCACCTGGCGCGCAGCGCCGAGGAGCATGCCCGATGAGCCAGCCACAGTTGATCCAGGTGCGTGACCTGAGTGTCAGTTACACCTTCGCCGGGCAACGCACCCAGGCCGTGCGCCAGTTGTCTTTCAGCCTGGCCCAGGGCGAAACCCTGGCCATCGTTGGCGAGTCCGGTTCGGGCAAATCGACGCTGGCCAATGCCCTGCTCGGCCTGCTGCCGGCCAACGCAAACATTGAGCAGGGCGAGCTAAGGGTCCATGGGATCGATGTGGCGCAGGCCAACGAGCGCATGAGGCGCACGCTGCGCGGGCGCACCATCGCCTTGGTGCCGCAAGACCCAATGGTCAGCCTCAACCCCACCCTGCGTATCGGCCGGCAGATTGCCGAGGCGCTGTTGCTGGCCCATGACGGGCGGCGTTACCCGGGGCTGGACGCACAAGTGCTGGCGCTGCTCGAACAGGTCGGCATCGACGAGCCGCCGCTGCGCGCCCGCCAGTACCCCCACGAGCTCTCCGGCGGCATGCGCCAACGGGTGCTGATCGCCATCGCCCTGGCCGGCGACCCCCGGCTGATCATCGCCGACGAGCCCACCAGCGCATTGGACGTGACCGTGCAGCGGCGCATTCTCGACCACCTGCAGCAGCTGGTGGCCGAGCGCGGCATCTCGCTGTTGATCATCACCCATGACCTGGGCATGGCCTGCGACCGCGCCGACCGCCTGCTGGTGATGAAACAGGGCGAGCTCGTCGAGCATGCCTCGCCCAGGGAGATCCTCTGGGGCGCACAGCAGCCCTATACGCGTGCCCTGCTCAACGCAGCACCCGCCTTCGTGCCGCGTAAACGGTCGCCAGGCGTGGCAGCGCAAACACCGCTGTTACGCCTGAGCAATGTCGGCAAGCGCTTCGCGCTGCCCGGGCAGCACGCGCACTTCACCGCGCTGCATGGCCTCAACCTCGAGCTGCATGCCGGGCAGACCCTGGCCATCGTCGGCGAATCGGGCTCGGGCAAGAGCACCGCGCTGCGCATCGCCCTTGGGCTGGAAAAGCCCAGCCAGGGCCGTGTGGAGTTCGCCGGTGTCGACGTCAGCGCCTGCAGTTGGCGGCAGTTCCGGCCCCTGCGCCGGCGTATTCAACTGGTGCAGCAGAACCCGTTCGCCGCACTCGACCCACGCTTCACGGTGTTCGACAGCATCGTCGAACCACTGGTGTCGTTCGGCCTGCTCAAGGGCGCTGCGCTGGAGCGCAAGGCCCGCGAGCTGATCGCCCGGGTGCAGCTGCCGGTGCACTTCCTCGACCGCCTGCCGCGCGAGCTGTCGGGCGGCCAGCGCCAGCGGGTGGCGATCGCCCGGGCATTGGCCCTGGAGCCCGAGGTGCTGTTGCTCGACGAGCCAGTCAGTGCGCTGGACGTATCGGTGCAGGCACAGATCCTCGCCCTGCTGGCCGACCTGCAGCGCGAACTGGGCATCGCCTACGTGCTGGTCTCCCACGACCTGGCGGTTGTCGCGAGCATGGCCGACCACGTGCTGGTGCTGCGGCGCGGGGAGACGGTCGAGCAAGGGCCGGCGGTGCAGGTGTTCGGCAGCCCGGCCAGCGCCTACACGCGGGCGCTGATCGAGGCGATACCGGGGCATTCACGCAGCGTGCTGCCTGTGGCGGTTTGACGGTTTTACCGTGCGGTACGTGGTGCCGTGCGCAACAGACATTGAGCATTATCTGGCAAGAGGCATTGAACGTGAGCAAACGACAGATCCATCTCGGCGCAATGATCCACGGTGTCGGTCACGGCTGGGGCGAATGGCGCCACCCCGAGGCGCTGGCCGACGCCAGCGTCAACTTCGGTTTCTACAAGCAGCAGGCGCAACTGGCCGAGGCCGCGAAGTTCGACTTCGCCTTCATCGCCGACAGCCTGCACATCCACGCCCGCTCCAGCCCCCATTACCTCAACCGCTTCGAGCCGCTGACCATTTTGTCTGCGCTGGCGGCGGTCACCTCCCACATCGGCCTGGTAGCCACGGTCACGGTCAGCTACACCGAACCGTTCCAGGTCGCCCGCCAGTTCGCCTCGCTGGACCTGATCAGTGGCGGCCGGGCCGGCTGGAACGTGGTCACCTCGTGGCTATCGGGCACCGCCGACAACTTCGGCAAGGCAGAACACCCACCCCACGCCGTGCGCTACCGCATCGCCCGCGAGCATGTCGATGTGGTCCAGGGCCTGTGGGACTCGTGGGAAGACGACGCCTTCACCCGCGACAAGCGCACCGGCGAGTTCTTCGACCCCACCAAGCTGCACACGCTGGGCCACCAGGGCGAGTTTTTCAAGGTCAAGGGCCCGCTGAACATCCAGCGTTCGCCCCAGGGCCAACCGCTGATTTTCCAGGCCGGGGTGTCGGAGGATGGGCGCAACTTCGCCGCGCAAAACGCCGATGCGATCTTCGTCAACCCCGAGTCGTTCAGCGATGCCCGAGCCTATTACCAGGACCTGAAACAGCGCGCTGCGCGCCATGGCCGCGACCCGGAGCAGCTGTTCATCCTGCCCGGCATCCGCCCCATCGTCGGCCGCGACGAGGCCGAGGTAGAGCGCCGTTACCAGGAGGCCGTCGAGCTGGTGAGCATCGAGGACGCCCTGGTCGCCCTTGGCCGGCCGTTCAACGACTACGACTTCAGCCAGCACGACCTGGATGCGCCGTTCCCGGACCTGGGCACCCTCGGCGACAACAGCCACAAGGGTACCGCCGACCAGCTCAAGCAACTGGCCCGCGAAGAGGGCCTGACCCTGCGCCAATTGGCGCTGCGTTTTTCGCGCCCGAGGCGTGACTTCACCGGCACCCCGGAACAGGTGGCCAATGCCCTGCAGGACTGGTTCGAGGACCGCGCCGCCGACGGTTTCATCATCAATTCGCTGTTGCCCGATGGCTTGCAGTACTTCACCGAGCTGGTAGTGCCCCTGCTGCAAGCGCGCGGCCTGGTGCGCAGCGAGTACACCGGCCGTACCTTGCGCGACAGCTTCGGCCTGAGCGTACCGACCAACCGCAACACACTGCGCCGCGAGCCGACCGCGGTCGCTTGAACCGCCCTGGACGAAAAGGAGTTTCACTGCATGAGCCTCGAATTCATTGGCCTCATCGGCCCTCAGGAAAGCAGCGAATCACAGGCCCCACGTGGCCCGTTGGTTGACCTGGACTTCATCAAGGCCTTCGCCCAGGCCCAGGAATACGCCGGGTTCGACAAGGCCCTGCTGGCGGTCAATACCAGCGCGCCGGACGCGATGATCCTGGCCAGTTACGTCGCCGCAGTGACCGAACGCATCGGCCTGCTGGTGGCGCACCGGCCCGGTTTCCAGGCGCCGACCTTCGCCGCCCGCCAGTTCGCCACCCTCGATCAGCTCAGCCGCGGCCGCGCCTCGATCAACGTGATCACCGGCGGCGACAGCGGCGACCTGCAGCGTGATGGCGATTTCCTCGACAAGGATGCCCGCTACGCACGCACGGACGAATACCTGCAAGTGCTGCACAAGACCTGGACGCAGACCACGCCGTTCGACCACCACGGCGAGCACTACCGGGTAGAGGACAACCTGACCCTGGTCAAGCCGGTGGACAAGCTGCCGGTCTACTTCTCCGGTGCTTCGGATGCGGCGGTGGAGGTGGCAGCCAGGCACGCCGATGTCTACATGATGTGGGGCGAGCCCCTGGAGCAGGTGCGCGAACGCATTGCCCAGGTACGCAAGGCTGCGGCTCGCTACGGGCGGGAGAACCACATCCGCTTCAGCCTGTCGCTTCGGCCGATCCTGGGGGCCACCGAAGACGAGGCCTGGGCCCGGGCCGAGCGCATCCTGGCCGACGCCAGGCAACGCATCGGCATCCGCCAGGGCAGCCGTCGCGAGAAGAACTTCGGCAAGAGCAACGTCGGTTCCGAACGCCTGGTGCAACTGGCAAGCCAGCGCAAGGTGCACGACACCCGGCTATGGACCGAGATCGCCGCGCTGGGCGGTGGCGCCGGCAACTCCACTTCGCTGGTGGGCACCCCCGAGCAGGTGGCCGAAGCGGCGCTGGCGTATTACCAGCTGGGTGTGAGCACCTTCCTGTTTCGGGGTTTTGACCAGTTGCGCGATGCCGTGGACTACGGGCAAACACTGATTCCACGGATCCGCGCGCTGGTTGCGCAGCAACAAGATGGCCGCACCACCCGCAGCGCCTGACCTCGACCGGCCCTTTCACGGTTAGCGCCGCGAAGGGGCCTGCGGACCTCCCTGACCCGTATTCATACCACCAGCCCACTTCGGGCCTGGTGCAACTGCGCGTGGGTGTTTGTCGCGAACTTTCATGCGCCCTTCATTGCCAAGGCAACACCACATCAAAATCACGGTAACGCATTTATACCATCACTTATTATCAGCAATAAACATAATTAACTTAGAACAAAAAAACCTTTCACAGCGGTGTGAAAGTCCATTAGGTTCTTTCAACCGACCCCGACATGGCGGAGGCAAATGGATTTGTGCCAGCCGCTGTCGGTCCGTCTTTCGATCCGCCTGCCCGTTGCGCACATCCGAACTCAACCTTTTCGGAGCATGCGACATGGGATTGTCCCGTAGAGATCTGATCACCCGCCTCGCCGCCATTGGCGGCTATTCAGCGGCCCTTGGCGCGCTGGGGCAGAATGCCCTGGCCGCCACCTTCGAGCCCTTGCAACTGGCCGCCAACGGTGGCAACGGCAGACGCGTAGTGATTGTCGGCGCCGGTATCTCCGGCCTGGTATCCGCCTACGAGCTGCGCAAGGCTGGCTTCTCGGTCACCGTGCTGGAGGCCCGTGAGCGCGTTGGTGGCCGAGTCTGGACCCTGCGCCAAGGCGACCGCATCGAGCATAACGACGGCAGTTCGCAAACGGTCGAGTTCGACCCAGGCCACTTCTTCAACGCTGGCGCCGCACGCCTGCCCAGCCATCACCTGACCATCCTCGGTTACTGCCGCGAACTGGGGGTGGAGCTGCAGGTGCTGGTCAACAGCAGCCGCAACGCCCTGGCCCAGCCTGACCTGGCACGCCCACCGCTGCTGCTGCGCCAGGCGGTCAACGACACCCGCGGGCACTTCAGCGAGCTGCTGGCGCGCAGTGTCAACCGCAACAGCCTCGATGCCGAGCTCAGCAGTGGCCAGCGCAAGGCGCTGCTGGACTTCCTCAAGGTGTACGGCGACCTCGACAGCCAGCAGCAATACCGCGGCTCGGTGCGCGCCGGTTATAGCCGCTTTGCCGGCGCCGGGGACCAGACACCGGTCCAGCGCCAGCCGGTGCCGCTGGACCAGTTGCTCGACAGCAACCTGCTGCTGCCGCTGGTGTTCGACGAGATCCCCGAGTTCTCCTCGACCATGTTCCAGCCGGTCGGCGGCATGGACCAGATCCCCAAGGCGTTCTACCGCCAGGTCAAGGACAGCGTGCGCCTGAGCGCCGAAGTGCTGGGGGTGGAAACCACTGATAACGGCGCCAAGGTGGTCTGGCGTGACCGCAAGAGCGGGCAGCAGCACATCGAGCAGGCCGACTACGCCATCGTCACCCTGCCCCTGCCCCTGCTGGCCAGGCTGCCGAACAACTTCAGCACGGCATTCAAGCAGGCCATCGGCACCGCCGAAGGCGACAAGGCCAACAAGGTCGCCTGGCAATCGCCGCGCTTCTGGGAAACGGATTACCAGATCTACGGCGGCCTCAGCTACATCAACCACGAAGCACGCACCCTGTGGTACCCCAGCGACCACCTCAACAGCGCCCAAGGTGTGTTGGTCGCCACCTACAACACCGGCTTGGTGGCCGAGCAGTTTGCCAACAAGTCGCTGCAGGCCCAGGTTGCCTCGTCGCGCCATGCGGTGGAATCGCTGCACCCGGGCCACAGCCACAAGCTGGGCCGGCCGGTGGTGGTGAACTGGTCGAAGATCCCCTTCAGCGAAGCCCCGTGGATCGTCCACGACGAAGTCGCCCAGCCCGGCTACGACCTGCTCAACCAGCCCCAGGGGCGAACCTGGCTGGCCAGCGATGCCCTGGCCCATGGCGGCGTGGGCATCTGGCAGAACAGCGCGGCCGAATCCGCCCGCCGGGTTGTCGGCCTGATCGCCCGCCATGCCAACCAGGCCACCCGCGGCGCAGCCGCCTGATCGTCAAGGAAACCAAAGCATGCCTCGTCTTCTTCTGCTTGCCGGAGTGCTCATGTCGCTGACCCTCAATGCCCATGCCGACGGCATCAAGCGGGTCGCCCCGCCTGGCTCCAACTTCCCCATCTCGCAACTGGTCACCGTGCCGGCCGGCAGCCAACTGACATTCGTCAGCGGCACCTTGCCGGATGTGGCCGACGCCAAGGCGCCCAAAGGCACTATCGCGGCGTTCGGCAACACCGAAAGCCAAACCCGTTCGGTGCTGAACAAGCTGCGCACGGCGCTGCAAAGCCAGGGCCTGGATTTAGGCGACATCGTCCAGTTGCGGGTGTTCCTGGTGGGCGACCCGGCCAACGGCGGCGCCCTTGACTTCACCGGGCTGCAAGCGGCCTACAGCGAATTTTTCGCCACCGCCGAGCAGCCCCGCACACCGACCCGCACGGCCATCCAGGTGGTGGCGCTGCCGCTGCCGGGCGCGCTGGTGGAAATCGACGCGATCGCGGCCAAGGCGCCCTGAGCGCGCCCGCCGAGCCACACAAGGAACCGCGTGCATGAAGCAAGCCTTTACCTCTGCCCCGCTATTCACCATGGCCTTCGCCGCCGGCCTGCATACCGCGCCGGCACTGGCCGACGAACCTGCTGCCCAGGCCCTGGGTACGGTGATCGTCACCGGCAACCGTGGCAGTGAAAAACGTACTGTCACCAGCAGCCCAGTGCCCATCGACGTAATCAGCGCCAAGCAGCTGCAGGAAACCGGCAAGCCGGGCCTGATGGAAGCCCTGAGCGCCAGCGTACCGTCGCTGACCCTGCCGGAAAAGACCGGCTGGGACGCCAGCGGCATGGCCCGCGCGCCAAACCTGCGCGGGCTCAACGCCGCCCAGGTGCTGGTGCTGGTCAACGGCAAGCGCCGCCACACCAGCGCCACCCTGAACATCAGCGGCATCAACGCCGGCGCCGCCCCAAGCGACCTGGACCTGATCCCCATCAGTGCCATCGACCATGTCGAAGTGCTGCGTGACGGCGCAGCGGCCCAGTACGGCTCGGACGCCATCGCCGGGGTGATCAACGTGATCCTCAAGGCTGATACCAGCGGCACTGCCGTGACCACTGCGGGCCAGGGCTACGACGGCAAGAAACAGACCGTGCAGCAAAGCCTGAACAAAGGCTTCGAGATCGGCCGCGAGGGCATCCTCCAGCTGGCGCTCGACGCCCGCAGCCAGAACGACGACAACAAGGCCAGCGCCAACGGCTACAGCCAGGCCGAAGCGCTGGAACGCGCCGGCAAGGTCACCTACGGCGGCTACGGCACGCCGAAGATCAACCTGCTGACCCTGGGCTACAATGCCGAACTGCCGCTGCAGGACGACCTGACCCTGTACTCGTTCAGCACCTGGTCGTACCGCAAGGCCGAGCAGGGCCAGAACTTCCGCCTGCCGACCATCGTCAACACCATCACCTCCGGGCCCAACGGGCGACCGGCCGGCTACACCCCCACCTGGTACATCGAGGAGTACGACTACCAGGCGGCATTCGGCGCCAGGGGCCTGGCTGGCGAGTGGGACTGGGATCTGTCCAGCACCTACGGGCGCAACGAGGCCGAACAGGGCACCTGGAACAACCAGAACCCGTCGCTGGGCGAAGCCACGCCCGACCATTTCGAGTCCGGCACCTGGGTCAGCTCGCAGCTGACCAGCAACCTCGACCTGCACCGCAGCTTCGAGGTAGGCCTGGCCAAGCCGCTGGACGTTTCCTGGGGGCTCGAGCAGCGCCGCGATACTTACCAGGTGCAGGCCGGCGACTGGGCCAGCTGGGCAGACGGCGGCTACTGCGCGGCACCTGGCAATTGCGCGGCTTCAGGCGCGCAGGTCACCAACGGCATCTCCCCGGCCGAGGCCACCAGCGCCAGCCGCAACAGTTACGCCGGCTACCTGGACGTAGGATTCAACCCGCTACCGCAGTGGTATTGGGGCGCTGCCCTGCGCTATGAACACTATGATCGCGGCATCGGTGCGACCCGCAGCGGCAAGCTCACCACCCGCTACGCGCTGACCCCCGAACTGGCCGTGCGGGCCACGGTGAGCAACGGCTTCCGGGCGCCCTCATTGGCCAACAGCCTGTTCAGCGCCCGCTCCACCACCTACGGCGTGGTCGACGGGGTGTACCAGTCGATCAACTACGGCGTGTTGCCGGTGGACTCAGCCGCCGCCAAGGCACTCGGTGCCGAGCCGCTCAAACCTGAAAAATCTGCCAACTACAGCCTGGGGCTAGCCTGGCAGCCCAGCGAGCGCCTGGCCTTCACCGCCGACGCCTACCTGATCAACGTACGCGACCGTATCACCCTCACCGGCACCTTGCTCGGCCCTGAGGTCACCCAGGCCCTGCTGGCCAATGGCATCGACTCGACTTCGGGCGGCCAGTACTTCACCAATGGCGCCAACACCCGCACCAAGGGCCTGGACCTGGTGGGCAGTTATGACCAGGACCTGGGTGGCGCCGGGACTGTGAAGTGGACGGCGGCCTTCAACTGGAACGACACCGAGATTCTCGATTACAAGCAGAGCGTGAACATTCTCGGCACGCCGTACGAGCTGATGAACCGCCAGGCGCGCAATCTGCTCACCGAGGTACAGCCGCACACCAAGCTGATCCTGGGGGGCAACTGGCGCCTGGACCGCTACCGGGTCAACCTGGGGCTGACCCGTTACGGTTCCTGGCGCGAGGTGAATGCCGCCAACGATCGTTCGCTGGACCGCGACTACAAGGCGCGCTGGATCACCGACCTGGATGTGGGCTACCAGCTGACCAAGGACCTGGAGCTGGCGATCGGTGCGCGCAACCTGTTCGACGTGTACCCCGAGCGCCAGGCGCCTGCCAGCAAGACCATGGTCAAGGGGTACGGGGTGTACTCGCCGTATGGCTTCACCGGCGGGTATTATTTCGGGCGACTGACCTACACCTTCTGACACTGCTATGGGTTCACGGAAAAGCTGCACGTTTTCACAAATAGAGGACTGGCCCGGCCACGATTTTCATCAGGTAGTCAATCAAGCCATAGGAGGCTAAGTGAAAACGCTTGATCATCGTGGGCTCAGTCATCGCGGGCAGTGCCTTCACAAAGCGAATGATTTGCTTCGAGAGAGCGATATGCCTGAATCTGAGTGGCTAGCCGCCGCCATTCGCCGACTGCGAGCTGTTCTTGCGGGTCGGGATGTGCATTCAGCAGGCGTTTACGAGATGACTTCAGCGTAGATGAAGAGGGGGTCGATAGCGGCCATACAGGAACGGCTGCTTTCGACCCTAAGCGGTCTCTCGCGAAGGGCAGGAATCGGCCAGAAGCCGCCGGTGGGAACCAGCAAAAGCAAGCATTGACGATGGCGTGGATCGACCGCCGGAGGTGGTCAGTCACCAAGGAGACATTTGCCAGCCGACATAGGATCTGTTCAAGGAGGCCCTAATCCCTGTAGCGGAGAGCGTTGGCTACAAGTGCGAAGGCTGGCAAGGATTGCCTCCGACTCGGGTAGTAAAAGTGATACCCCGGAAACGTCGGCGCCCAATCCTCAAGAACACGGACCAATCGGCCACTCTTGACGTACGGCTGGACAACATCCTCCGGCGCATAAGCCAAACCGTACCCTTCCAATGCGGCGGCCATTGTCTGGGAGGAGGTATTGAAGATCATCTGCCCTGGCACCTGAACATTCAGCGCTTTACCAGCCTTTGAAAACTCCCAGGCATACAGGCCACCGTGGGTGGGTAAACGCAGGTTCGCGCAGTTATGGGTGGTCAGATCCTGGGGGACTTGTGGCTTTTTGCGTTGGTCGAAGTACCCGGGCGCGCCCACCACAGCCATGCGAAAGTCAGGGGAAATCCTCACAGCGATCATATCCTTTGCCACCTGATCGCCTATCCGTACCCCCGCGTCATAACGTTCAGCGACGATATCGATCAACCCGTAGCCGATGTTGATCTCCAAGGTGAGGTCGGGATAATCCGGCAGCAACCTAGATAGTTTCGGCCAGAGAATGGTGGATGCGGCATGGTCGTGGGACGTTATCCGAATAGTCCCTGATGGCTTGTCGCGCAGCTCTCCCAACGCGGCGACTTCGGCTTCTATTCCCTCGTAGTAAGGCACGAGGCTGCCGAGCAAACGCTCGCCAGCTTCGGTCGGCGACGCACCGCGTGTTGTGCGGGTAAGCAAGCGAATCCCGAGACGCTCTTCAAGACTGCGGATGCTATGACTGATAGCGGATTGGGACACACCCAGATGGGCAGCGGCCCTAGTGAAACTGCGCTCACGCGCTACGGTGATAAACACCGAAAGGCTGTTGAAATCGTACTGGGTCACTATGAATTTATCTCATGCCGGTTATCTCAGTATGCCACTTCTTGAATGTATAAGGTGTTTTTAAAGTAGCTGCATCCCCAGTAACCCGACAGTTTGAGGGTTGGTTTCTCATACCTTCAAAGGAGATGGATGATGCAAAAGCGCAAAATCGGCAGCAACGGCCTCGAGGTTTCAGCCATTGGTCTGGGCTGCATGGGCCTGACATTCGGCTATGGCCCCGCCACTGACAAAGCGGAAGCAATCAAACTCATCAGGGCGGCTTTTGAGCATGGTGTCACTCTCTTCGATTCGGCCGAAGCCTATGGGCAAGTCAACGAAGAAATGGTGGGCGAAGCCGTTCAACCATTCCGCGAGCAGATCGTCATCGCGACAAAATTCGGTTTCAAAGACGGCAATCCCGTTGCTGGGCTGGACAGTCGGCCGGAGCGCATCCGACAGGTAGCGGAAGAGTCACTCAAGCGCCTGAAGACCGACTGCATTGACCTGTTTTACCAACATCGCGTTGATCCTAACGTCCCCATGGAGGATGTTGCCGGGGCCGTGCGCGACCTCATCAAGGAAGGTAAGGTCAAATATTTTGGCATGTGTGAAGCCGGCGTAGACGCTATCCGTCGCGCCCATGCGGTACAGCCGCTGTCAGCGCTTCAAAGCGAGTATTCGATGTTTACCCGCGAGCCTGAACTGGAAATTATTCCAACCCTTGAAGCGCTCGGGGTTGGTTTCATTCCCTTCAGCCCCCTGGGTAAGGGTTTCCTGAGCGGGAAAATTGATGCCAGCACGACCTTCTCCAGCGGTGATGTACGGAACAATCTGCCTCGTTTTGCTGACGGTGCCCGGGAGGCTAACCACCATCTCGTCGCCCTGATTGGTGAAATCGCCCAGCGCAAGCAAGTAACCTCGGCTCAGATAGCATTGGCTTGGCTGCTGGCACAAAAGCCGTGGATTTCACCTATCCCCGGTACCACCAAGCTGCATCGCCTGGAAGAAAACGTAGGCGGAGCATACGTGCAATTGACCGCAGAAGACCTTCGTGAACTCAGTGAGGTTCTGGCAGAGGTGCCTGTGCAAGGTGAGCGTTATAACGCGCAGATGATGAAAACCATCAACCGTTAAGCATTCTTCAGCGCGTGACGCTGTTTCTTAGAGCCAGCGTCACGCGCTCGTTTCCAACTATTCATCTGCACGAGCGATCATTCACTATGAAATCAGACAAAGCGGACTTCGCCGTACCGGCATTTGTACGCTACACCCAAGACGTGCTTCTGGAAGAGATATGGCAGCGTCCCCAATTGCTGCCCCGGGATCGCAGCCTCGTGACCGTTGCCGCCTTGATTGCGCTGCATCAGCCAGCCGAAATGGTCCGCCAATTCGATTTGGCGTTGGACAATGGTGTTACGCCCACCGAACTGAGTGAAGTCATCACTCATCTAGCATTCTATTCAGGCTGGGGCAGTGCCACATTAGCCGCATCCATCGCCAAAGACGTATTTGAGGCCCGCGATATCGCCCGAACCGCTTTGGCGGATGTACAGGACAGCATGCTCCCCGTCGACGAAACCTTTGAGCAGATGCGCGTGGCGGCGGTAGAACAGATGATCGGCCCTGCATTCGAAGCGCTTGCAGGCTATACCACTTCGGTACTGTTCCATGACCTGTGGCTGCGCCCGACGCTAACTCCGCGTGATCGCTGTCTGGTCACGGTCGCAGCCCTGGTTGCAGTGGGGCAAGCCGCTCAAATTCCCTTTCACGTGAATAAAGCCATGGACAATGGCCTGACCCAAATTCAAGCCGCTGAAGTCATTACCCATCTGGCCTTCTACGCCGGCTGGCCGAACGCAATGTCGGCGGCTGCGATAGCCAAAGGCATATTCGAAAAGCGCTCCGAGTAAGTCGCCAAGCAATTCCGGCGATGTACGTCGAATCGGCGGCCGCGAATCGGTCGTTTCGCGTCAGCTAAGGGCTCCTCTAGATCCAGGATACAAACATGCAAAGCAGCAAATCCGAAGAGCGGCACATCATCTGCGAGCTTCGCTGCAATGACTGCAATATCGACCGGGTCAAAGCGTTGATCATGCGATTTGTCGAACCGGCAAGAGCGGAACCCGGCTGCCTGTATTACAACCTCTATCAGAGCTTCAAGGCACCCAATACGTTTTACATTATCGATGGCTGGATGAACCAGCAGGCTGTCGAAGAGCACGCTGCCAACCGGCATGTCTCCAGTGTTATGGATAAGCTACGTCCACTGCTCACTTTCGGCCCCGTCATTACCCTCAATGCTCGTGTAAGTGATTAAGGCCAATCGGCTGGTTGCACTTATTGGAAGTGCCGACGGTTATGCAATTCAAATTTCACCAAGAGCGGTTTTTGATTGATGTCCATTTAGGGTCCAGGCTGTGTGAAAACGCTTGGCGCGATCCGGCTGGTTAGAAAATGACCAGAATTTCGCGCTCCTGCGCGAAATCTGGGTTAGCTGAATAACCAAGCCATTTCAGATTTCACGTACGCTCGCGATCTTCAGAGACCCGTTTGGGTTTTCACACAGCCTGGGTCGGTTAGCGACGGTCTACCCTCGACCGTCGCTTTGGATGGTCAGACCTCCGTCTGCTCTGCCATCTCCAAGGCATCGTCGACCTCAATCCCCAGATATCTGACGGTGCTTTCAAGCTTCGTATGGCCAAGCAGGAGTTGGACTGCCCTCAGATTCTTGGTTCTGCGATAGATCAATGAGACCTTCGTTCGCCGCAACGTGTGGGTGCCGTACAGCGCTGGATCAAGGCCAATGGCTGTCACCCAGGCTTTCACTATTCGAGCGTATTGCCTGGTGGACAGATGATCTGAACCATGTAGCCGACTCGGAAATAGACAGTCCTCGCTACGGAGGTGAGCCTGATGCATCAAGGCTTCCAAAGCCATACGGGTTTGCTCGGTGATCTCAAATTGCACTGGATGATGAGTCTTCTGCTGCATTACGATCGCTCGTGACGACACATGCTCTCCATGGGCTACGTCCCGTACACGAAGCTTGGTCAAGTCGCAGGCTCGCAGCTTGCTATCGATGGCCAAGTTGAATAACGCCAGATCCCTAGATTTCTCCGCGATCTGGAGCCTTACCCGGATGGCCCAGATATCTCTAAGTCGGAGCGGGGCTTTCTGCCCGACTAGCTTTCCCTTGTTCCATGGGCGATGGGTGTAGGTAGCAGCGGTTTTCATGGGTTGTCCTCCGCGTTAGGGGAGAACAAGGGTGAACTCGATACGGTGGACGGTCGCTAACCGACCCATTGCAGACACTCACGGAAAGGAGTATTGCAAACCGAGGCCTCCGATCGTCATTACTGCTGGCTCTGGCTTGACAGCACTCTTCAAATTCACTGCAATGAAATGCGTTTAGGGCACGAACCAAGGAATCAGCCATGGGCAAGACGCCATCCTGTTCCCGGGGGGACATCCTCAGTGCCTCGGTTTTCATTCCGGTGGGCTTGTTTCTGGTCTGCCTTACATTTTGGTTGGTTGAAGACCGCTTGGACCGCTTGGGCTTTGTAGTTCACGCCCAACGCGCCCGAGGCAATGTCAGCGCTGTGAACGCGGGCGGCAGTCATCCACAAATCGACTTTAGGGACGCCACTGGCAGAGTGATCAGCTCACCCGAAAAGGGTTGATGTCCGGCTACGCCATAGGCGACCGGGTTAACGTGTTGTATCGCCCTGAAGCGCCCGCTACGACCGCACTCATCGAGGACCGAGGCGCGCTGTGGGGCGCGAGCCTGCTGGCCGGTCTGTTCGCTTGCGTATTCGCGTTGGGAGGTAGCCGCTACCACCTGGCCGCATGGATTTACCGACGCCGGATGGCGCAACCAGTTGAAATGGTTTGCGACCACCGCCGGCCTTTGGGTAGTGCGCCTCAATCAATGCCACCAAACAGCTCCACGGCAGCATCTGCTCCATCTCGGCCATGAAACGCTCGCGACGGGTTTGCTTGCGCTTACCGGCGTTACTCGAAATCGGAAAAGCTCATCTGACTCATGAGACGGAGGGCTTGTAGAGGGCAGTGGACGAAGGGCTATTTCAGCACAGGTCAGACGACCTGTGCTGACTTGATCGGAGAATCCCTAAGCTTCAACGATATACATAATGGAAAATGGTTAGAGCAATGAGCAGTACCATTTGGATGGCTAACATGCTCACCAATAATCGTCTCATGTTGGGCGGGAAACGTTTAACTTCATTTAAATCAATCAAGCCTCTGCGCAAAAAGATTGACGGTATCGCCAGTACCAAAGAAATCGACCCCGTGCGCATGACTTTGCCCAGTAAGCCTGCATGCTGGAATATTTTTTTATTGCCGGCCACGTACGTACAGTTCGGGAGAAACGACTCAAAGTGCTCAGTGTATTTATGTGCGATGTAACACAGCACGATCATAGACAGAATTATGGGCGCAAGGATCAACAGCGCAATCAATCCAGGGTCAACTGCATTCACTCCGATACCTCACGATATAAATAATCACCCACCATCTCGCCTCCCCAGCTCCCGATGTCTCCGAAGATTTTACCGCCAACTGCACCGCCTACCACAGCACAAACCAGCGCTCCAGGGCCGCCTGTAGTAACCCCCAGAACGACTACACAAGCACCAGCCCCTGCCATACCTCCCGCATACCCACCGAGGCTGCCGCCTCCCAGGCCACCTATCAACGCCGAGCTTTCAACATATTTGGCGCGGCGGCACTGCTCCTCCCGGCCCATTGTGCAGGCTTTATGAATCGACAAGCCTGTGGCAGCCACATCCAGCGCAGTACCGATATACGTGCCTTTCTTGACCAAATTCGACGCTTTGGCAACACCAGATACCTTGTCGGCATAGCCGGCGATCTCGCCTGTGTGGAGGTAGCTGCGGGTCGAGATGCCCAATGCCTGCTTGACCTTTCCTTGGTTACGTAACCCTGAACCGTACGCGGCGAAATTTCCCAACTGCTTTTCGAGCTTCATGAACAAAGCGGTGCGCTTGGCATAAAACGCGTCGCGGGCACTCAAGGTGCCAGAGCCGAGGTACTCGCGATGTAATTTCTCGATCTCCTCAAGTGTGTCCTTGATATTTTGCAGATGCCTGCTCCAGCCGTCACCGACTGCACCAACTCCCATTGAAGCGTTGGCAAGAACGCTTTGCAGCAAGTCGAAGTGCTCCAGGAAAAAATCATCCGCGTCCACCCCACTTGTAAGCAAGCCAGCGTGCACCTGAGCAGCCTTGGCCATGAGGAAAGCTTCGTGGCTGGTGCAAGAGGGTGTATCGGGGTCGCCGACGATCACCAGCTCCCCGCCCATAACCACACTGTTGGCAATGTGCGCATTCAGAACATCGAATTTGCCCTGAGCATGCCCCGATACCGGTGTGCTGGCCTTCAAAGACTGGTAGGACTGGGTTCTGGAGTTGATGAAGCTGCGTGCCTCACTCATCGTCTTACCTCACGCATACTTCTTATTGTTGATCCGGTCCCAGCCCCCCGTCACATTCCCTCCAGCGCTACCATCAGTTCGTTTCTGCCGGGTGTAGGTGGTCTTGATGCGTCCGTAGTTCAACTGAACGACCTCGATAGGAACGCCCGAGCCGGCGTTCTGCGAGTAGTCGGCAATGATCACTTCTTCCAAGACAATTTCGTAGTACTTGAGCTTGTCTGTGCCTGCCCGGCAAAGCACGAGCTTCACTTCTTTCAGATGTTGGCCCGCACAGCTTGCTTCCAGCAGCTTGCAACTCGCGCTGTCGAGAAACTTAGTGAAGGTGAAATTGGTCAGGGTCGTACGACCGGATGTCGCACCGCCAGAAGAGCTCGCGGTGGCAGATGTGCTTTGATTGACGGCGAAGTTGTAGCTGTTGATCTCGATCCAGTTGGTGTACTGCTCATCCAGCGCTTCGCCAGGGATACCGTCGATTTGGATGTAGGCATCGAAAGCCATATTTACCGCTCCTTGGTAATGGTTGGAATGATTCTCTTAGGGAGAGTATGACACTTATATCAAAAAAATGTTCCTGGGCACGTTATGGATTTTCCGATCAAGTCAGCACAGGCTGACCTGACCTGTGTTGGGATAGCCCTTCCTTCAGCCACCCCAACAAGCCTTGCCCATGAGTCAGATGAGCTTGTTACAGGCCAACCATGACTTACGGCTTGAAATGGCCCCTGAGCAACGCAGGGCTTTGCTTGATCCGCTAACACGGCTATGGAACCGCGGCGCGTTAACGGAGCCTTGGTGATGTGGCCTGTACCACTGTGAAGTGTTAGGGGCAAGCCGTCGGCGCCGGTGGAGACCGCCTGGCAGTCGGTGCTGCTTGGTGTTGCCAGTGGCAACATGGGTAAACCGTCGGCGCCGATGAAGGCTACCTGGTGAACGAGGGAAAGTGTTGCCCTTGGCAACACTTTAAATGGCACTCAGTGGTGACCACCTACTTGCCTTGAGCGTTGGGACTGCTTGGACGTGTTGCCAGTGGCAACAGTGGAGAAGTTTGTCCGGGCCGATGATGAGAAATTGCACCTGACTTGACCAAGCGTTTGCGCCATCTGCATCGAATGTGGCCTGTGCACGGGTACGTCTTGACCGGCAGGAATCGACCCATAGCTGACGCTCATGGCCTCAGTAGAACGACAGGCGCTTCAAACATAATCGGCCGAGGATCGACTCACCTGTCGACATAGTGACGCGCCCCAAATAGCATGCCTCAATCCAATATGCCCGAGCTGGTAAAATGATCTCAGATCCTGGCACACCAACTCTAGACCAGCTGAAAGTTCTCCTGACGGTCGTAGAAGTGGGAAGCTTCGCTGGCGCTGCAAGGAAATTGCATCGTGCAACGTCAGTGGTGAGCTATGCCATTTCCAATCTGGAGATGCAGCTCGGCGTATCACTTTTTGACCGCAAGACGACACGTAAACCACAGCTGACAGAGGCTGGCCGTACAGTGTTGGCCGAAGCACGAACCATCATCAACGGAGTCAACGGACTGCGATCGAAGGTGTCTGGACTGCTGCACGGTCTCGAAGCAGAGGTGCATCTTGCTTTGGATGTAATGCTGCCAGCGGAGCGGGTGGTCGATGCGCTCAGGACTTTTAGACAGGTGTTTCCCACCGTGGCTTTGCATCTACACATGGAAGCGCTCGGTGCGGTCACGCAATTAGTACTTGAGAAAAAAGCCGGCATTGGGATCAGTGGCCCCCTGGACCCGGGAAGGGATGGCCTTGAGCGTGTCGGCGTAGGGAGTGTTGAGTTAGTACCCGTTGCAGCCCCGGCGCACCCACTTGCCCTCGCCAGCCGCAACGAGCCTGGCGCGGCAAGAAATCACATCCAATTGGTGTTGTCAGACCGCTCACCGCTTACCGGGGACAGAGATTTTGCCGTAGTGAGCCCCCGTACATGGCGGCTCGCGGACTTAGGCGCAAAACACATGCTCCTCAAGGAAGGCATTGGCTGGGGCAACATGCCCTTACCTATGGTCCAAGCGGACCTCAATGCGGGACATCTTTCCCATCTCGATCTTCCTGATTGCAAAGGCGGCTCTTACGCGTTTGACGCTATCTACCGGACTGATTCGCCGCCTGGGCCGGCTGGGCTATGGCTCATCAAACGCTTCGGCCAGCAAGCCGAAGCTCTCTAGACTTGTCGAATAAGTCGTATTAACCGTTCGATATTCTTCTGGTTTTTAGCCAGCTAAGCCCCTGTTAGGGTGTTGCTCATAGACCAGACACGCGCACCTTCGGTGCCTGGGCCTCAATAATCGCAAGACTCCGGTACTACAAAGGTGAACCTATGTGTTCAGCAGCCGAGCTTCTCCACCACCATTTCGAAATGTTTGTTGATGACCATGAAAAGTGGAAATCCCTACTCGCTCCGGACATCGTCTGGGAGCTGCCTTTTGCCCCGAGTCTCGGTCACCCGGAGAAGCTGGTCGGCCGCGAACAAGTGCTCAATCATGTCGGATGGTTTGTCGGAGCGGTGGAGTCGTTTCAATTCCACAATCTACGTATTCAACAATTCACTGATCCACTAACCGCCGTCGCGCAAGTCAAGGCACAGGGGATCATCACTGAGACGGGTAAAACCTACTCACAAGAATATGTCGTTTTCGTTAGCGTTCGTGAGGGTAAGCTGACGCATATTCGTGAGTACTTCGATCCTGTCCTGGCGGCTTACGCCTTGGACTCCCCCTTGGTGATGCCAGGCTAGCGGCGCTGCCGAGTGCACGAAAGAAGCAAAACTCCGACAGGCAAAGCAAGGTCGCCAAGGAGTTGCATGTCAAAAAGAGAGAAATTGGCACCGTCGAAAGCGACAACCAATTCCTGACTTGGAGACATCAAAATGACTGACTTCATCCCAACCCCAAACGAAGTGGCAGGCAAAGTGGTGCTGGTAACCGGCGCGGCTAGCGGCATCGGGAAGGCCATCGCCGAGCTCCTTCACAGCCGTGGAGCGAAAGTCATTGCCGAGGATATCGACCCGAAAGTCAACGCCCTTGAGCGTCCCGGCCTGGTTCCTTTCGTCGCCGATATCACCGTTGACGGTTCTGCCGAGCAAGCGGTGGCGTTGGCGGTAGAGAAGTTTGGCAAGCTGGACGTCCTGGTCAATAACGCCGGTCGCATCCTATACAAGCCCCTCGTCGAAATGACCCGTGAAGATTGGGAATGGCAGATGCAAACCAACGTGACGGGGGCGTTTCTTCATTCCCGAGAGGCGATGAAGGAGATGATGAAGAACAAGAGCGGCGCGATCGTGAACATCGCCTCGTACGCGTCCTACTACGCATTTCCCGGTATCGCGGCCTATACCGCGTCCAAAGGCGCATTAGCACAGTTGACTCGTACCCAGGCACTGGAAGCGATTGAGCATGGCATTCGGGTCAATGCCATTGGCGTGGGAGATGTGGTTACTAACCTGTTGAACCATTTCATGGAAGACGGTCGTGGGTTCCTGCAAGAGCATGGCAAGTCCGCGCCGATCGGTCGAGCTGCAGCACCGGAAGAGATCGCCGAGATTGTCTCCTTCCTGGCTTCCGAGCGCGCCAGCTTCATTGTCGGTTCGGTGGTCATGGCCGATGGCGGCATGAGCGTCCCGGTAGGTTAATCCTTCGCCTCGTCCGCGTTGTGCTGAATTGGCAGCACAACGCGTTTTCTTGCTAGCAGACCTTTTCAGCGGAGGCGTCATGACCGCACTTCGAAAATCCGACTTTCCCCTCATCGACGTTCGCCAGCATCTGGAAACCGGGCCCATCGTGCTCGTGACCTCAGCCTGGAACGGCGAAAGCAACATCATGACCATGGGCTGGCACATGATGATGCAATTCGATCCAGCCCTTTTTGGCTGCTACCTCTGGTCGGGGAACCATAGCTATGAACTGATTCGCAACAGCCAGCAATGCGTGATCAACGTACCCACTCTGGAGCTGGCGGACCAGGTGGTCGCGGTGGGAAACAGTACGGGCACTGACGTGGACAAGTTTGGTCAATTCGGACTTACCGCTACAGCGGCGACGCGGGTTGCAGCGCCGCTGATAGCCGAATGTTATGCCAGCTTCGAATGCCAGCTGTACGACTCGAAGTTGATTGGCGAGTACGGTTTGTTCATCTGGGAAGTCGTCAAAGCGCACGTAGATCGCTCCGTGGAGCAGCCTAGAACGCTGCACTACAGGGGAGGCGGTCAATTCATGGTGGCTGGAGAAACCTTGGACTTTCGCCAGCAATTCCGTCCCCAGAACCTCTGACTGGCATAGCCCACTCACTATTTACGGTATTGAGTGGGCGTGACGCCAACCTCACGTTTGAACACCTGCGAAAAATGGCTTGGGCTGCTGTATCCGATCTCCAAGCCTATATCGATCACGCTCCGATCCGTTTCGACCAGGAGCTGCCGGGCTCTTACCATCCTCAGTCTGATGAAGAACTGCGACGGAGAATAACCAGCGGCTTTTTTGAACAGCCGGCTGAAGTGATACTCGCTCATACCAGCTATTTCGGCCAAGTGCCCGAGATTGAATTCCTCAGCCAGATTCGCCTCCATCGCCGACAGCACGCGGCGCAGCTTGTAAGCAGGCAATGCGTTGCGGTGCACGATATCGTCCGCTGAGCTGTCTAGGTAGCTGCGGGCAAGGTGAATGGCGATGCACTGGGCCAGACCCTGCAGATAAAGTGGACTGGCCCTGTGCCCCGTCAGCTCCAGGCGAACTTGCTCCAATAGAACGGACAACCCAACGTCACGCCCGCCTGAGACTTCACGTAGTCGAACCGCTTCCACAGACCCGCCCAAGACCTCATGGATGGCTTTTTCCAAAAGCGGGATGCCGAGGTAGATATGCATGACTTCAAATGGTTCTACACCGTCTACGTTCCAGCGCATCTCGTAAGGCTGTGCCGAAGTAGTCAAGAAGAAATCACCTTTGGACACCTGGCTACATTGCCAGTCGCCGTCAAGCTCACGCTCCTGAACGGCAGCATTCCCGGAGATGATCCACACGAGCAAGGGCTCAGCTACGGCGGGCACGATAAAGCTCTCTTCGTTACGCTCCCGGTTAAAGATCTGCACCAACATATCCCTATCGGCCAGGACGTCCGAGGCGGCAAGCCGCTCACCCCGAATGTAAGCCTCCAAACCATGGGCTGAAGTCCGCTCTATGACATCCATGGGAATTGTCACCTCAGTCAGTACGCGTGCTCAAACGAGCCACCTCGGGCATTGGTCTCACAGGGTGGACTTGAAGTTCAAGCCTAGGCTTTCAATGGTGAAGGCCCATCGCGGACCCGTTTGGGGATGTAAAGAACCCGCTCTGGATGCGTGTTCTGAAAGGTAAAGGTCGAAAAAAAGCCGGAATGTCTCCATTCCGGTCGGGCCTTCAACGCTCGGGATATAGAATCATCCCTGCGTGATACAGCACGTTGCTACGAAACTCCCCGTCGGCAGTAAATCCGCTGTCATCCACATACTCGATGTGATCACCCTCTAGCCAGTATCGACCTTGGTACGCGCTTTGTTGCCCTCCGCGGGCTTCGTCATAGCGGCCGCCAGGCAGGAGCTCATGGCGAATGCGACCGTCAGCCGTCACCCACATGCCAACGTATTTATCCTGTTCTCCAAGTGGTTCACCCATGGCATTTCCTCGCTGTCGACCAAACATTCAGAATGGACTTGCGGTTGGACGCACGATCAGTTCGCTGACATCGACATCTGCAGGCTGTTCTACGGCGTAGGCGATCGCCCGGGCAATCGCCGAGGCTGGAATCGCGATCTTGCGGAACTCGCGCATCTCGGTTCGCCCGCCCTCATCGGAAATGCTGTCGGCCAGTTCGGACTCGGTGACGCCTGGGGCAATGACGGTGACCCGGATGTCCCCCCCAACCTCCTGGCGCAAACCTTCGGAAATGGCCCGTACGGCATATTTGGTAGCGCAGTACACCGCAGCGGTCGGGCTCACGGCGTAGGCTCCAATCGAGGCAATATTGATGATCTGACCGGCACGCTGTTCTTGCATGAGCGGCAGCGTTGCGGCAATGCCGTGCAGGACGCCGCGAATGTTCACATCGATCATGCGGTTCCACTCATCTACCTTGAGCGCTTCGAGTTTCGAAAGCGGCATGACGCCGGCATTGTTGATCAGCACGTCGACGCGTCCGTGCAGTTCGATAGCGAAGTCGATAAAGGACTGCATGTCATCTAGGTTGGTGACATCCAGCGCCAGGACATCAGCAACATCGCCTGCTGAACGAATCTCCCTGGCCAGAGTTTCCAGGCGATCGGTGCGGCGGGCGCCCAGGACCACGCGAGCGCCTTTGCTGGCAAGCAGGCGGGCTGTCGCTTCGCCGATACCACTGCTGGCGCCGGTGATGACGATGACTTTTTGTTCGATGCCGTGCATTTTCGTACTCCTGTTTCTGGCTTAAGGGGCCACCGCCGGCAGGCAGGTGGTGAAGCAAGAGTAAGAAGCCTTGGCTGAGCTGGGTTATCCGATTCCTCCGGTCAACATGCACGATCCTGCGTAAGCGGTCGGCGTTTGAGGCCATGCAATGACAGCGGGCAAAAAGCAAACATGCTTGTCTATTTCATCGAACGTAAACAACGAAATTAGGCGGCTATTCAGCTATGTGAGGCTGTTCCAAACTTACTCATACCAGCGTTCCATTCCGGAATGCCTACATCAAGGAACGTATGCCATGCCTCACGCCGCCACCATTTCAAGCTCAGTCTCTCATCCTTCGGCTGCAACAGCTGGTGCCGCCGCACTAGTAGGACGCGTTTTTCTGAGCGCGATCTTCATCCTCTCAGGCGTATCCAAGGTAAGCGCGCCGGCCATGATGATCGGCTACATCAGTTCAGTTGGTCTGCCGTTTCCTTCCTTAGCGCTGACGCTTGCCATCCTTGTGGAAATAGCCGGCGGTGTCGCTCTGATCGCCGGCTATAAAACCCGTGTTGTCGCAGCAGTTTTGGCGCTTTTCAGTGTCCTCACTGCGGTGATCTTCCACAGTGCTCTGGCCGATCAAAATCAATTCATTCACTTCTTCAAGAACATCGCGATGGCCGGCGGTTTGTTGCAGATCGTGGCCTACGGCGCGGGCCGCTTCAGCTTGGACGCGCGTCGCCAGTAACTGACGCGCGCTGGCAACTATCGACTAGATAAACCATTACCTACAGACGGGGAAGTTCATGAAAGCTATACAAGTGGCAGAGTACGGTCAGGTTGAGCGGCTTGAGCTGATAGAGCTTGAAGAGCTGGTGCCCAACGATGACCAGGTTCTGATTGACGTTTCCGGGAGCGGAATCAATCCGATCGACTGGAAGATTCTCTCGGGGGCCATGAAGCAGTTCATCCCAATGTCCTTCCCCTACACGCCGGGTGTCGAGGTTGCTGGCACCATTGCAGCAGTTGGAAAGAATATTCATGAATACGCTGTGGGTGATGAGGTGTTCGGATTCATTGGAATAGTCGGTGGTTACGCCACTCAGGCTCTTGCAACGCCCGACAGGCTTGCGCACAAACCCGATGGGCTATCACTTGTTCACGCCGGTGGAATTCCTGCCGCAGCGCTTACTGCTTGGCAGGCGCTGCACGAACAAGCCGAAATCCAGCCAGGCCAGACTGTTTTGATTCATGGTGCCGCAGGCGGGGTGGGTAGTTTCGCGGTCCAGTTAGCACGGCTGGCCGGCGCTCATGTAGTGGCAACGGGCTCGACCAGAAACCGAGACTACCTCCAATCACTCGGCGCCCATCAGTTCATTGATTACACCGCACAACAGTTCGAGAACCTCGTCAGCGATGTCGATATCGTCATTGATCTGATCGGCGGAGAAACTCAGGATCGCTCCTGGACGGTGATCAAACGCGGTGGGGCATTAGTCTCGCCTGTCAGCACGCCCAACGTGCAGAAAGCTCTTGAGTACGGCGTAGTGGGCAAAAACTTCGCAACCCGGTCGGACGGGCGCCAGTTAGCGGAGATAGCGAAATTGTTTGCTGAGAAGAAGCTCCACGCCGAGGTTGAGGTCGTTCCGCTTTCCAACGCGGCTGAGGCTTTGATGCTAAGCCGGGGAGGACATACTCGCGGCAAACTGGTGTTCGATGTGAATCGGTGATTAACCTCGAAGGCCCTGCGCTCGAGTGAATCCGCCAGAAAGCAGCCCTGCGCAGGAATATGCAAAAGCCTCGCAGGAACCAAATAACGGCCTGCTTATCGCCGCCGTAATCTGAGCCCAAGCAGAAAGCGAGCCCGCTTCTGCCGCCGGCCATCAGAGCGACCTAGCCTGCAACAAACAGGAATCCACGTCACGCTTTGCACTGAAAAACCGGCAACGAATCCATCGCAAATTACGGAGTCGCTGTCATGAAAACTGTACATTCAATGATGATTGGAATTGCCTTATCTGCTCTCAGTGCAAGTTCGATGGCACTGCCGGCCAAAGAAATTGGCCGTTGGACCAATCAGACCTGCAAAGAAGTGATGGCTCCCCTTGTGGTGGAGGGTGGAGCGGATCGTCTCAATGACCGCCGTGTGGCTGAGGGTGGTGCTGATCGCCTGAATGACCGGCGCACGGCCGAGGATGGTTCGGATCGCCTGAATGACCGCCGTGTGGCTGAGGACGGTGCTGATCGCCTGAATGATCGCCGTGTGGCTGAAGATGGTGCGGAACGTCTTAATGCCCGTAGAGTGGCTAAAGTCGATGTGGATCGTACCACCTATGCCTGACGCATATAGCCCTTCCTATCGAGAGCCCGGCCCGCCGGGCTCTTGCATTTGAAGGGAGACCATTAGCATCTACCCAAAAAGCAGCGGGCCAATTTATTCTTTGCAATAGAACCAGCCTAATGGTAGGTAATGGCAGTGGATGATAGGGACGAAGAGCTGACGCGTCTGAGGGCCGAGCTGGCATCAACCATGCATCGTTATGCTCCCACCTATGGCGTGTTTCAGACGGGAATTGCTCCGCTGCATTTCATACGCAGTGATACTCCAACCGACGTGATCCATACTGTCCATAAGCCGGGGCTATGCATCGTTGTGCAGGGCCGTAAACAGGTGCAGTTGTGGGAAGAAAGCTATGTCTACGACCCTTTGAACTATCTGGTCGTCTCGGTAACCCTGCCTCTAGCGGGTCAAGTGACAGAGGCATCCTCAGAACAGCCCTATTTCTGCATCCGCCTGGATATCGATCCGGCAGAAATCGCTCAGCTGATCGCAGACGTCAGCCCTGTCGGCGTGCCGAGCCAACACCCCCACCGAGGGCTATATCTGGATAAGATCGATAGCTCCTTGCTCGATGCAATGCTGCGATTGGTACGTCTGTTGGATGTGCCATCGGATATCCCAACGTTGGCGCCGCTAGCACTAAGAGAAATTTTCTACCGACTGCTCAAAGGCCAGCAGGGTCAGCGTTTACATGAGATAGCCATAACCGATAGCCAGACCCATCGCGTCACTCGGGCCATTGAATGGCTGAACAACAATTATGCACAGCCGTTGCACATTGATGAGCTAGCGAGCTATGTCAATCTGAGTAACTCGACGCTTCACCATCGATTCAAGGCTGTCACCGCAATGAGTCCTTTGCAGTATCAAAAACAACTTCGCCTGCAGCATGCACGCAGGTTGATGATCTCAGAGGGTCTGGATGTATCTACAGCCGGATTCAATGTGGGCTATGAAAGTCTCTCACAGTTCAGCCGTGAATACAGCCGGATGTTTGGGGCCCCACCGAGCCGAGATATCGCGAAGCTTCGCTCTCTCGGGTAAGGTGCTACTGAAGGCTTGGCTAAAACAACCCTAATGGCGGACGCCGAACATAAGGCGCTGCCGCACCTTTTCGGCCGCTATGGGTCGACAGCGGTCAGTCGCGACCGACTGCAGTCGACCCGTAGCAGACATCTGTAACCGGGTAGGCGTACGGCGAACTCCAGTTTCGCCACTAGCCACGGCATCAATGCCAACGTCATCCTTAACTGGGTACCGCTCTACCGAAAGCAGCCGGCGGCAACGCTTCCTGCTTTCATCCCGCCAAAAGCGCAAGCGTTGCAGTTGCAGCCCCAGGTCGAGGCGACGAGCCGTGACATTCCATGCCGGGACCTCAATCCTGAAGAATTACAGCTTAGCGCATCGCAATGTGCCCTCCCCAAGCTATGGTGGTAACTGCCGTTTGACAGACGCCACATCAGTCCCGACTCATCCTGTCATTTGCCAAAGCTTGGGGCAGGGTCGATACCACTGACATCCATGCCAAAGGAATCACCTATGTCTACGCTTTATCCCAGTATTGATCCTGAGGGGCTGGTCGAGTACTCGGTGGTCTACACCGACCGCTCGCTCAATCACATGTCACAGGCATTTCAAGGCGTGATGAAAAACATTTCCAGGACCCTGAAACAGGTCTACAACGCCCAGGCTGTTGCGGTGGTACCAGGGAGCGGCACATTCGGCATGGAAGCGGTGGCACGGCAGTTTGCCACCGGCCAGCAATGCTTGGTGATACGCAACGGCTGGTTCAGTTATCGCTGGAGCCAGATCCTTGATATGGGCAACATTCCGGCAGCCACGACGGTGCTGAAAGCCCGGCCGATAGACACGGGTCGCCAAGCGGCTTACGCCCCACCCCCTCTTGACGAAGTCCTGGCAGCCATCAAGGCGCAGAAACCGCAGATGGTCTTCGCCCCCCACGTTGAAACCTCATCAGGGATTATCCTGCCCGACGAATACGTCCGGGCCGTCGGCGACGCCGTGCATGAAGTGGGTGGCTTGTTCGTGCTGGACTGCATCGCCTCCGGCACGCTTTGGGTTGATATGCAGAAATGTGCAGTGGACTTGCTGATCAGCGCACCGCAGAAAGGCTGGAGCGCCTCCCCTTGCTGCGCCTTGGTGATGTTCAGCGCGTTGGCCCTGGAGCGCATGGAGCAGACGCGTAGCAGCAGCTTTGCCTGCGACCTGAAAAAGTGGCTTCAGATCATGCAGGCCTATGAACAGGGCGGGCATGCCTACCATGCGACCATGCCCAGCGACTCGCTCGCGCGATTCAACGACGTGATGAACGAGATGCAGGCCTACGGTTTCGATAAGGTCCGCGGCGAACAACAGGCCTTGGGCGATCGGGTGCGCACCATGTTGACCCGTAAAGGCATCAAAAGCGTGGCTGCTGCCGGTTTCCAGGCCCCTGGCGTAGTGGTGAGCTACACCGACGATGCGGGTATCAAGACCGGTAAGAAATTTGCCGACCACGGCCTACAGATCGCCGCCGGGGTACCGTTGCAATGCGACGAGCCCGCCGATTTCCAGACCTTCCGCATCGGTCTGTTCGGGCTCGAAAAACTACACAATATCGAGCGCACGGTCAGCACCCTTGAGCAGGTGATCGACGAAGTGATGGCGACCTAAACCATCATCCTGGCCGCAGCACCTGTCGCAGGTGAATTTGCCCCCAAGGCGCGCCCCCTTTCAAGGCGCGCCGAACAGCATCGTCCAGTACACACCCTCATCGCTACGCGAGTTCGCGGCAAAAGCAGCACCTACATGGGTAAACATCGGGTTCATCAGGTTGGCGCAATGCCCGGGGCTGGCGAGCCAGCCTGCCATCGCCTTGCTTGCAGCCCCCTGCCCGGCGGCAATGTTCTCGCCGATCTGGCGGCCACGGTACCCGGCATCGCGCGCTCGATCTGCCGGTAGATCGCCGTTAGGGTCACGGTGCGCGAAGAAATTGGCGTTGGCCATCGCACGACTGTGTCTCTGCGCCGCCGCGCCCAGAGCGGTATTCCAGGCCAACGGACGTGCAGCGGCGAAGCGCTGGCGACCACACCAGCGCGGCTTCGCCCGTGCTGCGTTGGCCTGTGCCAGCAACGCTTTGCTAACGGATTGCCCATTGCCGAGCTGGGCATCGAGCAAGGGACGCGCCAACACTACCCGCCACACGTTCCGGTCGCGACTGATACCAATATCGGCAAATTGACTATCGAGCAAGGCAGCACAGTAATCGCTGCGTAGCATGTCAAAGGCCTCCTCGGCATCTCGGGCACCGACCAGACGGATGGCTCGCACCTTCACCGCCTGGTAGCCGACAGCCTTCAACCCTTCCCGCAAACCACCGCCGTAACCGACCGGCAACGCCAGCTTCGACTTTAACGCCAGCGGCGTCGATACCTGAACTTGGCGCCTCTCGCAGCGCTGTGGCTGGGCACGGTAGTCGTTGATGGCTCCCACCAGTTGCCGCTCCCCGCTGGCATGGGCGGGGCTGACGAACAAGGAGAGCAAAGGCATGAGGCAAAACGAAAAAATGGCGGAGCAGCGGACAGCGTGGCGCATGGGCGAACGGCTCAAGAAGGATGACGGCAGCAAAGCCACTTGAAGGGGCTCGGCTCAGACTGGGCGTCTCAAGTAAGGTTCAAGCGGCAATGATGATTTGTCGGTAGAGCGAAGCGCTGGCTTGGGCGTGGCCGCCAGATTTCCGCACTTGGCCTGGAAATGGAGCGGTTTGGCTCCTATACCAGAACAGCCGGTTTTGGTAGACAATCGCCAGCCGATCCTGACCTCGCAGAGAGCGCTGCGGCCTTTGACAGGCGCCGCCCGCCCCCAGAAAAAGGAAGTCCCATGCCAGCTTGCCCCCTACCCACCGACGAAGCAGCTCGCCAGCGCACCCTGGATGAGATGCACCTGCTCGATACGCCGGCCGAGCATTACCTCGACACCCTGGTACGGCTTACCCAGCAACTGGCACAAGTGGACACGGTGCTGATCAGCCTGATCGACCAAGAGCGCCAGTGGTTCAAGGCACGTATCGGGCTGGCGGCCAGCGAGACGCCGCGCAACGTTTCTTTCTGTGGCTACGCCATCCTTGGGGAGGACACATTGTTGGTGCCCGATGCCACGCGTGACCCGCGTTTCGTCGACAACCCGCTGGTACTCAGCGCCCCCTATATCCGCTTTTACGCCGGGCACCCCCTGCGCGCGGGGAATGGCAAGGCCATAGGGACATTGTGCATGCTCGACCCCCGCCCGCGCACGCTGAACGAAACGCAGCAAGCGAACTTCAAGGACCTGGCCACGCTTGCAGAGGGTTATCTGCAGCTGCGTGGCCTGATCCAGAGTAACCGTGACTTGCGCCTGGAAATGGACCGAGAGCAGCGCAAGGCCATGCTTGATCCGTTGACGCAGTTGTGGAACCGCAACGGTCTGACAGCGTTTCAGGACCACGAGCGGCGCCGGGCAGCACAGAGCAGCCTGCGCCTGGGGGCGATCTATGCGGACCTTGACCATTTCAAAAGCATCAACGACAGGTATGGCCATGCCAGCGGCGATCAGGTGCTCTGCGAATGCGCCCGCCGCCTGCGCGCAGCCTTGCGCCCGGACGATCTCGTGGTGCGCCAGGGCGGTGAGGAATTCGTCGCTCTGGTCAGGGTCAACGACAGCGAAGAGCTCAAGGGGATTGCCGAGCGGGTTCGGCAGATGATCGGCAGCGAGCCGGTACAACTTTCCACCGGCCCGCTACGGGCCAGCGTGAGCATCGGCTGCACGCTGCTCAACGATGACGAACACCTCGACCAGGCGCTGGAACGCGCCGACACCGGGCTCTACAGCGCCAAGCAGAATGGGCGGGACCGGGTGGTTTATGTACCAACCGTTGACTGAACCGGATCATCCGCAGACGCAAAAAATGGCTTTTGCCTGACTTCCTTTTCAGGACCCTGTGATTGATTCAAACAGGCGGCGAGCACCTAATCAGGGTGTACGTCGCCCCTGCAGCACAGTGAATGCATACATCCCCGCCAGCATGGCCAATACGAATACCAGTACCTGCCAGTGCCCGGTAAGCGAGATGGCGACAGCAGGCCCCGGGCAGATGCCGGCAATGCCCCAGCCTATGCCAAACACCAGGCTGCCACCGATCAGGCGGGCATCCAGCTCCCTTTTCACAGGTAACTGCATGGGGGCGCCAAGCAACGACCGCTTGTGTTTGCCTGCCCAGTTCAGCGGTGCAGCCGCCACCGCGATGGCCCCGGCCATCACCAGTGCGAGTGACGGATCCCAAGCCCCGGTCACATCAAGAAAAGCCAACACTTTGGCGGGGTTCGCCATGCCTGCCAAAAGCAGGCCCAGACCAAAGATCAACCCGGCGAAAAAAGCTGTCAACTTGCTCATTCTCAGGCCCCCAGCACATGGCGGATGACGTACACGGTCGCAAAACCGCTGGCCATGAAGCACACCGTGGCCACGAGGGAACGGGATGACAAGCGCGAGACTCCACACACGCCGTGGCCACTGGTACAACCCGAGCCGTACCGTGTCCCCAGGCCAACCAGCAGCCCGGCAATCACCAGCGCCGGCCACGAGGTGTCGATCTCGATTTCCGGCAGCACGGCGAACAGCCCCCACACCAATGGCGCGACCAGCAGGCCGAGAAGAAACAGCGCTTTTTCGCCCCAGCCCTCACTGCCCCATTGCAGCAAGCCTGCAAGCAGGCCGCTGATGCCGGCGATGCGACCATTGGCCAGAATGAACAGGCTGGCGGCCAGCCCGATCAAGGCTCCTCCCCCCAAGGCAGTCCAGGGTGTGAAGTTGATCCAATCAATGCTCATGTTGCATCTCCGGCGCAGTGAAGCTGGTATAGGGCGTTGAACAGCACATCAACATGGCAGGCATGATAACGATTTGCCAGGCGCCCCACACCGCTCAACCCGGCAGCGCCGCCAACACCGCAGTGACCATGCCGTTGAACGTCGCCGGCGAGTCCACCACGCGCGCAGTGACTTTCGCCTCACCGTCGGCACGGGTGGCGCGCCGGGCCTGGTCGGCAGTGGCCGAGAGCTTGACGATCACCACTTCGCGGCGCGGGTTGATATAGATTTTCTGGCCGAAGCGCCCGCTGGCCTCGACTGAGCCGTCGCCATCGTTTTTCTGGAACCAGTAGTTGCGATAAGCGTAGCCCGGGCGGCCGGGGGCAAGGTTGCCTTGGGCAAACACCGCCGGGTCGGCGGGCTGGAAAGTGCTGCGCACCGCTTGGTTGAAGCTGTCATCCTTGACGTCACGGGCCAGCTCACGGCGCACCCGTTCGGCGAAGCGCGCGCTGTCGCGCAGGTTGCAGCTGATACCGCCGCTGGCCATCTCGGTACCGAGCGGGTCGACTTGCACATAGGCATCGTCCTGGGCGAAGCGTGACCAGATACGTTGTTCAACCAGTTGGGCCCAGTTCAGCCCGGTGATGCGCCGCAGCGCCCAGGCCAACGCTTCGGGTGAGCCGTTCTGGTAGAAGAACAACGGTTTGGCGCCTGAGCCCGACGCCTTTCGTGCGTGCTGGAGGAAACTGTAGATATCCTCCGGCATGCCCTCGGCCCGAGGTATCAGCCCAGTGGCGGCAAACAGCCCAAGGTCCGGCGGCACTTGCGGCGGGTACTCCACAGCGACCTGCATATCGAGGTTGGCCTGCACCGTCGCCTCGCCAAACGGCGTGCCGCTGAGTTCCGGCACGTAGTGGGCCAATGTACGTTGCGGGTCCAGAGTGCCTTCGGCGATCAGTTGGGCGGCGATCAGGCCAGTCACCGACTTGGTCATCGAGGCCCAGATATGCGGCTGGCCGGGTTGGAAGCCCTCCAGATAACGCTCGTACACCACCTGGCCACGGTGCAGCACGATAAGCCCGTCGGTGCTGGTCTGTTGCAGGTAGCTCGCCAACGTCAGGGGCTGCTCGCCGGCAGCGAACGCCACCTGATCCAGTGGCAGTTCGGTGCCTGCTGGCAAGGCTAGCGGCGTGGAAGCGCGGCCAATGCCCCGGGTCGGCGAAACCTCGCGGGCGTGGCGCATGGACCAGCGCAGGTAAGGTGGCTGGAACGCGTTGGCCTGGTTCACGCGCAACTGTGGTGCGGGTGGAAACCCTTGCATCACGCCGTGCTCTGCCGGTGCACTGCTGGCCATGCCCGGGGCAAGTGTACCGGCCAGCATCAAAGCGATGGCCGGCAGGTTGGCGGGTGACGCGTGCATGCTGCGTTTGGACATTGTCTTGCTCCTGGGTGGTCTAGAAGTTGGCGCCCACGCTGAATGCAACGTAGTCGCGGTCGCCGCGGGTGCCGTAATCGCCATCGAGATAATCGGTGTAGGCAAGGCTTGCCCAGTACTTGCTGGCCAGCGCCACGTCGACGCCCAGGCTGATCGAGCGCGAGCCTTCATTGAAGCCCGAGCCGTCGGCAGGCGAATAGCCTTTCACATCGTGTGACCAGGCCAGGTTGGGACGGATGTCCACGCCCGGGACAAGGTTCTGATAGCTCCAGGTTGCCCGCAGGCGGTAGCCCCAGGAAAACGGCGTGACGAACCCTTCGCCGTTGCAGTCGCCAGGGCTTTTCGAAATCGCCTGGCAAAGGCTGTTGTCGGCCAGCTCTCCGTTGCCGTAGGCCCCGGAGCGGCCATAGCGCGGCCCGAAACGCCCCTCGAGCCCACCCACATAGGTTGCGCCCACCTCCCCCATCAACAGCAACTGGTTGGCCCCCATGACCTGGCTGAACGCCTGCACTGCCGACACTTGGGCCTGGGTCACTTCCTTGCGTCGATAACCGTCGAACAACGTATCGTCGGTCGACGGGCGCAGGCCTTCAGCGTTGAGCGGGCTGCGGCCCGGGGCGTTGAGCAGCGACTGCAGTACATCGTTGCCGTTGAGCTGCACCGGCTGATTGGGGCGGTAACTCAACTCCCCCTGCACGGCGGTGCCGTTGTGCAGGGTGGTGGCGAAGGTGATGCCATATAGCCGGATATCCTCGGGGTACTGCGCCAGGTACTGCGAGGTTCCCATGCGCAGGGCGCCGGCCAGGGTCTGCCCGGCGCTCGAAGCCAGGAAGGCACCGCAGCCAGACAGTGGCACGCCAATGTTGCCGCACAAGTCCCTGGCAAAACCGGTATTGGCGTAGTAACGGCTGCTGACTGTGCCCAAGTAGGGAGAGCGGCTGTGGTAGTTGGCCGCGAACAGGCCAAACTCGGTATCCAGCGCTTGGACATACCAGTGCAAGGCAAAACCCCATTGGCCTCCATTGCGCGCATCCTGGTCGGCCCCGCGCGGCACGCGCACGCCCTCATCTGTCAGCGTCACGCCCATGGCCGCCAGCGCTTGGGAACCCCCCGGGTTGGTGACCATCTGCCCACCGACATCCAGGCCTTGGCAGCCCTCGGGCATGAAGTCGTTGCCGGAGAAGAAGGTCGCACAGTTGTCCAGCCGGGTCTGCTCCCAGTCCAGTTGATAGAAGGCGTCGAATGACAGGGCCTGGTTGAGGTTTTGCGTGACATACAACAGGTTGACCGGCGCCAGAGCGTCTTTGACCTCTGAGCCTGGCCGGCGCAGTGCGGCCTGATTGAACGGGCTGATCACGTTCAGGCCACCCTGAATGAAGAGGCTTTCGCCCCAGTTCACCACCTGATTGCCGAGGCGCACTGAGCCGGGCTCACCGTCGATGTCGTAGAGGGCATAGGCAAACGCATCGAGCAGTTCCGCTGCGGCGGTTTTGGCCGATGCCTGGCGGTTGTGGTCGTCGATGTCGACAGCACGCTGGCTGTGGTCGCGCTGCACCGTGTCATACCAGTAGGTGCCGCGCAGAAACACTCCAACGTTGTCCCGGTGCAATTCCAGGTCATGGGTTGCTTTGAAAATGGCCGAGAACACATCACCCGAGCGGTAGTTCCGCCGGCCGTTATTACTGTTGGCGGCCTGCAGCAGCTGCTTGTCGGGGTTGGCTGTACTGACGGCAGTGCCGAACGAAAGCGCCGAGTCGAAACGCCCTTCGAGCGGGCCGGCCTGGAATTGCAAGGCAGCCGCCGGGGTGGCGAGCAGGCAGCATAGAGCCGCCAGCGGCGCTTGGCGCCGGCAGATATGGATGTATTCGCTCACTCCTGACCTCTTGTTGTTTTATTAGAGAGTGAAAGGTGGGGGACCGCAGATGAGGCACCGGCCGCCCAGGCAGGCGGTATCGGTAATGTGGATTATCGGGGCAGTGGAAGCAGGCTCACAAATAGCGTCTTCGGATCAGTGCCATGCCGTATTGTTATGGCCTGGGCGGGGTGGGGTGGCGTCAATCGAGCGCCCCCCAGATGACCTCAGACAGCCAACAGTTCCAAGGCCATGCGCACCTTGCCTGGTATGGCAACCACGCGCTGCTCACGACGATCAACGAACACATGGGTAAAGCGGCCGGCTGCGCACGCTTCAGGCTCCCCCTCGACGAAAACAGCCAGCGCGTAGTGCACCGAGCTGTTCCCTGTCCCCGTGACTGCGATACCCACTTCGATGCGTTGCGGAAAGGCGACCGCGGCGAAGTAGTCACAAGCAGACCCGGCCACATAGGCCACCACCGGGTCGCGGTGGATATCCAGACCGGCATGCTCGATCAGCCAGGTGTTCACGGCGCTGTCAAAAAACCCGTAGTAGACGACATTGTTCACATGCCCATACAGGTCGTTGTCGTGCCAGCGCGTGGTGATCGGCTGGAAGTGGCGATAGGCGCCGCGCAGCGGGCGTTCCCTGGCCATGATCAGAACGCCGCCTGGTAGAGTTCGACGGCATCGGCGAGGGTGACCTTGCGCGGGTTGTTCACCAGCAGGCGCTGCTGCTGCAGGGCCTCTTCGGCAAGCTGTTGCAAACTGTGCCGGGGCACGCCGACATCACGCAACCGGCTCGGCAAGCCGGAGCGTGATGCCAATTGTTCCAGTTCGGCAATGAACTGGCTGCACAACTCATGGGGGCCGCCAGGCACCAGCCGCTCGCCCAACAGCGCCGGCGCCAGCGCCGCGTAGTCGGCGAATGCCTCGCTACGGTTGAAGCGCATAACATGCGGCAGCACCAAGGCATTGGCCAGCCCGTGCGGTACGTGAAAACGCGCCCCCAGCGGGTAGGCCAAGGCATGCACCGCAGCGACCGGCGCATTGGCGAATGCCTGGCCGGCCAGGCAGGCCCCCAGCAGCATGGCCTGACGGGCCTGCAGATTACCGCCGTTGTGCACCGCCTGGTCGAGGTTGCCTGCCAGCAGTGTCAAGGCTTCGCGGGCCAGCAAGCTGGACATTGGGTTGCGCTTGAACTTGCTGGTGCTGGCTTCGATGGCATGGACCATCGCGTCGATGCCCGTGGCGGCGGTGATCGCCGGTGGCAGGCCCAGGGTGCGCTCGGCATCGAGCAGCGCAAGGTCAGGCAGCAGTAGCGGTGAAATCACTGCCATCTTGGCGCACTCGCCGGTGGTGATCACGGCAATGGGCGTGACCTCCGAGCCGGTGCCGGCGGTGGTGGGCACCTGGATCAGGGGTAGGCGCTGGCCCCTGGCCTGGTCAATGCCATACACCGCCTCCAGGGTCTGGTCGCACCCTGGGTGGGCCAGCAGCGCCACCAGTTTGGCGACGTCCATGGAGCTGCCGCCACCGAAACCGACAATCAGCTCGGCACCGATATGCCGGGCCCGGCCGACGGCAGCCAGCACGCAGGCATGGCTGGGGTCGGCGCTGACATCACTGAAAATCGCCGCGCTCAGGTTCGCCCGGGTGAAGCCAGGCAGTACATCGTCAAGCATCCCCAGGCTGACGATACCGGGGTCGGTGACGATCAGCACGCGGCGCACGCCGCGCTGCTGGCACAGCTGGGCCAGGCGGCCAGCGGCGCCCGGTTCGCAGAGCAGCTGGGCGGTGGTGGCAAAACTGAATGGCTGCATGTTCATGTTCCTTTTGTTCTTGTGGGTGAACGGCACAGCGATCAGAAGGCGAAGTGCGCTTCATCCAGGCTCATCAGGCACTGGGCGCCGCCACGCAACGCCTCACAGTGGGCACTTGCGCGCGGCAGGATGCGCCGCCAGTAAAAGTCCGCTGCGTGCAACTTGGCCTGGTAGAACGCGCTGTCGCCGCTGCCGGCAGCCAGTGCCGCACTGGCCCGCTCGGCCGCCCGCAGCCAAAGCGCAGCCAGCAGCACATAGCCTGAATAGGCAAGAAAATCGACCGACACCGCTCCAATTTCCTGGGGGTCGCAGCGGCAGGCATCGAGCACCTCGGCGCTCAGGTTGCGCCACTCCTGCAAACGCAGGGTCACCGCCTCGGCCATCCCTGTCAGGTCATCTGCGCGGCACTCGTGCGCCGCCTCCAGCAGTTCATCAATCAACAGGCGCAGCTGCTCGCCGCCATCGGCCAGTACCTTGCGGCGAACAAGGTCCAGGGCCTGGATACCATTGGTGCCCTCATACAGCTGGGTGATCCGGCTGTCGCGCATCAACTGCTCCATGCCCCACTCGCGAATGTAGCCATGGCCGCCATACAGCTGCACACCCAGGCTGGCGACCTCTTGGCCGACATCGGTGAGGAAGGCTTTGACCACAGGAATCAGCAGCGCTGCCCGACGCCCGGCGGCGGCCTGCACTTCAGGCTGCGCCGCACCATGTTCCAGGTCGAGCGCCTGGGCAGCGTAGGCCGCCAGCATCCGGCAGCCCTCGCTGAGGGTTTTCTGGGTGAGCAGCATGCGCCGCACATCAGGGTGGCAGATGATCGGGTCGGCGCTGCGCTCGGGCGCCACCGGGCCGGCCAGGCTGCGCGACTGCAAGCGCTCACGGGCATAGGTCAGGCCGCCCTGGAACGCGGCTTCGGCAATGCCCAGCCCCTGCAGCCCCACCTGAAAGCGCGCATCGTTCATCATGGTGAACATGCAGGCCAGGCCCTGGTTGGCCTCACCCACCAGCCAGCCGCGGGCGCCGTCGAAGTTCATCACGCAGGTGGCAGCCCCCTTGATGCCCATCTTGTGTTCGAGGGCACCGCAGCCCAGGGCGTTGGGCACCCCCGGGCCACCGTCAGCCGCGCACTCGAACTTGGGCACCAGGAACAGGCTGATGCCGCGCACTCCGGCCGGCGCATCGGGCAGGCGGGCCAGCACCAGGTGGATGATGTTGTCGGTCAGGTCCTGATCGCCGCCACTGATAAAGATCTTGCTGCCACTGATGCGATAGCTGCCATCGCCTTGCGGCTCGGCACGGGTACGCAGCAGCGCCAGGTCGGTGCCAGCCTGCGGCTCGGTCAGGCACATGGTGCCGGCCCACTCGCCGCTGACCAGCTTGCCCAGGTAGTCGCGCTTCAGCTCCGGGCTGCCATGCCGGTGCAGGGCAAGTACAGCACCTTCGGTGAGGCCCGAGTAGATGCGAAACGCCAGCGAGGCGCTCATCAGCATTTCGTGAAAACAGGCTGCAACCATCTGCGGCAGGCCCTGGCCATCGTGTTCGGCCGGGCCGGTCATGCCGCCCCAGCCCTGCTCGACATACAGCCGGTAGGCCTGGTGGAAGCCCTCGGGGGTCAGCACCTGCCCTTGCTCCAGGCGGCAGCCCTGCTCGTCGCCCTGGCGATTGAGCGGGGCCACCACCTCGCTGGCAAAGCGAGCGCCCTGTTCAAGAATGCCATCGATGGTTTCACGGTCCAGGCCGTTGCCCAGGCGGGCGCAATGTTGCGTCACATCGAAGACTTCATGCAGGACGAACTGCATGTCACGCAAGGGGGCTCGGTAGTTCATACGCGGCCCTCGCTCACGTCTGCCAGCTGTTTGCCAGCCGCCGCCAGCCGCATCAAAAGACCAGCCGGGCGCCAATGTTCGCCAAACAGGCCTTGCAGCCGCTCCAACCTTGCCAGCAGCAGCCCCAGCCCTTGTTGATCGGCCCAGCACATCGGCCCGCCCGTCTCTGCCGGGAAGCCGTAGCCATGCAGGTAAACCCGATCGATGTCCTGGCTACCACTGGCTATGCCCTGCTCAAGAATTTTCGCCCCTTCATTGACCAGCGCCAGCAGGCAGCGCTCACGGATCTCCTCGTCGTCGATCGCGCGCCGACGCACGCCCAGGTCCTGAGCAACCTTGAGCACCAAGGCATCAACCTCGGGGTCATGCAAGGCTTCGCGGCTGCCGGGTGCGTAAAGGTAATAGCCCTGGCCAACCTTCTGCCCGAAGCGGCCGAGCGCGCACAGGGCATTGTCGACCTGGACCAACGGGGCATCCATCCCCTGCCCGGCCAGTTGACGTGCGCGCCACTCCAGGTCGATGCCGACCACGTCATACATGCGAAACGGGCCCATGGCAAAGCCGAACCCCTGAAGCGCCCCGTCCACCTGCCGCGGCGTGGCGCCCTCGAGCAGCAACTGCCGGGCCTCGGCGACATAGGTGCGCAGCATGCGGTTGCCGATGAAACCGGGGCAGTTGCCTGCCACGACCACCTCCTTGCCCATGCGCTGGCCCAGGGCCACAGCCGCGTCCAGCACTGCGGGCGCGGTAAGCTGCCCGCGCACCACCTCCAGCAGCTTCATCACATGCGCCGGGCTGAAAAAGTGCAGCCCCAACACCTGTTCAGGCCGCCCGGTGACGGCGGCGATGGCATCGATGTCCAGCGCCGAGGTATTGCTGGCCAGGATCGCTGCAGGCTTGAGCGTGCTGTCCAGGGCGCGGAAGATCTCTTGCTTGAGCGCCAGGTTTTCGTACACCGCTTCAATCACCAGGTCGGCCTCGGCAAGCTCGGTGTAGGCCGTTACCTGCCGCACCCGTGCCAGACAGGCATCGGCCTGGGCCTGGTCGATACGGCCTTTGCCGACCTGCTGCGCCCAAGTCTGCGCGAGCATGGCAAGGCCTGCCTCGGTGGCGCTGGGGTCGTTGTCCAGCCACAGTACAGGCAGCCCGGCACGGGCCAGGCTGATGACGATGCCGCGGCCCATGGTCCCGGCCCCGATCACGGCCGTCTGCTGAACGTTGTAGGAAGTACTCAAGCGTGACACTCCTGATTCGGAAGGTGAAGGCATTGCCCTCACCCTAGTCAGGCGCCTACTATTTTTGAAATTCTAATTTTCCATCCCATGTATTTTTCACATGAATATATCCAACTTCGATCTCAACTTGCTGCGCGTGCTGGACATGCTGCTGCGTGAACAGAACGTGTCACGCGCTGCCGAGCGTCTGGCGTTGACCCAGCCTACAGTGAGCAACGCCTTGGCGCGCCTACGGGACGTTCTCGGTGACCCGCTGCTGGTGCGGGTCGGCCGACGCATGCGCCCTACCCCACGCGCCCTGGCCCTGGAAGGGCCGATTCGCGCGGCCCTGCAACAGATCGAGCAGACGCTCGGTGCCGGCGACAGCTTCGACCCGGGCCGCAGCCACAGGCAACTGCGCATCGCCCTGACCGACTTCGCCGAACAATTGTGCATGCCCAGGCTGCTGGCCACCTTGCAAACCCAGGCGCCGCATTTGCGTGTGGACGTACTGCATCTGGCGCCCAACCTGCCGGCCGACGCCCTCGACCGTGGCGAACTCGACCTGGTGCTGGGGCGCTTCGACGATGTGCCGGCGCGCTACGAGCGCCGCCACTGGCGCAGCGAAACCCTGCACGTGGCGGTGCGCCAGGGGCACCCAGAGGTCGATGGCGCGCTCGATCTGCAAGCCTTCCTGGGCTTGCGTCACTTGTGGGTGCATGGCGGCCAGACCCGGGGCATGGTCGACCAGTGGCTGGCCGAACAGGGCCTTGCCCGGCGCATTGCCTACACCACGCCCAATTACCTGCAGGCCGCGCACCTGGCCGCCAGCTCCGACCTGTGCGTGGTCTTGCCCACCGCCCTGGCCCGCCATTTCGCCCAGCTACTGCCCTTGCAGGTCTTTGACCTGCCTTTCGCCCTGGAGCCCTTCGAGCTGGAACTGGTGTACCTTGCCCACCGTCAGCACGACCCGGCACTGGCCTGGCTGGTAGCGCGCATCATGGACATACGCGGCGGCTGAGCCATCGCATTCAGGTATGGCCACCCATGCAAGAGTGGTATTGGTTTGCCGGCAACCTCTGTCCTTAGAGTGGTTGCCCCCATAACAACAAGGACCACCCCATGCGCCTACGCTACCTGCCCACCCTGCTGGCCCTCGCCCTGCCCTCTGCGGTGCTTGCCCAGGCACCGGCCAAGGATGCCACCGACCTGACGCGCCAAAGCAACCAGCAGTGGCTGCAGCGCCTGCCCTTCGACGACCGGGCAGACTTCGACAACGCCCGCCGCGGGCTGCTGGAAAGCGTCGACCAGGCGGTGCTCAATGCCGATGGCAAAACGGTCTGGGACCTGCAGCGCTACGCCTTCCTCAAGGGCGAGGCACCGGCAACGGTCAACCCGAGCCTGTGGCGCATCGCTCAACTCAATACCATCGCCGGGCTGTTCAAGGTCACCGACCGCATCTACCAGGTGCGCGGCCTGGACCTGGCCAACATGACCTTGATCGAAGGCGAGCACGGGCTGATCGTGATGGACCCGTTGCTGTCGGTCGAGACCGCCCGGGCCGGGCTGGCCATGTACTTCAGGCATCGCCCGCAGCGCCCGGTGGTGGCGGTGATCTACACCCACCCACACGTCGATCATTTTGGCGGCGTGCGCGGGGTGGTCGATGAGGCCGACGTAAAAGCCGGCAAGGTCCAGGTCATTGCCCCTGATGGCTTCTTCGAACATGCCATCAGCGAGAACGTACTGGCTGGGCCGGCGATGAAGCGGCGGGCGCAGTACATGTATGGTGCGCCGCTGCCACGCGGGCCCCGCGGGCAGGTTGACGCAGGGCTGGGCAAGGGTGTGCCGGCCAATGCCACAGTCAGCCTTATCGCCCCTACTCGGCTGATCGAAAAACCGTTCGAAACCCTGCGTATCGACGGCGTCGATATCGAGTTCCAGCTCACCCCCGGCACCGAAGCACCCGCCGAGATGAACCTGTGGTTCCCGGCATTCAAAGCCCTGTGCATGGCCGAAAACGCCTCCCATGTGCAGCACAATATTCTCACCTTGCGTGGCGCCCAGGTGCGCGATGCCAAGGTCTGGGCGCACTACCTGGACCAGTCGCTGCTGCGCTACGGCGATAAGGCCGAGGTGGTGTTCGCCCAGCACCATTGGCCGACCTGGGGCGGCGCGGCGATCCGTGAGTACCTGGCCGATCAGCGCGACATGTACGCCTTCCTCGATAGCCAGACGCTGCGCCTGCTCAACCGCGGCCTCACCCCTACCGAGATTGCGGCCGAACTGACGTCGCTGCCACCCCGGCTGGCCAACAAATGGTACAGCCGCGACTATTACGGCTCGCTCAGCCACAACGTGCGGGCGGTGTATCAGCGCTACATGGGCTTCTACGACGGCAACCCGGCGACCCTCAACCCCTTGCCGCCAAGCGAGGCAGGCCAGCGCTATGTGGCGGCGCTGGGCGGCAGCGAGCGGGTGCTGACACTGGCGCGCGAGGCTTACGGCAAGGGCGACTACCGCTGGGTGGCGGAGCTCACCCGACACTTGGTATTCGCCCAATCCGATAACAGCGCTGCACGTGGCCTGCAAGCCGATGCCCTGGAGCAACTGGGCTACCAGAGCGAGAACGCCACCTGGCGCAATGCTTACCTGACCGGTGCGCAGGAACTGCGTAACGGCGTAGCGACCGGTGCCAGCAAAGGCGGCAGCGCCGACGACCTGGTACGCGCACTGACCCCGACGCTGTTCTTCGACTACCTGGGTGTACGCGTCGATGCAGCCAAGGCGGCAGAGCAGGACCTGACCATCAACTGGCGCTTCACCGACCTCAACGAAGACTACGCCCTTACCCTGCGCAACGGCGTGCTCACCCACCGCGATCACGCGCAACACGCCAAAGCGGATGTGCAGATCAATATGAGCAAGGCCACCCTGGACCGCATCGCACTGAAGCAGACCGGTTTTCTCAAGGAAGCCAAAGCGGGAGGTATCGACATCAGCGGTGAGCGCATGAAGTTCATGCGTTTCATGGCTGGGCTGGATGAGCCTGACGGGCGCTTCAATATCGTCACGCCCTGAGTACGCAATAGCGCCGCGCTAAGCAGTGCGGCGCAACCACACCCCTAGCACCAACCCGGCCACCAGTAACGCAGTCAGCGGTACGGTGCGCGCCGCGGCCCAGCCCCGCTCGCTACGCAACATGGCCAGGCCGCGGCGGTAGATGGCGCGTTCGCGTACCCTGCCCAGCAGCGCCAAACACAGTGCCGCGCCCGCCACAGCCTCCATGCCGCCGCGCCATGCCAGGCAAGCCAGCACCACTAAAGACAACTGTGTTCGTCGCCAGGCCAACACCGTACGCTCGGCCTGCAAACCGGTGTCGGCAGTGCCGTCAGCCATGCCAGCGCCCCCATAACAGCGGTACCAGTGCCGCGCAGGCCAGCGCGCAGGCCACGCTCAGCAGCGGTACCAGCCGTGGCAGCGGCAACGGCGCATCGCGACGTAATGCGCGCTCCACCACCAGCCAGCGCCACCCAGCACCAAGGCTTACCAGCAGGCTCGCCAGCAGCAACGCGAATTCCATGGCCAGGCGCCCGGATTGGGGCCAGGCATGCGCGGCGAAGGTTTCGAGGGCAATGGCACCGCCTAGCAGTGCCAGGGCGGTACGTAGCCATGCCAGAAAGGTGCGTTCATTGGCCAGGGTGAAGCGCGGGTCAGGTGGCTTGCCAGGCCCCAGCAACCAGCGCTCCCAGGCGCTGTAATGGTGATCGGAACTCATCGGCTGTCCTGTGTGTGACCCTGGGTGCTCAACGCAGCCCTTGGCTGCGCAGTGCTCCAGGCGAGAAGTACGAAGCGCTGGTGCGCACATCAAAGGTGAACGGCTTGGGTTGCTCGTTGGTCAGGCCCGACAGTTGGTAGCGCCCACTGCGCAGGTCGTAGATCACCTCCATGGCGTTGACCAGAGCCTGCCCGGTGACGTGGTAGTAACTGTGCGCCTGGGCCGTGCGCCACAGCCGCCCTTGGTGGTCGAAGAAGTCTGCCTCGACGATGGCCCAGCTGTCCTCATCCAGGTAATAGCGGCGGCTGGCATAGATATGCTCGGCCCCAGGCTTGAGAGTACCGACCAGCTCCCATACCCGGTGCAATTCGTAGCGTGTAGGCTGCGGGTTGACGTGGCCCTGCCCTACCAGCGCGGTGTAGCTGAGCTGTGGCGAAGCCAGGCGATAACTGTTGTAGGGTACGTGCAGGGTTTTCTTGCCGACCAGGGTCCAGTGGTAAAGGTCGGGGGCACCGTTGAACATGTCGCGGCTGTCGGCGGTGCGCAGCCCGGCAGTACCCGGAGTGATGTTGTCATAGGCCACTGCAGGCGCACGCCGTACGCGCCGCTGGCTGCTGCTGTACAACCACGACAGGCGCGGCTGGGCGACCTGGTCGAGGGTTTCGTGCAGTACCACAGCATCACCTGCCAGGCGCGATGGGGCGGTCAGTCGGTAGCTCAGGTAATACAGTACGTTGCTTGCCTGGCCGCCGGGCAGCACATCGGGCCGGGCGAAGGTTTGCTGCGCGCTGAACATGACGAAGCGACCATCACGACGCGGGGTGATGCTGTCCGACGCCAAGCTGTAACTGCCGTTGCGTGGCCGCGTCAGGTGGTTCCAAAGTACCTGCAGGCCATTGCGTGGCAGCGGAAACGCCAGTACCCCGGCAAAACCCTGCACGCCGTTGCCGTCATTGACCAGATGGGCGCTGGCGGCGTTGTGCCGGGCCCACTCGCTCACCCGAGCGGGCACCGCGACACTGCGGTGCGACGGGTAGACCGGAAGGCGAAAAGAGCCGGGGTAACGCTCGAGCAGCGCCACTTGGCCTGTGGTGAGCTGCTCGCGATAGCGCGAGTAGTTCTGCGCAGTGATGGTGTACAGCGGCTGCTCATCCGCGTAGGGGTCCAGCGGCGTGCCGTTGACTGCCAGCGAAACCTGCCCCGGTTGCAGCCCCCCGCTCCAGGCCGGTATGCGGCCATCAGTGCTGGGCGCGCGCTCGGCACCCACGGGTGTCAGCTGCGGGGGCAGTGGCGTGAGTGGCGTGGCGCCAAGGTGAAGGGCCAGCAGGCTGGCATTGACGAACAGAACGCTTCGCAGCAGGGCGACAGGTTTCATGGGGTTGGCCTCTTGTTGTTGTTGGCTGACCTGGCCGGGCGGGCTTGCCTTGGCACGCCCTTTCCGGGTGATACTAGGAGCCGCGCTTCGAACCCCACAAATAACGTGTTCGGATACGTGCCATATCAGTTCGGCATACCCTTGGAACCGCTGCGATGACCCTCAAACAGCTCCGCTACCTGATCGCAATCGTCGAAGCCGGCAGTTTTTCCTCGGCTGCGCGTCGTGCCTACATCGCCCAGCCAGCGTTGAGCAGGCAGATCGGCCTGCTGGAGAGTGAACTGGAAATGCAGTTGCTCGACCGCCAGCACGACGGCATTGTCCTGACCGACGCCGGTCGGCAGCTTTACGAGGTGGCCCGCCAGGTGGTGCAGAAGCTCGATTCGGTGAAGGACGAGCTCAAATCAAGCCGCGGTGACCCCAAGGGGCACGTTGCCATTTCCATTCCGGCCACTGCCGCAGACCTGCTGCTGCCGGAAATCCTCAAGCGTGCCGAACAGCGCTTTCCCGGCGTGACATTGACCGTGTGGGATGGCCTGAGCCGCAACGGTGGCCAGGCCATCGAACTGGGCAAGGTTGACTTCGGCGTGGTGCCCAACGCCGAGGAGCTTGAACATGTCGAAGCCGAGGCGATCTTTACCGAGGCGCTGTACTGGGTCGGCCCTTCAGCTGCCGGCGCTGCCGACACCATTACCCTGGCCGAAGCCGCCGCCACGCGGCTGGTGCTGCCACCAAGGGCGCTGCACCTGCGCCGGCGCATCGAACAGGCGGCCATGGAAGCCGGCGTGCCTTTGGCGGCCGCCTACGAGCAACAATCGGCACCCGGCATAGCCAGCCTGGTGCGCGCAGGGCTGGCGGCGACCATCAGCAACTGGCCGCCGCTGTGTGAGCTGCTCGAACCGACGCAGGCGCGGCTCATCGTCGAGCCACGCATCAGCCGCACCATTGCCCTTGCGCACTCACGGCACAAGCCCCTGTCGTTTGCCGCCGGTTGCTTGCACGACCTGGTGCGCGGGCTGCTGATCGAACTGGTACTCGGCGGCCGTTGGCGTGGTGAGCTGATCGGCGGCGATGACGCGCCGCTCGGGTCGGTGCCGGGGGTTCAGCTGGCTGTCTGAGAGCGCACCGGCACGCCATGCTCGACCGCAACCGGTTCACCCAGGCGCTTCAGGGTACGCTGCGGGTTCAAGGTCACCAGGCCCGCCAGCCCGGCCACGACCAGTACTGCGCCACAGACCAAAAAGCCTTGGGCATAACCTGCGGGATGCTCGGCGCCCGCTCCTTGCACCAGCAACCCGGTTACAACCGGCGCAGCCAGGCCGGCCAGCGAAGCGATACCGTTACCGATGGCAAGCACGCCGCCCCGCTGCGCCGTCGGGGTGAACTCGGCGAGCATGGCCGGCCCTACGGAGTACATGACCAGTGCCAGCCCGCCACTGAAGGTCAGTGCATTAACCCGCACGGCGGTGCTCAGGCCTGGCAACATCAGCGACGCAGACAGCAGCCCGGCAAGTATCAGGCACAGCGAAACGAATACGCCGCGCGCCACCCGCGACGATACCCCACGACGCATCAGGCGTTGTGACAACCAGGCCATCAACAGGCTCAACGGCGTGGTCACCACCACGAACATCACAAAGATCCGCCCCGTCTGCAGCGGGTCAATGCCCAAGCCGACCTGCAGATAACTGGGCACCCAGGTCAGCGTCAAGGCCAGCGACCAGTTGGCGGCGAAGTGGCAGAGGTAGTTGCCCATCACGCTGGGGTCACTCAGCAGCTTGCGATACGGTATGGCCGGCTCATCGCTCTTGAGCTGGCTGGCGCGCAGGCGCTCAAGGGTGCCCTCCTGCCCCAGCCGCCACCACAGCAGGCACCACACCAGGCCGATCAGCGAAAGGATGATGAAGTTGGTGCGCCAACCGTAGTGCAGGCTGACCCACGGGATCATCGCGCCAGCCACCAGCAGCCCCATGGCGCTACCGGCATGCAGCAGCGCCACAGGCAGGTTGCGACGGTCATTGGGGAACCACTTGTACAGCGCATGGGTGGCGACCGGCGATGCCGGCCCCTCACCGATGCCCAGCAGCACGCGGCAGGCAACGATGGCCCACAGGGAAGTGGCGAACAGCATCGGCAACTGGATCACCGCCCAGAACAGGCCCATGCCCAATAGCAGTGTGCGAGTGGGGCGCCGGTTGGCCATGAAGCCTCCGACCACGGCGGACAGGGCGAAAAACCAGTGCAAAGCGCCGCCAATCAGCCCGAACTCAGTCGCCGTCAGGCCCAGTTCGGCGCTCATCGGCACCGCGACCAGGCCGATCACCACCTTATCGAGAAAATTGACCAGCATCAGCAGGGCCAGCAGTACGGCCACCATCCAGGCCGTACGGGTGTTGGGCAGGGAAGCATCCACAGTCATGGCGATTACTCTTGTTATTGTTGTGGAATGTAACAAAAGGCCACCGCAGTGGCGGCCCAAGGGTCACGCGGGCATCAGGACGCCTTTGGCGATGGTGTTGCGCTGAATTTCACTGGTACCGGTCAGGATGCGCATCATTCGGGTGGCACGGAAAATCCATTCCACCGGGTGGCCCTGCATCAACCCGGCACCGCCATGCACCTGCACGGCCTTGTCGGCAATGCGGAATGCCGCCTCGGATACGAACAGCTTGCACATCGGCGCCTGGGTACGGATGTCACCGCCGGCATCGTTCACCTGCGCAGTGGCGTAGACCATGCTGCGTGCTGCGTGCAGCTCAGTGGCCATGTCGGCGATCATATGGTTGACCGCCTGGAACATGGCGATCGGCTGGCCGAACTGCTTGCGGCTACGGGCATGCTCGATCGACAGGTTCAGGGCCAGGCCGGCCATGCCCAGCAAAGTCGGGCAGTGCAGCAGCCGGTTGAGGGTAATGCGCCCCATGGCCAGCTTGAACCCTTGGCCCTCCTCGCCGATCAGGTTGGCCGCCGGCACGCGCACCTCATCCAGCACGATGTCGCCATGAGCCCCACCACCGGACATCACCGCATAGTCGCTTTCGACACGCACGCCCGACGCCTTGAGGTCGACGAAGAACGCCGAAATGCCCTGCGCGCCTTGCCCGGGCCCGGTCACGGCCAGCAACACCGCCAGGTCAGCGTAAGTGGCACCAGAGATGTAGCGTTTGCTGCCGCTCAGCACGTAGTGATCACCGTCGCGGCGCACCTGGGTGCGGATGGCAGTGGCGTCCGAACCCGCCTCGGCCTCGGTCAGGGCGAAGCACACGGCTTTCTCGGCGCGACACACCGGCTGCAGGAAATGCTCCACCTGATAGGGGCTGGCCACTTTGAGCAGGTGGCCCACCCGCGGCGGCCCGGACAGCTCGCCCAGTACATGCGGGGCGAGCATCGAACCGGTCAGCACCGTGGCTTCCTTCACGGCGCACAGGTCAGCCACGCTCAAACCTGCACCCCCCATGGCCTCTGGCAGCATGAGGGTGTAAAGGCCCTGCTCGCTGGAGCGCTTCCATACTTGCCGCAAGACTGCCTGAGGATGCGGGCGCGCCCAGTCCAGCTGCATCTCCTGCTCCAGCGGGCGAACCTGGTCGCGGACGAACCCTTCGATGGCTTCGATGATCTGCGCAGCTTTTGCACTCGGTTGATACATGGTCATGCTCCCTGATCAGATACGACGATCGCTGTGTTGCCAGTAGGCTTCCCGGACCAGGCGGCGCACCACCTTGCCATTGGGGTTTTTCGGCAGTTCGGTGACAAAATCCACGCCTCGCGGCTTCTTGAAACCGGCCAGGGCGCGGCCGCAGCGCTCGATGAGCTCGGCGGCGTCAAGCTGTGCGCCGGGCTTGAGCACCACCACAGCGCGCACCGCTTCACCCCACTGTTCGTCAGGCACGCCGACCACTGCCGCCTCGAACACTTCGGGGAAGCCGTAGATCACCTGCTCCACTTCGCTGGGGTACACATTGAAGCCCCCGGAAATGATCATTTCCTTCTTGCGGTCGACGATGAACACATAACCCTGCGCATCGACCGTGGCCAGGTCGCCGGTCAGGTAGTAGCCGTCGCGCATGACTTCGGCTGTGAGCGCCGGCGCGCGCCAGTAGCCCTGCATGATGTCCGGCCCCTTGACCACGATTTCGCCGATCTCGCCCGGTGCCACATCCTCGAATGCCTCGTTCACCACCCGCAGGTCGGTCTCGAAATAGCAGCGCCCGCAAGAGGCCAGGCGCTGGTAGTTGCCGTCTTCGATCAGGTGGTCCTGCTCGGTCAGTACCGTGACCAGCGAGCAGGTTTCGCCGGCACCATAACCTTGCACGAGAATCGGCCCGAACAGCTCGATGGCCTTTTTCACCAGGGCCGGGGCCATGGGCGCGGCGCCATACATGACCAGTTTGAGGCTGGACAGGTCGAAGCGCTCGACGTCGGGGTAATTGACCAGCCGGTTGATCATGGCCGGCACCAGGAACAGCCGCGTCACCCGCTCACGTTCGATGGCCTCCAGCAACAGGCGATCGTCGTAGCGGTCGAGCAGCAGGTTGCAGGCGCCCACCGCCAGCAGCGGCATGATCTGCATGCCGCTGGCATGGGTGATCGGCCCCACATGGGCCATCACATCATCAGGGCCGGAGCGCCGCGTGGGGCTGGCGATGCTCTTGCGGACCAGCGCCTTGCGGTTGCCAAACGACAACATGGCCGCCTTGAGCACACCGGAGCTACCGGAGGTGTAATGCAGCACTGCCAAGGCGTCGTCGGCAGGGTCCAGGCTACACGGTGCCTCGCTGCCGCGCTCAAGCAGCGCGGCATAACCCAGGTCACCGCCCTCGCCCTCCAGCGCGATCACCTGGCGCAACATCGGCAAGGCCGCGCGTCGTTCAGCCAGCGCCTGGGCGAAGGTGGCATCGGTGATCAGCGCAACGCTGCAGGAGTCTTCCAGCACCCGTACCACTTCATCCAGCGACAACCGCGCATTGATCGGCACCTTGACCATCGCCGCCTTGTACAGCGCCACCTCTGCCTCTACCAGCTCCACGCGGTTGGCAGCCAGGATCGCCACATGTTCACCGGTGGCCACGCCCAGTGCACCCAGCCCCGAGGCAAGGCGGTTACTGCGCCGTTCCAGCTGGGCATAGGTCAGGCGCGTCTGGCTGTCCGCCACGGCAGTGTGGTCCGGCCAGTAGCGGGCACTGCGGGTAATGATCTTTCCAAGGTTCACGTTGTTGTTCTCGTCGACAGGAAGACATCGACGATGCTAAACAGCCAGGCGCGGGCGGATGTAATACCAGTTTCCGATGCCGGCCATAACGAATTTGGCTGGCGCCTTCATCAAAGCCTTTCATTAAGGATGTTTAACCTGATTTCACCCGTCCTGCAGAGCATGCGTAATTAACATTGCGCGTCTTTGATCCAGGATTCCCAGCAATGCGAAATACGCTGTTACGCGCGACCTTGCTCCTGTCGGTAACTGCGGCATCGGCAGCAGTTGCCGCGCCGACACCAACACTCACCGTACTCAGCTCGGGCGGCATCATGGGAGCTATCCGCGCGGCGCAACCCGCTTATGAAAAGGCCTACCACATCAAACTCGACATCCAGGCGGCGCCCTCGATGGGTGAGACCCCACAGGCCGTGCCTAACCGGCTCGCCCGCCAGGAACCCGCGGATGTTGTATTGATGGTAGGTTCGGCGCTGGACAGCTTGCAGGCCAAGGGCTTGGTCAAGCCGACCAGTCGTGTCGATCTCGGCAAATCCTATATCGCCATGGCAGTACGCAAGGGTGACCCCAAGCCAGACATCAGCAGTATGAAAAGTTTTCGCCAAACCCTGCTGGACAGCACATCGGTAGCCTATTCCGATAGCGCCAGCGGCGTGTATCTCTCACGTTCATTGTTCCCCCGTATGGCGTTGGGTGAGAGCTTCAAGGCCAAAGCCCATATGATTCCCGCCGAGCCAGTGGGGGCAGTGGTGGCGCGCGGCCAGGCGCAGATCGGCTTCCAGCAACTGAGCGAGCTCAAACCCGTACCAGGCATTGATATCGTTGGCCTGGTTCCAGCGCAGGCACAGAAGATGACGCTGTATGCCGGCGCTGTTGTCAGCACCAGCGTACATCAGACGCAGGCACGACAACTGCTGGACTATCTTGCATCAGCCCAGTCCGACGCGGCTATCCAGGCCAGCGGCCTGACACCGTTGAAGCATGCGGCCAGGCAATAGCAGTCAACAGGCCGGGCTCATGCCCGGCCACTGGCTCACCAGATGGCAATGTCATAAGTCAGGTAAAGGCGGTTGCTGTCCCGACCGCGGGAAAAGTCAGACCTGTAGACATAGTTGCGCAGCCGTACCCCAAGCCCTTTGAGTGCCCCGCCCTGCACCACATACGCAAGCTCGGCGTCACGCTCCCATTCACTCAGCCCCTGCGCCCCGGAGCGGCCGTTGTCCCCGCTCAGGTAGCGTGTCATGAAGGTCAGCCCAGGCACGCCTGCGGCGGCAAAGTTGTAGGCATAGCTTGCCATCCAGGTCTTTTCTTCTTCCTCGATGAACTTGCCTATGCCAACGTTGCTGAACGAATACACCGTTGCACCACTGATGTACGGCAGGCCGGCTTCACCGTCCAATACCTGATACCCGGCGCCGAAGGTGTGCCCTGAATGCGCGTAAGACACCTGTGCGCTGAACATGTCGTTGTCGATGCTGCCGCCGTACGCGGCGCCGCTGTCACGGCTGGTGAAATACCGCAGGTCGGTGGTCAGCACCCCGCCGGCCAGCGCAAGGTCATGTACCAGGCCGGCAAAGTCCTGGCGGTAGAAGTGCTCGAGCTGACCGTGGAAGTAGCTCAAGCGCAAGTGCTTACTGAACGCGTAGTCGGCGCCGGCGAAGCTGAAGTCGCCAGACTCGGCGCCGCCATAACCGTCCAGGTACAAGCCGGTACTGTCGGAAGAGTCGCGTTGCTTGAACCGGTCCAGATGCCCGGCGGTGAGCGTCAGACCATCGATGTCGGTACTCGTCAGCTGTGTGCCCTGGTAGGTCTGCGGCAGTACTCGGGCATCGTTGTAGACCAGTACGGGTGTCTTGGGCAGCAAGGTACCGTGCTTGACCACCGTACTACCCAGGCGGGCCTTTGCCGTCACCCCGGCACTGGCGAACTCCTGGGCGGCGCGACCGTCGTCATGCACCGGCAGCAGGCCCGTACCACTGCGGCCGCGGCCGGAGTCCAGCCTGACCCCCAAGAGCCCCATCGCATCGAGCCCCAGGCCCAGCGTGCCTTGGGTAAAGCCCGACTGATAGTCGAGCAGAAAGCCTTGCGCCCACTCGGTTCGCTCGCTTTTGGCGGTGGCGGCAGCGCGTGCGCTCATGCCCTGCTCGTCGCGGAAATTCTCGTTGAAATAAACGTTGCGCAGTTGCAGCTTGAGTTTGCCGTCATCGATAAATCCAGCAGCGCCGGCAACAGGCAGGCAGCCGCAGAGCAGGCCACAGGCGGCCGCCGCACGCAGAGCGGTTGGGGACATGTTCGGTACTCTTTTGTTGTTTTTGAATGAGTAGAAAGCGGGCGCCCGGCGGCGCCCTGGGCGGATCAGACGAAGAAGGACAAGGCACCGGTGAGCAGGGCCAGGGCAGTGATCACCAGCGAGGTGAGCACCGCCCATTTGACGGTGGCCTTCTGAAAGTCGCCGATATCGCGGTCGACCATGCCCACCAGCAACAGGGTCGAGGCCACCAGAGGGCTCATCAGGTGCACCGGCTGGCCGAGCACCGAAGCGCGGGCGATCTCTACCGGGTCGATGCCGTAGGCGGCAGCCGCGTTAGCCAGGATCGGAACTACGCCAAAGTAGTAGGCATCATTGGACAGGACGAACGTCAGCGGCATGCTGGTGATCGCCACCACCAGCGGGAACCAGTGGCCCCAGGACTGCGGAATCCAGTCCACCAGTGTCTGCGCCAGCGCATCGACCATCTTCGTGCCGGAGAAGATGCCGGCGAAAATCCCTGCGGCAAACACCAGCAGCACGACCGTCATGGCGTTGCCGGAGTGGGCCAGGATGCGCTCTTTCTGCACCTCGAGTTGCGGGTAGTTGATCATCAAGGCAGCGACAAAACCGATCATGAACAGGATCGCTGCGTGCATCACGCCCAGAACCAGCGCGATCATCACCGCTACCACGAGCAGCAGGTTCACGTAGGCAAGCCGCGGACGCTTGTGCGGCGTGTCCTCGAGAATCGCCTTGATGTAGCAATTGCCGCCACCGGATTCGAGCTTGATGTTGCCGATGCGTTTGCGTTCGGCACGGCCCAGCAGGAACGCGGTAAAGACCACCCAGGCAGCTCCACCGATCATGGTCGGCAACATCGGGATGAAGTACTCGGTCGCATCGAGCCCCAGCGCGGCGATGGCCCGTGTCGCCGGCCCGCCCCATGGGCTCAGGCCACTCATGATGCTCAGCGAAAGCATCGCCACCGTTGCCAGGATCATCGGGTTCATGCCGATGCGCTTGTACAGCGGCAATATGGCCGCACAGGTGATCATGTAAGTAGTAGTGCCATCGCCGTCGAGCGCCACCAGCAGCGAAAGCAGTGCAGTGCCGATGGCGATCTTGATCGGGTCGCCATTGACGCGTTTGAGAATCTTGCGGATCAGCGGATCGAACAGCCCTGCGTCGATCATCAGGCCAAAGAACAGAATGGCGAACAACAGCAGTGCAGCCGACGGGGCAACCATCTTCAGGCCGTCGAGCATCATCTTGCCGGTTGTCGGCGCAAACCCGCCGATCACGGCGAACACGATGGGAACAACGGTAAGCGCAACGATCGGCGACAGGCGTTTGCTCATGATGAGGTAGGTGAAGGTCACCACCATGATCAGGCCAAGCAATGCGAGCATGATTGGGTTCTCTTGTTTTTATTCTAAGGCGTGGCCATCTGGCGCGCAGACGGCCCCCTGCCCCACTCGGCATCACAGTGATGCTGAGCGGGGTTCAAGTCAACGAAGGGTGTTAAGGGTTATGTTCAGCCGTGATGACGAGGCTCTGCGGGCCAACTGGACACCGCTGGCCCGACCTCATCGGCAAGGGGCTCACGCTCACCGTTCAGGGTGCGCATCAAGGTGTCCCTCTCACAGGCATTTTCGGAAAGCGAGACCACCACGGTGGCAACTGCATTGCTGGCAAGACTGGTCAGGGCGCGCGCCTCGGACATGAAACGATCAACGCCGATCAGCAGCGCCAAGCCTGCCAGCGGGATGTCGTGGATGACGGTCAGGGTCGAGGCCAGGGCTACGAAGCCACTCCCGGTCACACCGGCAGCGCCCTTGGAAGACAGCAGCATGATTGCGAGCATGGTGATGGTCTGCCCCAGGGTCAGGTCGATGTTACAAGCCTGGGCGATGAAGATTGCCGCCAGTGACAGGTAGATCGCCGTGCCATCCAGGTTGAAGGAGTAACCGGTGGGCAGCACCAGCCCCACCACCCCTTTTTTGCAGCCCAGTTTTTCCAGCTTCTCCAGCATGCGCGGCAACACCGGCTCGGTAGAAGAAGTACCGAGCACCACCAGAAACTCCTCACGAAAATAACGCAGCAGTTTCCACAGGCTGAAACCATGCGCGCGGCAGATGCCACCCAGCACGACGATGACGAAGAAGGCGCAGGCGATGTACAAGGTCCCCACCAGCTTCGCCAGGGCGCCAAGCGAGCTGATGCCGTACTGGCCTACGGTAAAGGCCAGGGCACCGAACGCACCTATCGGCGCGAAGCGCATCAGGTAGCCGAAAATGCGAAACACCATGGCCGAAGCGGATTCGAGCACATCCAGCACCGGCTTGCCCTTCTCACCCATCGACGACAGGGCAAAACCGCTGAGTACCGCGATGAACAGCACCGGCAGCACTTCGCCTTTGTTGAATGCGCCGATGAAGGTATCGGGAATGATGTGCATGAAAAAGTCGACCACACTCAGTTTCGCCGCAGACGCAGCATACTGGCTGAGCCCCTCAGTGCTGAGGGTGGCGGGGTCGATGTTCATGCCCTCGCCAGGCCGAAAGAGGTAGACCGCCGCAAGGCCGATGATCAGGCTGACAACGGTCAACCCCAGGAACAGCAGCAAGGTCTTGCTCATCAAGCGCCCCAGCGAACGCTTGTCGGTCATGCCGGCAATCCCGGTGACGATGGTGCAGAACACGACAGGCGCGATCATCATCTTGATCAGCTTGATGAAGGCATCGCCCAGCGGTTTGAGCGCAACGGCCTGTTGCGCCCAGAAATGCCCGACCACTACGCCCAGCAGGACGGCGCAGAGAATCTGGAAGTACAGTGATTTTGCGATCTTCATGAGGCATCACCCATTGTTGAAATTGTGCGGATGCGCTTTGTTGCCTGGGTTACCACGGTTTGACGCCAGGCCAGATTTCAACCGGCCATACGCTGAAAACCAGGGGCGTATACAAATCCGGAGAACAGCCTGCGGGCAGTTCGTACCACCGAGGCCTGAATGGTCTGGCCATCAGGGCCACCGCGCGAAAGCGCGACATCGATTCCGCCGCTGGGATGTTCCAGGCGTACTTGGGTGAGTGCTTCGGCAGTATCACCGAGCATGTCCATCACGACAGTGCCTGGGCTGACGCAGGCAGTTGCCAGCCCGATGGACCCTGTGATGGCCAGCGCCCGGTGGCAGTTGTGCGGCATGAAATACCGGACCTGCAGCGTACCGTCAAAGCGTGGTGCCGATATCAACACGGGCTTTGGGATCACCATGCCGCTGACGTCGCCCAGGCCCATGGCCTTGCCCGCTTTCAGGCGCAGGGCTTCCAGGCGCTGCAGCAGGGCCGTGTTCGCATCCAGTTGCGCAGGGGTTTCGGACCCCGTTACGCCCAGTTGTGCGGCATCGACGATCATCATGGGCATGGCCATGTCGATGCAGGTGACGGGAATACCGTCGATCACATCCTTGGCCTGCCCCGTCGGGAACAGCTTGCCGGTCTTGCTACCCACGGCATCGAGGAAGGTCAGGTGAACCGGGGCGGCAGTCCCCGGCACGCCGTCGATCGCTGTACGCCCTTCGTAGCGCACGATCCCACCGGGGGTCTCCACCAGCGAATTGACGAAAGTATTGGTGTTGAGGTTGCGGATACGCACCAGGGTCTTGCCGTCATTGCCCTTGACCAGCCCTTGCTCGATGGCGAACGGGCCAACGGCACACAGCATGTTGCCGCAGTTGGGGGCGGTATCGACGCGGCGCTGGGCAACCATCACTTGCACGAACAGGTAGTCAACGTCGGCGTCGGCATGCAGCGAAGGGCTGATGATGGCCACCTTGCTCGTCTGCGGGCTGCCACCGCCGATGCCGTCGATCTCAAGCTCGTGACCGGAGCCCATCAGGTTGATCAGCAGCTCGTCGCGCTCGACCACATTGGCTGGCAGATCCCACGCATGAAAGAACGGGCCTTTGGAGGTACCGCCGCGCATGAGCACACAAGGAATTCGTTGCATGACTACTGACTCTTGTTGATCAATTGGGGAAATTGATGTTCTGGGCACAAGAGTGACAAAGATTGATAAATCGATCCAATGCAAATATCGTAGCTATTATTGCGTTTAACAAAACAATAAAGCGGTAACTCCCCTTAGGAACGCATCATGGAATATGAGCTGCAAGACATAAGATCTTTCGTGAAAATCGCCGAACTTGGCAGCTTTCACGAGGCGGCTGAGGTGCTACACCTCTCGCAACCTGCGTTGAGCCGGCGGATAAAAAAGCTCGAGGAGGGTCTGGGAACGCCCCTGCTCGAGCGGACCACCCGTCGCGTGAGCCTGACCACAGTCGGCCGCGATTTTCTGCCCAAGGCCAGACGCCTGCTGGATGACTTTGAAGATTCGATCCTGAGCATTCGTGAACTTGCAGAGCGCCAGACAGGCCAAGTGACCCTGGCCTGCATCCCCACCGCCGCGTTCTACTTCCTGCCCTCGGTGATTCGTGACTACAACGAGCAGTACCCGAAAATCCGTATTCGCCTGCTGGACCTCAGTGCCAACGAGGGGCTGGAGGCGGTGCTGCGCGGCGAAGCCGATTTCGGCATCAACATGATGAGCGGCCAGCATCCGGATATCGAGTTCGTGTCGCTGGTGCAGGAGCGTTTCGTGCTGGCCTGCCGGCGCGATCACGAGCTGGCCGACCGCGCGTCGGTCACCTGGACAGAGCTTGCCGATTACCGGCTCATCGGCGTCGGCCGCCTCAGTGGCAACCGTATGTTGCTGGACCATGCGCTGTCCGGGCTTAGCTGGCGGCCGAAGTGGTTCTATGAGGTGCAGCACCTTTCCACCTCGTTGGGCATGGTCGAAGCAGGGCTGGGGGTGTCGGCCATGCCAAGCCTGGCCATGCCGGCTGCCGACCATCCAACGCTGGTGAGCATTCCGCTGATGGAGCCCGAGGTGACGCGCACGCTCGGGCTGGTGTATCGACGTGGGGCCTCGCTTTCACCTGCGGCTGAAAAGTTCGTCTCCATTTTGCTGGAGAAATGGCCGAACCGATGAGTATGCTGCCCGCGAACGTCTCAGCGGCCTTGGCCGTCTGCAGATGGCATTGTAATGGCTGGAGTCACCCTGGCTTGCGATGACAAGGATTTGAATTCAATGGAGGGAGAATCATGATCAAGCGGTCTTTGCTCTTGGCCCTTTTGCTGTCACTCAGTGGCTGCTGGAGCCTCATGTACCATCTGGACGGTGAACGCTGCTTTTATCCGGGAACCCGCCAAGGGTGGGCGTGGGGAACTCATAACGGTCCGTCGGGCGGGTTGTTCCTGATTGATGTGCCGTTTTCCTTTGCACTCGACACCGTGCTGTTGCCTTACGACATGACCACCTTCTTGCCAGAGAACCTGGGCGGTGATGATAAGGAGTGCAAGATCGGCGACAGGCTGAACGTACTCGGTTGATCTGCAACTTCCGGTAAACTGCGCTGCGCCAAGGAAATTCACAGGACACGGAATGCCACTCTCTCCCGCTTCATCCCTGGCCAGACGCCGCCTGTATCGGGTGCGCTGGCTACAGACTGCCGCCCTGGCGCATTTGCTGGTTGGCCTGGGCCTGACTTGGGCAGGGCACAACCCGCTGCTGAACGATTACCAGCTGAGTATCGAACAAGCCTTCTGGGGCCAGGCGGCACCTACGTCCGCGCGCAGCCAACAAGTCTGGTGGCTGGCCCTGTTCGGCGCCACCCTGCAAAGCTACTCGCTTTACATGCTCGGCCTGATCCACTTGGGTGATCGCCTTCGCAGCCACCTGGCATGGGCCTGGTTGATCGCCGGCATCGCGCTATGGGCGCCACAGGATGCGTTGGTTTCACTGCAGGCGGGTATCTGGTCGCACCTGCTGGTCGACGCCGTCGCCGTGCTTGTGCTGATTCCTCCATTGCTCTGGCTGTACCGCCATGACCGCTCAGTTTCCATAGTAAAAGGACTTGAACGTGGCTGAACTACCTCTTCTGCACTGGGCCATCACCCTGCTGCTGTTTCAAGGTTTTCTCGGGGCGCTCGATACGCTCTACCACCATGAGCTGACCGTCGCCCTGCCCCAGCGCCACAGCGCGCGTCTGGAGCTGACGATTCACGCTGTGCGCTCGTGTTTTTACGGTGTGCTGTTCTTGGGCATTGCACATGTTGCCTTCCAGGGAGTGTGGGCGATTGTGGTGGCGGTTCTGTTTGCTCTGGAAATCGGCTTGACCCTGTGGGATTTCGTGATCGAGGACCGTAGCCGCAAGTTGCCGGCAGTAGAGCGCATCATGCATACGGTACTGGCTATCAACGCGGGTGCGTTTTTCGCCCTGTATAGCACACAGTTGCTGGAGTGGTCGCGCCTCCCCAGCGGCTTGGCGGCGATCGATCTCGGTTGGCAAGGCTGGTTACTCACCCTATTCGCCGTTGGGGTCACGGCATCGGGTATTCGGGATGGCCTGGCGGCGCTTCGCATGCAGCGCAAGGGGCTGCCGCCCAACCCGTTTGCAGGGACTGCTTACAAGCAGGTGCTGGTCACCGGTGGCACTGGCTTCATCGGCGAAGCGCTGGTCAGCCAACTGCTGGACGCCGGCCACACCGTCACCGTGCTGGCCCGAGACCCGCTGCGTGCTGCCTACCTGTTCGACGGCCGGGCCCGCTGCGTGCGCGAGCTGGGCAAGCTCGGCTACGGTGAACGCTACGATGTAGTCATCAACCTGGCCGGCGCACCGGTCGCTGGGCCGCGCTGGTCGGCACGGCGCCAGGCGCAATTACTCGCAAGCCGGGTCGCCACCACCGAGGCGTTGCTGGACTGGCTGAAACATGCCGTGCACAAGCCGACGGTCTGGATTCAGGCATCGGCCATTGGTTATTACGGTGTGCGCGATGGCAGCGAACTGCTGGATGAAACCGCCAGCAAAGGCAAAGGGTTCATGGCCGAGTTATGCGCCCGCTGGGAGGCCGCAGCTCGGCCCGCTGCCGCAATGAGCGTGCGCCAGGTTGTGCTACGCCTGGGTGTCGTGTTCGGTCCAGGTGGCGCTATGCCGGCGCTACTGATGCCGTTGCGTCTTGGCTTTGGCGGACGCATGGGAGATGGTCGACAGGTCATGAGCTGGGTGCACCGCGACGATGTACTGCAGGTGATGGCTCGGGCCATGGACGATCCTTCACTGAGCGGCACCTACAACCTGGTCGCGCCCGAGCCCGTCAGCCAGGCCCAGTTCGTCGAGGCCGCCGGCGCACTGCTAAAGCGCCCGGTATGGCTGAACATTCCCGCAGCGCCGGTCCGCCTGCTCGCCGGTGAAATGGCCGAGTTGTTCTTCGATGGTCAGCGTGTTCAGCCAACTCGGCTGCAACAAGCCGGCCACTGCTTCAAATACCCAACCCTGGCCAGCGCGCTGCGTGACCTGGCCTGAGGAGCAGCGATGAACAAGCCTTTGATGTACCTGTTGGCTGGTAATGGCAGTGCCGCTGACTGGTGGGAAGATACGCTTCCACATTTTCGCCATTACCGAGTGCAAGCACTCGAGCTTCCTGGCTTTGGCGACAACCCCCAGCCGCCGTGCACTGATCTGTCAGGCTATGCCCAGGCGCTGCTAGAGATGACCGAGCCTGGTCATGGGATCATGGCGGTGGGTGTGAATGCACTTGTCGTGCTGCATGCCCTGCAACAGCGGCCGGGACACTTTGCCCGTAGCGTGCTGCTGGCGCCGGTGGGCGCTTTCCTGTGGCAGCGTCGCCTACCGGCACTCATGTCGCCACTGCCGGTGCGCAAGGCCATCCACTGGCTGCTCAGCCACAAGCCACACTGGTTCGCCGGCAAGTTTTCCCGCCAGCGCTGGAGCGCTGCACACTATCGCCGCATGGGTGCCGGTTATGCCCGCTGCCGAGCCTTCATGCCCTACTGGGATCAACTGCGCGCCGATACCGCGCTGACGCTGCTGGAGTGGATCAGCGATCCCATCGAACTGGTCTGGGGCGATCAAGACCAGTTGCTCGGCACTGCCCAGGCAGCGGCCTGGTCGGCGATCCTGGCCCGCGCCGACCTGCGCATCAGCGTGCAACCAGGTTGGGGGCATTACCCATGGATCGATACACCTGGCCAATTCGCGGCCTGGCTCGAATCAGGGACACAGGGTTTTGTCGCTCACACCAAGGGCGGCCGCTTGCGCCTGGCGGAACTCGCGGGGCAACCGGTGCCGCAGGCACTGACAATCACGCATGAGGCCGACCCGCGCCTTGCGCAGTTGCTCGCCAGTACACCGTCCATGACCTGGGCTGTACGCTCTTCCAGCTATGACGAAGACCAGGCCGATGCTGCCAATGCCGGCCTGAGCACCACCTACTTGCGAGTGCCGGCCAGTGAAGTTGCGGCCCACGTTCAGAAGTTGCGTATGGCGGGTGTCGAAGAAGTTGTGGTGCAGCATTTTGTCAGCCCCAAAGTTTCGGGTATCGCATTCGTCCGCCACCTTGCGGTGGAGCTGGAGTGGGTCGAGGGGCATCTGGAATCGCTCGCCGATGGCCAGGCCACGCCCGAGCGAGCAATCCTTTCGCGCCTGGGACCGGCCTGGGAAAGCGGTCGATTCCAGAGCAAGCACGGGCTCGCAGCCAATGCACTCTGGGATTTCCTGCAAGGCGTGCTCAAGGTATTTCACTATGTGCCTGGAGATATCGAGTGGGCCTGGGACGGCAAGCAGCTCTGGCTGCTGCAGTATCGCCCGATCAGTGAGCATGGATGGCGCAGGCACCTGACTGCGGCGAACATTTCCGAGATACTGCCGCCACAGCCCAGCTACTTCGTCGAATATGCCCAACGCCGCGCGGCTGCCAGTATCCCGGCGATAATGGCACGGTGGGACAGCCGTACGCTGGAAGACAACGAACCGTTCACCGCTGTTTTCAACGGCGCTTCCTATATCAACAACGACCTGTTTCTGGCTCGTTTGGCCGACTGGGGTGTATCGGCCAAAAATTATGCTGGCGAGGTGGGCGGCGCCACGCCAGCCTTGCCGTGGCGACCTGTACGCCTGTTGCGGTCGTTGCCGCTGTTCTGGCGCATGCAGTGCGCCGCACGCGGACATCTGCAAACCTTGGACGCAGGTCTGCGACGCTTCGATGACGAACTGTCACAACTGACAACAAAGGGCGCCGATGGCCAGCAACTGGCGAACTGGTTCAGTCGCTTTTATGTGTTTGTCGTACAAGGCAACCTGTGCATCGCCACCGCACTGGCCAGTAGCGGCGGCGCGCTGCTCGGGCGCCCCCCCACCGCCTACGAAGACCTGCGCAACAGCCCGCATCGCCTGCCGTGGGAAACCGACCCGGGTACTGCGCGCCCATGCCGTGCCGAACTGCCCCTGCAGCCGCTGCCACATTGGCCCACACCCATCACCATTGCCCACCGCTTGGGGCTTCCGGGTTTGCGGGGCTACTACCTGCAAGTGCGCGAGTGGTATCGCGATAACCTGATGCGTATCTTCTTGCGCGTACACCATGCAATGCCTCAAGCCGATCGTGCGCACTGGTTCGCCCCCCACCCAGATGTGCGCAACCGCTCAGGCAGCTTCTGGCAAGATGGCCGTGAAGGTCTTGAGCAAGCGCTGGGGTTCATGATTTATCCCGGCCGCGTGCAGGGCATTCTCGGCCAGGACATTTTGCTCGAGGACAGCCTCGACCCAGGGCGCCATGCCCACTACCAGAAGGCTGGCGCGGTGATCGCGAGGATGGGGGGGCGGCTGTCCCACGGTTCCACGCTTTTGCGCGAGTTGCGCAAGCCATCGGCAGTACTGCCTCAGCTTGACAATGAATGGCTGGGCCGTGAGGTCATTTATTGCGACGGAGAGTTAAGACTCGTGGACCCTGGCAGTAACGTCGGGGGTCGGCCCAGCCAATGAATGTCACTCGCTAGCGCTGCAATTACCGACTGATGGGGGTGGACCGATCGCTTGCCACCCACAGCAGCAGTGACAGGCCCACCGCCAGCACTGCAATCAGCGCCCCCACCCAGCCCAGCGCCGCCAGACCCAACTGCTCAATGGTAACGCCGCCAATCACAGCGCCCAACCCGATGCCCGCGTTCGCCGCAGAGACGTTCAGCGTGCCGGCGAGGGCCTGCGCTTTGGCGCCTGCGATCATCACGCGCACCTGGCAAACAGGGAACAACGCGGTATACGCAATGCCCCACGCGGCCAGGGCCACTACCAGCAACCACAGCGTATCGACCGCGGGTGGTGCACCCGCCATGCCGGCGCCCAGCACCGTCAACAACACGATGGTCGCGCCAAGCGGGCTGCGGTCGACCAGCCGCCCGCCGATGGCGTTGCCGATCATGCCTACCGCACCGAAGCCCATCAGCCACCAGCCGACCTGCGCGCTGGGCACATGGGCAAGGCGCTCGAGCAGGTCGGCCAGGTAGGTGTATGCGCTGAACATGGCAGTGAACACCACCACCGAGAGCGCCACGTGGAAGACGAACTTCGGATCCCGCAGGATGACCGTCTGGCGTTCGCCGCCCGCCCTTTTGGGGGCATCTGGCAGCTGTGGCAGGAACACCCACATCAGCAGCGCAATGACCAGGCAAAGACCCGAGATCAACCAGAAGGTGCCCCGCCAACCGAGCGCATCGGCTGCCAGTGTGCCCAGGGGAATACCGAACACGAACGCCGCCGTGATGCCCAGATAGACCCGGGCGACCGCCTTGCCTTCATTGCCTTTACCCGCCAGCTGGGCTGCCGATTCACTGGCGGTGCCCCAGAACACCGGAAGCGTGGCAGCAGCCAGGATGCGCGACAATGCCATGGTCCAGAAGTCAGTAGCGACCGCCGACAGCGCATTGGATGCGGCGAAGATCAGCAGAACCCCGAGAAACACCTTTTTGCGATCCCAGTGGGATATCGCAGCGGTGAGAAACGGCCCGACAAGCATCACGGTAAAGGCGAACACGGTGACCAACTGACCCGCTTTGGGCACAGTAATGCCCAGATCCCGGGCGAGCCCGGGCAAGATGCCGAGAATGATGAATTCGGTGGTCAGCACCGCGAACGCCGCCATCGTGAGGATCAGAATGCTGGTGCCTGCACGGGCATCTGCTGCCCCCGACAGGGACGCAGGGTTGGCATGCATGAGCGAATACTCCAGAACAGAAAAATGGAGCAGGAGGGTATACTGGAATAAAATTATCATCTTAGGTATTTAAGAAAGGATAATTAAGAAATTTATTCAACAATTGGAGGCGCCATTGCTCAGTGAACAACGCTTGAAGGGCATTGCGGTTTTCATTTGCGTGGCAGAGGCCGGAAGCTTCACTGCTGCGGCCGAACGCATGAGCCTGACCACCTCCGCAGTCAGCAAAAGCGTGGCGCGGCTGGAGCAGCGCCTGAACATGAAGCTCTTCGCACGCACGACACGGCGCCTGGCACTGACCGATACGGGGGCCAATTACTACCAGACCTGCAAGCAGATCCTGGCCAGCCTGGAAGAGGCCGAAATGCAAATGCACAGTGCCCAGACCGAGCCCTGCGGCCGGGTGCGCATCGACCTGCCGGCGTCATACGGCAAACTGCGGGTGCTACCCCTACTCATCGAGTTCATTGCCGAGCATGAGCTGCTGATGCCACATATCACGCTCACAGACCGCTTCGTCGATCCCATCGAGCATGACATCGACATCCTGGTGCGCATTGGCGGGCCGCAGACCTGGCCCCAGGGTGTAGAACGGCGGCTGATTGGCATCCAGCAGCACATCTTTTGCGCAGCACCGGGTTATCTGCAACGACGGGGCGTGCCTGAGACGGAACGGGACCTTCATGAGCACGGATGCGTGCTTTACGGCAGGACCGACGGCGGTGTGTATCCACTGCACTTCCCAGGTGCTCATGCCAGTGACAGCGAGCAGCGTGTGGTCTCGGGCCGTATTGCAATCGGTAACGCTGAAGGCCAGCTTGCCATGGTGCTGGCCGGGCTGGGGGTGGCCCAATTGCCCTCCTGGCTGGTGCAGGAACATCTTGACGCTGGCACGCTGGTCCAGATCCTGCCTGAGCTGAGTACCATCGGCCTGCCGATCAACGTCGCATGGCTGAAAAGCCGGCAATCGCTTCCTAAGGTAAGCGCATTGGTCGATGTCATCTGCGCGAGGCTGAGCCAGCAGGCAGCAGCCCAAGCCGGCTAGAGGTGGTGCTCAATGCTTTCCTCCCCTTCTGCACGCTGGGTGGGCGAGAGCTCCAGCGCCCCCCTGAGCAAGGCATTGAGCATCGCGCCTGCCTCGCCACCCCGCCCATCCAACAGCCTCAGCGGAATTCCCTTCAGTGCAGTGGCCGACTCGGCCAGGCCATCACCCAGCAACGCCAATGGGCAGGCGATATCCATCTGCAAGGCGCGCAGACGATCTGCCAGGCCACGGCTCACAGGGGGCTGCACCAGCACCACCAGCGCGGCGGGCGCAATGGCTGCACACAACAGGGGCAATTCCTCCAATGGTTGTTCGCTGCTCAGCACGTCGATACGCTGCTGCTCACTGCTCAGCAGCAAGCCGTTGCACAGCAGTTCAAGCTCAGCACTACCCCCTGTACCGGCCAACAGCACGCGCGGGGCATTGGCCTGGTTCAACTGCAGGCGCAGCAGCAACCGGGCGCGCAGAAAGGCATCGAGAAACAGCCACTGGCTACGCTGGCCGTATGAGCTGCCCGACTGTAATGTGCGCCACACAGGCATCAGTACGTCGAGCAACACCGTGGTTTTGGGAAACAGCGTGAAAAGCTGCCCGTGAATACCCTCGAGCGCCTGGCCATCGAACGTCTGGGTTGCACGTAGCACGGCAGCACGCCACGCGGCAAAGCCATCGGCAGCCGGTTCAACCGTTTGCTCGTATGCGTCTCGCCGTCTGGCCAGCATTTCGCTTACTTTGCTGATCGGCAGGCCACTGGCGGTCCAGCGCAGTATGTCGCGGATGTGCTGAACATCCTGTGCGGTGTAAAGGCGATGACCGCCATCGGTGCGCTGCGGCCGGATCAGGCCATGCCGACGTTCCCAGGCACGCAAGGTCACCGGGTTGACTCCGGTCAGGCTGACAACGTCACGCATTGGCAACAGGTCGGTTAAGGTGGCTTCGTTCATTGCGGCGGGTCATCAGGACGGTTACACATACTAAACCTTTAGCTGCATGCAGGCTAAGCTGCGCATAAGCATACGCAACTACTTCAAGGAGGCCCCATGATCGACGCAAAACTCCTGCAATTGATGGTCGAGGCGTCCAACGACGGCATCGTCATTGCCGAGCAGGAAGGAAACGACAGCATCCTCATCTACGTCAACCCCGCCTTCGAGCGCCTGACCGGCTACGCAGCCGATGACATTCTCTATCAGGATTGCCGCTTCCTGCAGGGCCAGGACCATGACCAGGAAGCGCTGGATGCCATTCGCCAGGCCATCCGGGACGGGCGCCCGAGCTGCCAGGTACTGCGCAATTACCGCAAGGACGGCAGCCTGTTCTGGAATGAACTGTCGATTTCGCCGATACGAAACGAGGCCGATCAATTGACGTATTACATTGGTATACAGCGTGACGTCACGGCCCAAGTGTTCGCCGAGGAGAGAGTACGAGAGCTGGAAGCAGAGGTCGCCCAGTTAAGGCGACAACTGGATGATAGGGATAGCTGACACCTCCCGCGCAAAACTGTACAAAATTGTGACCCTGTATAGCTTTATGTGGTGGAATCGACTATACCTGTACAAGAAACCATTTTTGTACAGGACCGCGCATGTCCAGCTATCTGCAAACCTTCGCCGAACGCTTTGCCAGCCTCGATGCGAACAACCTCGACCGTCTGGGTGACTTGTACAGCGAGGATGTCACGTTCCGCGACCCACTGCACAAGATCGACGGGCTGAGCGACCTGCGCGCCTACTTTGCTGAGCTCTACGCCAACACCCAGGAGGTGCGTTACACCTTCGAGGGTACCGACGAGGTCCAACCGGGCCACGGCTACATTCGCTGGACCCTGCATTTTCGCCACCCACGCCTGGCCAACGGGCGCCTGATCAGCCTGCAGGGTTGCAGCCACCTTCTCTGGCACGAACGCGTGCACTTCCATCAAGACTACTTCGACGCCGGTGCACTGCTTTACGAGCATGTGCCGGTGGTAGGCAGCGCTGTCCGTTGGCTCAAGGGGAGGCTCGCATGAGCCGCTGCTGGCTGACTGGCGCCAGCAGCGGCATCGGTGCCGCGCTGGCGCAACAGCTGCTGGAACAGGGGCATCAGGTTGCGCTGGGTGCTCGGCAGGCCGAAAACCTGGCGCCGTTGACCGCGCAGTTTCCCCAGCAGACATTGCTGGCTATCGGCGATATCAGTGACCCTCGGCAGGTCGCTGATGTTGCCGCACACATTGAACGCAGCTGGGGCGGGCTCGACCTGGTGATTCTCAATGCAGGCACCTGTGAGTACCTGGAACCGGGCCATTTCGACCCGGACCTGGTCGAACGCGTAGTGCGCACCAACCTGATTGGCGTCAGTCACTGCCTGCACGCTGCCCTGCCCTTGCTGCGGCGTGGCCAACGCCCGCACCTGGTGGTCATCGGCAGCTCGGTGTCCTGGCTGGCGCTGCCCCGTGCCGGGGCCTACGGTGCCTCCAAAGCGGCCGTGCGCTACCTGATCGAATCGCTGCGCATCGACCTGGTCAACGAGGGCATCGATGTCACGCTGATCAGCCCTGGCTTTGTCGATACGCCATTGACCCGTCGCAATGACTTCCCCATGCCCCAGATCTGGAGTGCAGAACGCGCCGCCAGGCACATTGTCGTGCGCTTACCCAAGCGCCCGCTAGAAATCAACTTCCCCGGTGTATTCACTGTGGTGCTGCGCCTGCTGGGCGCAATGCCGGTGCGCTGGCGACTGAAGCTAGGCCAGCGCCTGGCACGTAAGCAACAGGACTGAAACAGACATGCGCATCGCAATCATCGGTAGCGGTATTGCCGGCCTTACTTGTGCCTATCTGCTCTCTCGGCGGCATGAAGTCACTGTATTCGAGGCCGCCGACTGGATTGGTGGCCACACCCATACTGTCGATGTCCAATGGGGTGGCCACCAGTACGCAGTGGACACCGGTTTTATCGTGTTCAACGACTGGACCTACCCGCACTTCATCCGCCTGCTCGACCAGCTCAAAGTTGCCTCCAGGCCCACTGAAATGAGCTTTTCGGTACATGACCCGCGTAGCGGTTTCGAATACAACGGCCATGACCTGAACACGCTGTTCGCCCAGCGCAGCAACCTGTTATCGCCAGGCTTCTGGGGCATGCTGCGCGATATCCTGCGCTTCAACCGCAAGGTCCTTGCCGACCTGGACAGCCAGCGTATCGACGAAGCCACCACCCTGGGTGGCTACCTGCAGACGCAGGGATATGGCCAGCGCTTCATCGACCACTACATCGTGCCGATGGGCTCGGCTATCTGGTCGATGTCACGCGCCGACATGCTCGGTTTTCCGCTGCAGTTCTTCGTGCGCTTTTGCCGTAACCACGGCCTTCTATCGGTGAGCAACCGCCCGCAATGGCGGGTGATCGAGGGTGGCTCGCGCAGTTACCTGGCACCGTTGTGCAAGCCATTTGCCGAGCGCATCCGCCTCAACTGCCCTGTTGACCGTGTCAGCCGTGACGAAGGCGGCGTGACCGTGTTCAGCGCAGCCGGCAGCGAGCGCTTCGACAACGTGGTGTTCGCCTGCCACAGCGATCAGGCTTTGGCCTTGCTGGAGGCGCCCAGTGCCGATGAGCGCGCAGTACTCGGCGCCATCACCTATGCCAGTAACGATGTGGTGCTGCACACCGACACCCGACTGCTGCCAACCCGACGCAAAGCCTGGGCCAGTTGGAACTACCGACTCGGCGGCCCGCAGCAGGCACCGGCCGCGCTGACCTACGCGATGAACATCCTGCAAGGTATCGAAGCGCCGGTGACCTTCTGCGTGAGCCTGAACCAGACCGCGCTGGTGGACCCGACGCAGATCCTCGCCCGCTTCAACTACGCGCACCCGCAGTACAGCCTCGTCGCCCTCGCCGCCCAGGCCCGACAGGCTGACCTGCAGGGCCGACAGCACAGCTACTTCTGCGGCGCCTACTGGGCCAACGGCTTCCACGAGGACGGCGTGGTCAGCGGCTTGAAAGTGGCTGAGTTTTTTGGGGAAGGGTTGTGATCAGCAGCCTGTGCCACGGCTGGGTCAGCCATAGGCGCCTGACACCGCGCCCGCATGCCTTCCGCTATCGGATCGGCATGTTCTACCTGGACCTGGATGAACAACCCCGCCTGCTCAGCCTCAGCCGCTGGCTAGGGCGGTCGCGACTGGCGCCGCTGAGCTGGCGCGAGAGCGATTACCTGCCGGCGCTGACCCGCAATGGCATGCCATTGGCCCAGGCCGCTCGGCAATTGGTCGGCCAGGCCACCGGGCAAACGCCTGAAGGCGCCGTACACCTGCTAACCCAGCCGCGCTGCTGGGGGCTTTCGTTCAACCCGGTGAGTGTCTACTTCTGCCACGACCACGCCGGCCAGCTGCAGGCGATCCTGCTGGAGGTGCGCAACACGCCATGGCGCGAGCGCTTTCACTACGTATTGCCGGTGCAAGACGGCCTGTCTACCGGGTTTTCCGTGGCCAAGGCGTTCCATGTGTCGCCGTTCATGCCCCTGGACATGGAGTATCGCCTGCGTTTCTTGCTTGATGCGCGGCGCGTTCACGTCCACATGGAAAATTGGCGCAAGGGGCAAAAGGTGTTCGATGCCGACCTTGCGCTGCAACGCGGGCCGCTGGATCGCGCCGCCCTGCACCGCCATATCCTGAGCTTCCCCTGGATGAGCCTGCGTACCGTAGCGGCCATCTACTGGCAGGCCTTGCAGCTACTGCTCAAGCGCACGCCCATCCACGACCATAGCGCCAGCCTGGGTAACCTGAGCCTGGGCCAAGCCGCCTCCAAGGAGTTAGATGATGACCGAGCCCACCCTGAGCGTTAGCAAGTCCACCGGCCTGACACCGCTGCTTGGCAACCTGGCCAGAACCGCCGTGCTGGCCCAGTTGCGCGGCTTGGCCCGCGGCAGTTTGCGAGTCATCTGCAATGATCGTCAGTGGACCTTCGGTGAAGCCGGCAGTGGTCTGCACGCCCAGGTCGAAATCGTTGACGAGGCCGCTTGGAGCCTGGTCGCCAGTAATGGCTCGATCGGCGCCGGGGAAGGCTATATCCATGGCTACTGGCGCACACCCGACCTGGCCGCAGTCACCCGTGTGTTCGTCGCCAACCTCGAGGTGCTCGATGCCATGGAGGGCGGGTTGGCCCGCCTGGCACGCCCGGCCCTGCACTTGCTGCACCGGCTCAACCGCAACAGCCGACGCGGTTCACGGCGCAACATCCTGGCCCATTACGACCTGGGCAACGCCTTGTTCGAACGCCTGCTCGACCCAACCATGATGTACTCGGCGGCGCAGTTCGAGAGCGCCGAGCAAACCCTGGAGCAGGCGCAACTGAACAAGCTTGAACGCATCTGCCAGAAGCTCGAACTCCAACCCCACGAACACCTGCTGGAAATCGGCACCGGCTGGGGCAGCCTTGCCATCCATGCTGCCACTAAGTATGGCTGCCGCGTCACCACCACGACGCTGTCCGAGGCGCAGTACGCCCATACCCTGCAACGGGTGCAAGCGCTGGGCCTTACGCAACGCATCACGGTGCTGCGCGAGGACTACCGCGACCTGAGCGGGCGCTTCGACAAGCTGGTTTCGATCGAGATGATCGAAGCCGTCGGTCACCGTTACCTGCCCACCTACTTCCGCCAGTGCGCCGCACTGCTCAAGGAGGATGGCCTGATGCTGCTGCAGGCCATCACCATTCGCGATCAGCGTTACGCCCAGGCGCGGCGTTCGGTGGACTTTATCCAGCGCTACATATTCCCAGGCGGTGCGCTGCCATCACTGAGCGTGCTGCTGGACACCGCCAGCCGCAAGACCGGGTTGAACCTGGTGCATATGGAGGACTTTGGCCAGGACTATGCGCGCACCTTGCGCCACTGGCGCGATAACCTGCGCCAGGCGCGCACGGCACTCAAGGAACTGGGTTACGACGAAACGTTCCAGCGCCTGTGGGAGTTCTACCTGTGTTACTGCCAGGGTGGTTTCGAGGAGCGTGCCATTGGCGTGGCGCAATTGCTGTGGGCCGCGCCGCAAGCCCGTCGGGCGCCTTTGCCAGGTGCCTGAACATGTCACGTACCTGGCTTATCGCCAACGCAGTGTGGTTGCAGGCTGGCTGGTGGGTGTGTGTACTCGGCGCCCACAAGCCCTGGCTGCTTGCTCTGGTACCGTTAGGCCTGGCGCTGCATTTGGGTTATTGCCATGAGCGTCGCGCAGAAGTGCGTGCGCTGCTGGCGATAGGGCTTGCAGGATGTCTATTGGACAGTCTGCTGGGGGCATTGGGGGTATTCGCTTTTGCCCAGTGGCCCCTGCCCGGCTGGCTGGCCCTTATGTGGCTGGTGTTGGCCAGCGGGTTACGCCACAGCCTGGCTTGGGCTGCCCGCCCTCTGTGGCTCGGGGGGATGCTTGGACTTTTCGGTGGGCCGTTGGCCTACCTGGCGGGGGCGCGGCTAGCCGGTGTGGAACTGCCGATGGGTCCCCTGCCTACCGCCCTGATACTGGCGCCGATCTGGGCGGTGGCATTTCCGTTGATGCTACGTCTGGCGAGAGCAGCCTGAGTCACGGCGATGTCGTTGGCAGGCGGCGGAAAAACAAGGTGATCTGCCCGACTTCCACACCCAATTTGCGCATGCTCGAGCGGTTGATCAGGGTGTCTTCATCCATCAGGTACATCCAGTCATCGATATCCATTTCCCAATGCCGGCCGTCGACCGGCAGGTCCAGCCGGTAGCGCCAGTGCAAGGCATTGCCCGCAACCTCGCCGCGGGCCTCGCCGATCACATCGCCCGCACGTCCACGCCAGCGCCCGGGGCCGTCCGGGGTCAGGGTCCAGATGCGCCGCTGACGCGTACCGTCGCTGTACACGAAGTGCTCGTCAAGGATCAGCCGGTCACCTTCGCGGCGGCTGTCGATGCGCACATCGAAGCGTTTGACCACCTCCCCCGAGCGATTCTGGAACATGCCCCAGGCCTGCACCGGCACGGAGAAGAACGTGACCAAGTCGAGCGCCGGCTTTTCACGGGCGTAATGGTCGACTTCGACATTGCCGCAACTGCCGAGCAGCAAGCAGCCAACCAATAGCAACACTCTTCGCATGTTCAATCTCCTTGATCATTACCGGCCAGGCCGAGCAGGCGCTGGCGCAATTGAGGGTCCCGGGCCCGCGGGTCCAGCCAGATGGCAAAAAATGCCCTGGCAAACGCCGGGTCGGCGATTTCGCGACGCAGTTGACCATCGACATAGAACCGGGAGCCCTGCCCCGGCAGGTACACCCCGGTGATGCGCATGCCCGGGCGCACATCGACGAACGCTTCATTCATAGCTTGCTCCCAACGCGCAAGAGTGGCCTCGGGTAAAGGACGGTCGCTCAGGCGACGCATTTCATCCAGACTGGCCTGCACCAACGCCTCGCGTGATAACCCCCGGTGGTAAAGAAGTTCCAGGGCAAACGGCTCACTCCAGCCCTGCGGCGAGCCGGCGCTCCACAAACGGGCGGTATAGACACGCAGGCCAAACCAGGTGAACTCACCGCTGCCGACGCTGCGCGCCTCGGGCACCGCTGGCCGCCAGTCCGCCACCGCGGGTGGCATGACAGCAAGCGCAGCGGCAAGCACGAACAGATTGAGGGCTGGGATAGTGCTTCGCATGGCCATACTCTGAAGACCGGAATATCCAAATATTGTACAAGTATATTTTCATGTACAACTTTATGTAGAGATATCGGTTTTTCCCCACAAAATAATGACGGACGGCAATCGTTCGGTTATCGAACGGTAGCGCGGTTTCTGGCATTGACGGTCCTTGCTTCACTGCTCACCATGCCACGGCCTTGCGGGTGCTCACTGCCTTGAGCCAAACCCGCAGGCCAGAAGCATCCAGCAGCTCATTACAATTTCAAGAAACAGGGACATCGGCCATGCCTCCTATTCCCCATGCTTCCATGGGCAGCAAGATTCGCGACGCCTTTGCTGTCGGCAAGACGCGCTGGGGCATGCTCGCCCTGGTGTTCTTCGCCACCACACTGAACTACATCGACCGTGCCGCCCTCGGCATCATGCAGCCCATGCTGGCCAAGGACATGAGCTGGACGGCGATGGACTACGCCAATATAAACTTCTGGTTCCAGGTGGGTTACGCCATCGGCTTCCTGCTGCAGGGCCGGTTGATCGACAAAATCGGCGTAAAACGCGCATTTTTCATGGCGGTACTGCTCTGGAGCCTGGCCACCGGTGCCCATGGCCTTGCCACATCGGCCGCAGGCTTCATGGTCTGCCGCTTCATCCTCGGCCTGACCGAAGCCGCCAACTATCCGGCTTGTGTGAAGACCACGCGGCTGTGGTTCCCCGCGGGTGAAAGGGCCATCGCCACCGGGCTGTTCAACGCCGGTACCAACGTTGGCGCGATGGTCACCCCGGCGCTGCTGCCAGTGATCCTGGCCGCCTGGGGCTGGCAGGCCGCCTTTATCGCCATGGGTTGCCTGGGCCTGGTCTGGGTGGTGTTCTGGGGCTTGAAATACTTCAACCCTGAAGAGCACCCGACTGTGCGCCAGAGCGAGCTGGAGTACATCCAGCGTGAGGCCGAGCCTGAGGCGGTACGTGTGCCCTTCAGCCGCATCATGCGCATGCGCGGTACCTGGGCCTTCGCGGTAGCGTTCGCGATCACCGCACCGGTGTTCTGGTTCTACCTGTACTGGCTGCCACCTTTTCTCAACCAGCAGTACAACTTGGGCATCAGCGTGACCCAGATGGGCATACCGCTGATCCTGATCTGGCTCACGGCCGACTTCGGCAGCATTGGCGGCGGCATCCTGTCGTCCTGGCTGATAGGCCGTGGGGTACGCGCCACACGGGCACGCCTGATATCGATGTTCATCTTCGCCTGCACCATGATCAGCGTGACCTTCGCCGCCAACGCCAGTGGCCTGTGGGTAGCGGTGCTTGCCATTGCCGTGGCGGTCGGCGCGCACCAGGCCTGGACGGCGAATATATGGAGCCTGCTGATGGATTACACGCCCAAGCACCTGATAAGCACGGTGTTCGGCTTTGGCAGCATGTGTGCGGCCATCGGCGGCATGTTCATGACGCAGATCGTCGGCACCGTGCTGACGGTTACCAATAACAACTACGCCGTGCTGTTCACCATGATCCCGGCGATGTACTTCATTGCACTGGTGTGGTTGTACTTCATGGCGCCGCGCAAGGTCGAAGCGGCGTAAGCGTCAGTTGCACCCTTCCTGGAAGGGGCATGCCGGCGGATGCCAGCCAGTCAAGCGACCTGGAGCCGGCTTGCCGGCGAATGGGGCGCAAAGCGCCCCCGCCATGAATCAGCCTTCGGTCGCTTCGCGCTTCATCCGTGCCCGGCGGGCCAGGATGTTGAGCACTTCGATCGCCGTCGAGAAGGCCATTGCCGCATACACGTAACCTTTTGGCACATGGGCACCGAAACCTTCAGCGATCAAGGTCATGCCGATCATGATCAGGAAGCCCAGGGCCAACATGACCACGGTCGGGTTGTCGTTGATGAAGTTCGCCAACGGGTCAGCGGCCACCATCATGACGATCACGGCAGTGACCACGGCAATGATCATGATCGGCAGGTGCTCGGTCATGCCCACAGCGGTGATGATGCTGTCAACCGAGAACACGATGTCCAGCAGCAGGATCTGGAAGATCGCGGCCGCGAAGCCCAGGGTAACCGTGGAGGACACCTTGGCTTCTTCCTTGGCGCCGTGCGGGTCGACGTTTTCGTGGATTTCCTTGGTTGCTTTCCACAGCAGGAACAGGCCACCGGCAATCAGGATCACGTCCTTCCAGGAGAAGGCATTACCGAACACTTCGAATACCGGGTCGGTCAGCTGAACGATCCACGCCACCGTGCTGAGCAGCGCCAAACGCATGATCAAGGCCATGCTGATACCGATACGGCGTGCCTTGGAACGGTATTCGACCGGTAATTTGTTGGTCAGGATCGAGATGAAGATCAGGTTATCGATGCCCAGTACGACTTCCATGGCCACCAGTGTGGCAAGGGCTACCCAGGCGGTGGGGCTTGCGGCGAGTTCCAGCAAATATTCCATTTTTCAGTCCTGCAACGTTTCTGGGTCAGATGTCCTGGGTTTTGTCTTGCTGGTCGGCGTCCTTGGGCTTCTGCCCTTCGGTGCCGATAGCGTCGCTCAGCGCCTGCTGCGCCGCTTCGTTGGTGTCATCGATGGCCTGCTTGGCCGATTTGGCGGCCTGGTCGAGCATCTGCTGGGCAGATTTCTCGGCCTGGTCGCAGCCTGCCAGGCTCATCAGTGCCAAGGCTAGCACCAAGGGTGTGCCAATGGATTTGAATTGCAGCATGGGGTCCTCGCTTGTCGATATCCCGGCGGCGCGCAATGCGCCTGATGGCGTCGAATTCTAAAGATGCCGATACATCAGGAAAATTCGTATTTTCAGCGGTTATACTTCGGTTTTAACGAATCGGGAACCCAGTGATGCTCAACTATCGACAGCTTCACTATTTCTGGGCCGTAGCCAAGACCGGCAGCATCGCCCGCGCCAGTGAGCAACTGAACCTGACCCCCCAGACCATCAGCGGCCAAATCAGCCTGTTCGAGCAGACCTACGGCCTGGAGCTGTTCCAGCGGGTCGGGCGGCAGCTGGAACTGACCGAAACCGGTCGCCAGACCTTGGTCTACGCCGAGCAGATGTTCCAGATCGGCGGTGAACTGGAGGCCATGTTGCGCGCCGGCCCGCAGGAACAGATCCTGTTCCGCGTGGGCGTGGCCGACGTGGTACCCAAGTCGATCGTCTATCGCCTGCTCGCGCCCACCATGGAGCTGGACGATGTGCTGCGCATCAACTGCCGTGAGGACAAACTCGAACGCCTGCTGGCAGACCTGGCGATCCAGCGCCTGGACCTGGTGATATCCGACAGCCCGATGCCCAACCACCTGGATATCAAGGGTTACAGCCAGAAGCTCGGGGAGTGCGGTTTGAGCTTCTTTGCTACAAAAGCCTTGGCCCAACGCCACGCTGGCGTCTTTCCTGGCTGCCTGCACGATGCACCATTGCTGATCCCGGGCCAGGAGACGGTGGTGCGCAGCCGGCTGCTGCGCTGGCTTGGCGAGCAGCAGGTGCAGCCGCGGATAATCGGCGAATTCGACGACAGCGCCTTGATGCAGGCATTCGGCCAGTCGGGCAGCGGGATCTTCGTGGCTCCCAGTGTGATTGCCGAGGAAGTGTGCCGCCAGTACGGGGTGGAGCTGATCGGGCAGACCGAGGCGGTGCACGAGTCGTTCTACGCCATCTCAGTTGAGCGCAAGGTCAAGCACCCCGGGATCGTGGCCATTACCGAGGGGGCGCGTCGGGAGCTGTTCCATTGGTGAGCGCAAACAGGCCGGGACGACCCTACCAAGGTCTATGGTAAAGTCACGCCCTTTCAAGATACCGAGATAGCGCAGCACATGTCCCCCCTCCTCCGCGTCCTCAACCGCACCAGCCTGGTGACCCAGATCGTCATCGGCCTGATCGCCGGTATTGCCCTGGCCTTGCTTGCGCCAGCCATCGCCCTCGACCTGGGCTTTCTCGGCAAGGTGTTCGTCAGCGCCCTGAAAGCAGTCGCGCCGGTGCTGGTGTTCATTCTGGTCATGGCTTCGATCGCCAACCATCGCCATGGCCAGGAAACCCACATCCGCCCGATTCTCTGGCTGTACCTGCTGGGCACCTTCTCCGCTGCAGTGGTGGCCGTTGTCGCCAGCATGCTGTTCCCTTCGCAGCTTGCCCTGAGCGCCGGCGATGTCACCCTTAGCGCGCCTGGCGGTATCGGTGAAGTGCTGCAAAACCTGGTGCTGAGCGCCGTCGACAACCCGATCAACGCCCTGCTCAACGCCAATTTCATTGGTGTGCTGACCTGGGCCATCGGTTTGGGCGTAGCCCTGCGCCATGCCGGCGAAACCACCCGCACCGTGGTCGAGGACCTGTCCAACGGCGTAACCCTGATCGTACGGGTGGTCATCCGCTTCGCCCCGCTGGGCATTTTCGGCCTGGTCAGCTCGACACTCGCCCAGTCAGGCCTCGACGCCCTGCTTGGCTACCTGCACCTGCTGGCAGTGCTGATCGGCTGCATGCTGTTCGTGGCGCTGGTGATGAACCCGCTGATCGTGTTCTGGAAGATCCGCCGCAACCCTTACCCATTGACGCTGCTGTGCCTGCGCGAGAGCGGTATCACGGCCTTCTTCACCCGCAGTTCGGCGGCCAACATTCCGGTCAACCTGGCACTGTCCGAGCGCCTGGGCCTGCATGAGGACACCTACTCGGTGTCGATCCCGCTGGGTGCGACCATCAACATGGCTGGCGCGGCCATCACTATCACCGTGCTGACCCTGGCAGCGGTGCATACGCTGGGCATCCCGGTCGACCTGCCTACCGCGGTGCTGCTGAGCATGGTGGCGGCGGTCTGCGCCTGTGGTGCGTCAGGCGTGGCTGGCGGTTCGCTGCTGCTGATCCCGCTGGCGTGCAGCCTGTTCGGCATTCCCAGCGAAATCGCCATGCAGGTGGTGGCTGTGGGCTTCATCATTGGCGTGCTGCAGGATTCGGCAGAGACTGCGCTGAATTCTTCGACCGACGTGCTATTCACTGCGGCGGCCTGCCAGGCGCAAGAGCGCCGTAGTGCTTGAGATAGCCAGGGCCGCGTAGCGGCCCATTCGCCGGCAAGCCGGCTCCCACAGGGATCGCGCCAGCTTTTAGAGGTTGAGCAAGACAGTTGCTCCCACAATAGGGATGGCGTCAAGGTTTGAATTCAAGCAACACTGCAGCCCCACAGGCTCTGCACATGCCTTGAGTTCAGGGCCAGTCTGTGGGGGCCGGCTTGCCGGCGATGGGGCAGTGATTGCTTAACCCGGGCGCTTTACCTACGCTAGTGGCCTTTTCCTCGCAATGAGACTTGGCCATGTCAGAAAATCAAACCGCAGACGAAGGCCGCTTCAGCAGTATCGAGATCCGCATTCTTGGCGCGCTGATCGAAAAACAGGCCACCAGCCCTGAAAGCTACCCACTGACTCTCAATGCCCTGGTGCTGGCCTGCAACCAGAAGACCAGCCGTGAGCCTGTCATGAACCTGACCCAGGGCCAGGTTGGCCAGGCGCTGCGTGCCCTGGAAAGCCAGGACATGACCCGGCTGCAGATGGGCAGCCGCGCTGACCGTTGGGAGCAACGGGTGGACAAGGCACTGGAGCTGGTACCGGCCCAGCTGATACTGATGGGCCTGATGTTCCTGCGTGGGCCGCAAACCCTCAACGAGCTGCTGACCCGTAGCAACCGCTTGCACGACTTCGATGACACCGAACAGATCCAGCACCAGCTGGAGCGCCTGATCTCCCGCGGCCTGGCACTGCACCTGCCACGCCAGGCTGGCCAGCGCGAAGACCGCTATACCCATGCACTGGGTGACCCGGCAGAAATCGAGCAGATTCTTGCCGCTCGCCAGCAGGAAGGTGGGGCGCGCAGCAGTGGCGGCAATGTGTCGGAAGAAAGGATCGAAGCCTTGGAAGCAAGGATTGCCGCGCTGGAGGCGCGCCTGGCCGAACTTGAAGGCTAAGCCACTCAGTGTTCCGGTTCTGGGAAGTTGCGGCAGCTTTTGCGCTCGGCCATTTCCCGGTCACTGGGGCGCTGGTCGACGAACACGGTACGGCCGTCTGCGTAGATTTCCAGGTAACCCCAGTGCAGGTCCTGCTCCTGCTGCCCGGGCTGGGGTGGCACTAGCCACCAGGGTTCGCGGCTGATCAGGGTCATGGCTTGAATTCCCGAGGGTGTCTGCAGTAAGCATAGACACCCCCGGTTTTCAGGATTACGCCGGCGCCGAGGTACGGATCAGGTGATCGAAGGCCGCCAGCGATGCCTTGGCACCCTCGCCCACCGCAATGACGATCTGTTTGTACGGCACGGTGGTCACATCGCCGGCTGCGAACACGCCCGGGATGCTGGTCGCACCTCTGGCATCGACGATGATCTCACCGCGCGGCGACAGCTCGACCGTCCCCTTGAGCCAGTCGGTGTTAGGCAACAGGCCGATCTGCACAAAGATACCTTCCAGCGCCAGGTCATGCTGCTCGTCGGTGGTACGGTCCTTGTAGCGCAGGCCGGTTACCTTCTCGCCATTGCCCACCACTTCGGTGGTCAGCGCGCTGGTGATCACCTTGACGTTCGGCAGGCTGTGCAACTTGCGCTGCAGCACGGCATCGGCACGCAGCTGGCTGTCGAATTCGATCAACGTCACCTGGGCGACGATGCCTGCCAGGTCAATGGCTGCTTCCACGCCGGAGTTGCCGCCGCCGATCACCGCCACACGCTTGCCCTTGAACAACGGGCCGTCGCAGTGCGGGCAGTAAGCCACGCCACGGGCGCGGTATTCCTGCTCACCCGGCACGTTCATTTCGCGCCAGCGGGCGCCGGTGGCGAGGATCACAGTCTTGGCTTTGAGCGAGGCACCGCCGGCAAGGCGTACTTCGTGCAGGCCGCCGTCGGTGGCAGGAATCAGTGCTTCACCGCGCTGCAGGTTCATGATGTCGACGTCGTACTGCTTGACGTGCTCTTCCAGTGCAGTTGCCAGTTTCGGCCCCTCGGTTTCCTGCACCGAGATGAAGTTCTCGATGGCCATGGTATCGAGCACCTGGCCGCCGAAGCGCTCGGCAGCGACACCGGTACGGATGCCTTTGCGTGCTGCGTAGATGGCGGCCGCGGCACCGGCGGGGCCACCGCCGACCACCAGCACATCAAAGGCGTCCTTGGCGTTGATCTTTTCGGCCTGGCGGGTGCCGGCGTTGGTGTCGATCTTGCCGAGGATTTCTTCCAGGCCCATGCGCCCCTGGCCGAACACTTCGCCGTTCAGGTAGATGCTGGGCACTGCCATGATCTTGCGCGACTCGACTTCATCCTGGAACAGCGCACCGTCGATGGCCACGTGGCGTACGTTCGGGTTGAGCACCGCCATCAGGTTCAGCGCCTGGACCACGTCCGGGCAGTTCTGGCACGACAGCGAGAAGTAGGTCTCGAAGGTGAACTCGCCTTCCAAGGCCTGGATCTGCTCGATCACTTCGGCACTGGCCTTGGAGGGGTGGCCGCCAACTTGTAGCAGCGCCAGCACCAGGGAGGTGAATTCGTGGCCCATGGGGATGCCGGCAAAACGCAGGCTGATGTCAGCGCCCGGGCGGTTGAGCGAGAACGAAGGCCGACGGGCGTCGGTGCCGTCCGCGCTCAAGGTAATGAGGTTCGACAGGCTGGCAATTTCCACCAGCAGGTCGTGCAATTCGCGGGACTTCGCGCCGTCGTCGAGGGAAGCAACGATCTCGATCGGCTGGGTGACCCGCTCCAGGTAGGTTTTCAGTTGCGATTTAAGCGTGGCGTCCAACATACGGGCGATTCCTTTTTCAATCTTCGGATACAAAAACGCCCAGGCAATAGCGCCCGGGCGTTTGGCGGGGCAGTGAGTACTTCAGCTTTGGCGGCTGCTCACCGCCCACGACTGGCGCACGGTCTTAGATTTTGCCGACCAGGTCCAGGGATGGCGCGAGGGTAGCTTCGCCTTCTTTCCACTTGGCTGGGCAGACTTCGCCTGGGTGAGCGGCGATGTACTGGGCAGCCTTGACCTTGCGCAGCAGCTCGCTGGCGTCGCGGCCTACACCACCGTCGTTGATTTCGACGATCTTGATCTGGCCTTCCGGGTTGATCACGAAGGTACCGCGATCGGCCATGCCGGCTTCTTCGATCAGCACGTCGAAGTTGCGCGAGATGACGTGGGTCGGGTCACCGATCAGCGGGTACTTGATCTTGCTGATGGTGTCGGAAGTGTCGTGCCAGGCTTTGTGGGTGAAGTGGGTGTCGGTGGACACACCGTAGATTTCCACGCCCAGCTTTTGGAACTCGGCGTAGTTGTCAGCAAGGTCACCCAGCTCGGTCGGGCAGACGAAAGTGAAGTCGGCCGGGTAGAAGAACACGACAGACCACTTGCCCTTCAGGTCGGCTTCGCTTACCTGAACGAATTCGCCGTTGTGGAAGGCGGTGGCGTTGAACGGTTTGACCTGGCTGTTGATGATAGGCATGAGAGACGCTCCTTCATGGGGTTGAAATCAGTTGACGGAGAGAATCCTAACCGCTGGTCGCCACGAAGGCTCATTGGCAAACCTCATGCTTGCGATTGGTTTTGGCTATAAGCGAGGTTTATTAATAGAAGGGATTGGGCTGAGCAAAGGATTGCGCAAGCATTCAAGAGCCTTATCGCTGGCAAGCCAACACACAAGAACAGCGCCGAGCTTGAGAGCTGGGCCGTACCTGTGGGAGCCGGCTTGCCGGCGATGGGGTCCGTGAGGTTTAGCGCGTAACGGTCCGCATGGTGACGAACTCTTCCGCCGCCGTCGGGTGCACGCCAATGGTCTCGTCGAACTGCTGCTTGGTAGCGCCTGCCTTCAGGGCAACACCCAACCCCTGGATGATCTCGCCGGCATCAGGGCCGACCATGTGGCAGCCCAGCACCTTGTCGGTCTCGGCGTCCACCACCAGCTTCATCAGGGTCTTTTCCTGGATGTCGGTGAGGGTCAGCTTCATGGCGCGGAAGCGGCTCTCGAAGACCTGCACCTTGTGCCCGGCTTCCAGCGCCTGCTCTTCAGTCAGGCCCACGGTACCGATCGGCGGCTGGCTGAAAACTGCGGTGGGGATGTTCTGGTAATCCACCGGGCGGTACTGCTCGGGTTTGAACAGGCGCCGCGCCACGGCCATGCCTTCGGCCAGGGCGACCGGGGTGAGCTGCACGCGGCCAATCACATCACCAATGGCCAGGATCGACGGGGCGGTGGTCTGGTACTGCTCGTCGACGCGGATATAACCGCGCGCGTCCAGCTCCACACCGGTGTTCTCCAGGCCCAGGTTGTCGAGCATCGGGCGTCGGCCGGTGGCGTAGAACACACAATCGGTGACCAGCTCGCGGCCATCCTTGAGCGTGGCCTTGAGGCTGCCGTCCTCAAGCTGCTCGATGCGCTGGATATCGGCATTGAACTGCAAGTCCATGCCGCGTTTTTCCAGTTCTTCCTTCAGGTGGGTACGCACCGAGCCGTCGAAGCCGCGCAGGAACATCTCGCCGCGGTACAGCAAGGTGGTGGCGGCGCCCAGGCCTTGGAAAATGCCGGCAAACTCGACCGCGATATAGCCGCCCCCCACCACCAGCACCCGGCGTGGCAGTTCTTTGAGGTAGAACGCCTCGTTGGAGGTGATGGCCAGTTCTTTGCCCGGGATATCCGGCACCTGTGGCCAGCCACCCGTAGCGATGAGGATGTGCCCGGCGCTGTAGCGCTGGCCTTGCACTTCCACTTCGTTGGCGCCGGTGATGCGCGCATGGCCTTCCAGCAAGGTCACGCCGCTGTTGACCAGCAGGTTGCGATAGATGCCGTTGAGGCGCTCGATTTCGCGGTTCTTGTTGGCGATCAGGGTACCCCAGTCGAAGTGGCCCTCTTCCAAGGACCAGCCGTAGCCGGCTGCCTGCTCAAGCTCATCGGCGACGTGGGCGCCATACACCAGCAGCTTCTTGGGTACACAACCAACGTTGACGCAGGTGCCACCTAGGTAGCGGCTCTCGGCCACCGCCACTTTTGCGCCAAAGCCCGCGGCGAAGCGTGCCGCTCGCACACCACCGGACCCGGCACCAATCACGAACAGATCAAAATCGTAGGCCATGTATTCAGTCTCCTTGGCTGGCGCTCAGCATACCGCCGTTGGCCGCCACAAACAAAAAAGCCACCCCGAAGGGTGGCTCGTCGACCTGCAGGGGCTTATCAGTAAGCCTTGCCGGTCTTGTAGTAGTTCTCGAAGCAGAAGTTGGTCGCGTCGATATAGCCTTCGGCGCCACCGCAGTCGAAACGCTGGCCCTTGAACTTGTAGGCGATCACGCAGCCGTTCTGTGCCTGCTGCATCAGTGCGTCGGTGATCTGGATCTCGCCGCCCTTGCCCGGTGGGGTGTTGCGGATGATATCGAAGATATCCGGGGTCAGGATGTAGCGGCCGATGATCGCCAGGTTAGATGGGGCGTCTTCCGGCGCAGGCTTTTCGACCATGTTGGTCACACGGAAGATGTCGTCGCGGATCATGTCGCCGGCAATCACGCCGTACTTGTTGGTTTCCTGCGGATCGACTTCCTGGATGGCGATGATCGAGCAGCGGAACTGGTTGTACAGCTTGACCATCTGGGTCAGTACGCCATCACCTTCCGGGTTGACGCACAGGTCGTCCGCCAGCACCACGGCAAACGGTTCGTCACCGATCAGCGGCTGGCCGGTCAGAATGGCGTGGCCCAGGCCTTTCATTTCGGTCTGGCGGGTGTAGGAGAACGAGCACTCGTTGAGCAGGCGGCGGATGCCGACCAGGTATTTTTCCTTGTCGGTGCCTTTGATCTGGTTTTCCAGCTCGTAGCTGATGTCGAAGTGGTCTTCCAGGGCGCGCTTGCCGCGGCCGGTGACAATGGAAATCTCGTTCAGGCCAGCGTCCAGGGCCTCTTCAACGCCATACTGGATCAGTGGCTTGTTGACCACCGGCAGCATTTCCTTGGGCATGGCTTTGGTAGCAGGCAGGAAGCGAGTGCCGTAACCGGCTGCCGGGAACAAGCATTTCTTGATCATATACGTCCTTAAACAAAGGCAGAGCCTGTGGAATTCGGCGCAGTCTAATCAGGCGGCAGTCACCTTACAATGCCCCGCCTGCGGCCGACCGATGCCATGATAGAGATAACCCAGTGTAGATAGTTCCAAGGGATCGTAAATATTACGGCCATCAAATATCACCGGCATGCGCATCAGCCCGCGCACACGGCTGAAATCCGGTTGGCGGAACTGCTTCCATTCAGTCACCAGGGCCAGTGCATCGGCACCCTCCACGCAGGCGTAGGGGTCATCGGTGAGTTTCAGTTGGCCATTGGCCAGCGCCTGCGCATAGCGCTCGGCAACCCCGGCCAGCGCCACCGGGTCACAGGCCTGCACGCGTGTACCTGCGGCCAGCAAGGCATCGAGCAGCACCAGGCTGGGCGCCTCGCGCAGGTCATCGGTGCCCGGTTTGAAAGCCAGCCCCCATACCGCCACGGTACGCCCACGCATGAACCCACCGAAATGCTGCTGCAGCGCGGTGAACAACAGGGTTTTCTGCTGATCGTTGCGCGCTTGTACTGCCCGCAGGATTGCAGGCTGATAACCTTGCTGCTCGGCTGTGCGGACCAACGCGCGGATATCCTTCGGGAAGCATGACCCCCCATAACCACAGCCGGCATAGATGAAATGGCTGCCGATGCGCCGGTCGCTACCAATGCCGTGGCGCACTTGTTCGATGTCCACGCCCAGGTGTGCGCACAGCCCGGCAAGTTCATTGATGAACGATATTTTGGTTGCCAGGAAGGCATTGGCTGCGTACTTGCTGAACTCGGCCGCACGCGGGGACATCACCAGGATACGTTCGCGATTGCGCACAAAGGGCGCGTAGAGGCGTTGCAGGCACTGCCGTGCTGCCTCGTTGTCCGTGCCGATGATGATGCGGTCCGGGCGCATGAAATCGTCGATGGCGCTGCCTTCCTTGAGAAACTCCGGGTTGCTCGCCACCTCGACAGTAAAACCGGCGCTGCGGTCGCGCAGGCCCTGCATCACGTGCCGGGCCACGCGCTCTGCGGTGCCGACTGGCACGGTGGACTTGTTGACCACCAGGCAACTGCGCGGCAAATGGCGGCCAAGGCTGTCGGCCACGGCCAGCACGTGCTCCAGATCGGCCGAGCCATCTTCCTGGCTGGGCGTGCCGACAGCGATGAACACCACCTGCGCCTTGGCCAGCGACGGCTGCCACTGGTCGCTGAAGCTCAGCAGCCCTTGGCCGACCCCAGACTGCAGCAGTGCCTGCAGCCCCGGTTCATGGATCGGACACTGGCCCTGACGCAGTTGTGCCAGGCGGTGCGGGTCGCGCTCCAGGCACACCACCCGGTTGCCCATCCCGGCGAAACAGGCTGCCGTCACCAGCCCTACATACCCTGCCCCGATCACACAGAGGTCCATGGCCGCGCTCCTTGAGTGAGATAGCGGACATTGCTACCCCACGGGGGTTGCAACGCGGTGACGGCGGGATGACAGAACAGTGAGGCCAAGGATGAGCGCGTCAGCTACCGGTTCCCTGCCCGATCAGCACCCCCTCGACCTTCTGCCCATACAGGTTGACCCCGTCGTTGGCATGGAACTTCACCCGGGTTTTCTCGACAGAGCCATCCACCAGCCGAGGGTCCTGCGGCCGTTCGTGGCGATTGACCCAGGCCGCCACATCCCACGCCTGCTGATCACTCAGGCTGCCTGGCCGGCCCAGCGGCATGTTGTGCTTGATGAAGGAGGCCGCCGTGTTGATCCGGTGCATGCCAGCGCCCCAGTTGTAGGAATCCTTGCCCCACAAGGGCGGCATCACGTATTCGCCGGCCACTTTCTGCCCTTCGCCATTATCCCCGTGGCAGATGGCGCACTGCTCGCGGTAGACCTGCTGGCCGCGCTTGAAGTCGTAGCCACCCTGGGGTTGCGGTACTTCAGGGTACCCACGCCCGGCGATCTCCACACCCGTAGGCGCTTTGGTGGACAGCCAGTAGGCATAGACCGACAGCGCGGTCATCTGCGGGCTGTCGGCTGCCGGCGGCTTGCCGTTCATGCTGAACTGGAAGCAGCCTTGGATACGTTCGGCGTAGGTGTTGACCTTGTCGTTCTTCTTGCGATATGCCGGGTACATCGGGTAAGCACCCCACATCGGCGCGGAGTGTGCCAAGCGGCCTTGGTCCAGGTGACAGTTGCTGCAGTTCATGCCATTACCCACCGCCTCGGGCATCAGTCGGCGGGTGTCGACGAACAGCGCATGGCCTTCGCGCACCATTTTGCCGAAGGCGTTGTCTGGCAGTTCGCTTTCAGCAGGAGGCTCGAACTGCGTTGCGGCCTGGGCAGCCGGAATATTCAGCTGCGACTGGTCTTCCATGGCGATGGGCGCCGCAACAGCATGCCCCATGGCCGACAGCAGCAACGCTGGCATCAATACTTTCATGGCTTGACCTCCTGGCTGGCGGGCTTGGCAAAGAATTCGGCAATTGCCATGACCTCTTGATCGGTCATGGCCTTGGCCACACCGACCATCAGCTGATTGGGGTCGTTGCTGCGGCTGCCATCGCGCCAGCCGTTGAGTTGCGCCACCAGGTAGCTGGCAGGCTGCCCGGCCAAGGGCGGAAAGTGCTCGCCAACTCCACTGCCACCAGGGCCATGGCATTGCACGCAACCGGGAATATTGCGGCTCCAGTCGCCGTAAAGGGCCAGTCGGGTGGTGGGGTCGTCTGCGATTTGCTGGCGGCGCAAGCCGGGGGTCGGGTCGCCAGGCAGGCTGGCCAGGTAGTCGCTGACGGCCGTGATCTCATCCTCGGTCAAGGCTTTGGCCAGCGGCTCCATCACTGCCTGTTTACGGCTGCCGGCACGCCAGTCATGCAACTGCTTGCTCAGGTAGCCGGCCGGCAGGCCGGCCAAACGTGGGAACCCAGCGGCGGCTATGCCCTTGCCGTCCGCACCATGGCAGCCCATACAAGCCATGGCGGCGGGGTTGGCGCCACCCTGGGTGAAGATCTTCTGGCCATCGGCGGCGTGCGCCATGGGCCAGGCCAGGATCAGCAGGCTGCCGATCAGGACTCGACTCAACGGGGTCATGACGAATCTCCATTTCTTTTGTTATAAGCTTAGGCTTAAAACACATAAGCAAATGGATACTAGCCCCGCCAGGGAATTGCCAACAACGCCAACCCGACCAACAGATGGCAATTGGCCTTGTTAACCGCGCTTTAGTTGAGCCAGATCAACCGCCAGAGATGCACTTGGTCGCCGCCGTGCGCACATCACCAAGGCGCAGCGGGAAGTTGTTCAAGCGTTCATGCAGCTTGATGCTGCTGCCGCTGCCACGTTCCTCGATGTCCACCAGTGCCGCTGGCCCGGCGCCGGCAGTCAGCTTTTGCGGCACGATCAACCGCAGGCCATCGTCGCGCTGCTCTTCGACCAAGGGATCACGGGTGTTCGCCAGCTCCTGCTTGACACAGTCGGCATACTCGCGGGGCGTCTTGCCAGAGATCACATCCATCGTTTCGTGCGACTGCTCCAGCTCGGAAACGCTGACACAACCACCCAGCGTCAGGGACAACGCCGCCACCATCCACTTCATTTGGCATACCTCAGCTATCAGGAATGCATCAGACCACGGCCAGGCACTTTTGCTCCGTGCTTTGGCAGATTTATCTAGCCCCATGCCATCAGGCGCGCCAGCCACTCCCGACATCGTGGTATCGTTCGCGTTTGCAGAACCCGACTTTGCGGAGCACCCCATGAAATTCGTACACCAGCGCGAGCATCTCAACGAGGACGACATCGTTGTCATCGAGTGCTCTCAACGCTGCAACATCCGCCTGATGAACGACGCCAACTTCCGCAGCTTCAAAAATGGCGGCCGACACACTTACCACGGCGGCCACTTCGAGCGTTTTCCGGCCAAGATCACGGTACCCAGCACCGGTTTCTGGAACATCACCATCGACACCGTGACCACCCGCCCGATCTCGGTAACGCGCAAGCCGACCTTGACCCACAAGATCAAGGTCATCCGTCGTTCGTCGTCCAAACTCAGATAAGACCGCCATGACCCAGAACATCAAGTACGTCATCAAATACAAGCTCGACGGCGAACGCCGCTGGGATTTCGCCGTCATGCCCGATGCCTCGCACGAGCAGGCACTCGATGCCCTGCGCAAGATCCACGGCGACGACGCCGACAAGATCAGCGACATCCAGGTGAGCAAAGCACTTTAAGGCCCAGGAGAACCGCATGAGCAACTGGCCCGACCGTCGTATTCTCGATCTGCTGGGCATCGAGTTGCCCATCCTCCAGGCGCCCATGGCCGGCGCCAGCGGCTCGCCCCTGGCCATCGGGGTGGCCAAGGCCGGCGGCCTGGGCGCCCTGCCCTGTGCCATGCTCACGGGCGAGCAGGTGCGCGCCGAGATTGTCGCGTTTCGCAGTGCTTGCCCGGGCCTCCCGCTGAACCTTAATTTTTTCTGTCACCAGCCGCCCGCCCCCGACATCGACCGCGACACGCGCTGGAAGCTGGCACTCCAACCTTATTACACAGAGGTTGGCGCCGACTTCCAGGCCCCCACACCGGTTTCCAACCGTGCACCGTTTGACGAGCACAGCTGCCAGCTGGTCGAGCAATTGCGCCCTGAGGTGGTGAGTTTCCACTTCGGCCTGCCCGAAGCTGCGTTGCTGCAGCGTGTGAAAGCATCCGGGGCCAAGGTGCTGTCCAGTGCCACCACAGTGGAAGAGGCGCTGTGGTTGGAGGCCAACGGTTGCGACGCGATCATTGCCATGGGCAGTGAAGCCGGTGGCCATCGCGGCATGTTCCTCAGTGAAGACATCAACAGCCAGATCGGCACCTTCGCCCTTGTGCCACAGGTTGCCGATGCGGTGGACCTGCCGGTGATCGCCGCTGGCGGCATCGCTGACCACCGCGGCCTGGTTGCAGCATTGGCCCTGGGTGCGAGCGCCGTGCAAATCGGCACGGCCTACCTGTTCTGCCCGCAGGCCAAGGTATCTGCGGCCCACCGACGTGCGCTGGACAGTGCACCGGCCAGCGACACGGCCCTGACCAACCTGTTCACCGGGCGCCCGGCACGCGGCATCAACAACCGCCTCATGCGCGAGCTGGGGCCGATGAGTGAACTGGCGCCACGCTTCCCCTTGGCTGGCGGCGCGCTGATGCCGTTGCGGGCAATCACCGACCCGCAAGGCAGCAGCGACTTCAGCAATTTGTGGGCGGGGCAAGCGTTGCGGCTGGGCAAGGCAATGCCGGCTGAACAGTTGACCCGGGAGGTTGCAGAGAAGGCGCTGGCGCTGGTTGGGCGTTAGGAATTTACCTGGGGCGCCGGTTTAAGGGCGCTGTGGTGTATGGCACCGGCTGTGCCGGCTCCTACAGGACGCCAGACAGCACCTTTCAGCTTGGGGTCTATCGCTATATAGTTACCGCTATAACGATAACCTGCACTCCTAGGGAGCTGTCTTCATGCGTATCCGCCTGCCCCACCCGGCCGCCACTGCCCTGGCCTGCCTGCTATCAACCAACAGCGCCTGGGCCGACGAGGTGCAGGTTGCGGTCGCTGCAAACTTCACGGCGCCGATCCAGGCCATCGCCAAGGACTTCGAGAAAGACACTGGCCACAAGCTGATCGCCGCCTATGGCGCCACGGGGCAGTTCTACGCACAGATCAAGAATGGCGCGCCATTCGAGGTGTTCCTCGCCGCCGATGACAGCACCCCGGCGAAGCTGGAGCAGGAACAGGATATAGTCCCCGGCTCGCGCTTCACCTATGCCATAGGTACCCTGGCCCTGTGGTCGGCCAAGGAGGGTTACGTGGACGCCAAGGGTGAGGTATTGAAGAAAAACCAGTACAAGCACCTGTCCATCGCCAACCCGAAAGCGGCGCCCTACGGCCTGGCCGCCACTCAGGTACTGGCCAAGCTTGGCCTGGCTGAAGCCATCCAGGGCAAGATCGTCGAAGGCCAGAACATCACCCAGGCCTTCCAGTTCGTCTCCACCGGCAACGCCGAACTGGGCTTCGTCGCCCTGTCGCAGATCTACAAAGACGGAAAAGTCACCAGTGGTTCGGCCTGGGTCGTGCCGTCCGAACTGCATGACCCTATCCGCCAGGACGCCGTCATTCTCAACAAGGGCAAAGACAACCCGGCGGCCAAGGCACTGGTTGAATACCTCAAAGGCCCCAAAGCCACCGCACTGATCAAATCCTATGGTTATGAACGCTGATGCCACTGGACGCCAGTGACCTGGGTGCCATCTGGCTGACGGTGAAACTGGCCAGCCTGACCACCCTGATCTTGCTGCTCATCGGCACGCCTATCGCCTGGTGGCTGGCGCGCACGCGCTCTTGGCTGCGCGGTCCGGTGGGTGCGGTGGTGGCGCTACCACTGGTGCTGCCACCGACGGTGATCGGTTTTTACCTGCTGATCGCGCTCGGCCCGCATGGCTGGATAGGCCAGGCCACCGAGGCGCTGGGCCTGGGAAGCGTGGTGTTCAGTTTCACTGGCCTGGTGATCGGCTCGACGGTGTACTCCCTGCCGTTCGTGGTGCAACCGCTGCAGAACGCCTTCTCTGCCATCGGCCAGCGCCCGCTGGAAGTTGCCGCCACCTTGCGCGCCAGCCCGTGGGACACCTTCGTGCATGTAGTACTGCCGCTCGCTCGGCCTGGTTTCATCACCGCCACCATTCTCGGTTTCGCCCACACCGTAGGCGAGTTTGGCGTGGTGCTGATGATCGGTGGCAACATCCCCGACAAGACCCGCGTGGTCTCGGTGCAGATCTTCGATCACGTCGAGGCCATGGAGTATACGCAAGCCCACTGGCTGGCCGGTGCCATGCTGGTGTTCTCGTTCCTGGTGCTGCTTCTGCTGTATGCGGGACGCCGTGGCAAGCCTGGCTGGAGCTGAAATGACCGGATCGATTGTGGCGCGCCTCAAGCTTGCGCGTGACGACTTTACTCTGGATGTCGACCTGCAGCTCCCAGGGCGCGGCATCAGCGCGCTGTTTGGCCATTCCGGCTCGGGTAAGACGTCGTGTTTGCGCTGCCTGGCCGGCCTGGAAAGGGCCGCGAGCGCTTACATCGAGGTCAACGGTGAAGTCTGGGAAGACAGTGCGCGCGGCTATTTCCAGGCGCCACACCTGCGCCCGGTCGGCTACGTGTTCCAGGAGGCCAGTCTGTTCCCGCACTTGTCGGTGCGCGGCAACCTGGAGTTCGGCTGGCGGCGAATTGCACCCGGCGAGCGCAAGGTCAGCCTCGACCAGGCCTGCCAGCTGCTGGGCATCAGCCACCTGCTCGAGCGCAGGCCCGCAACCCTGTCGGGCGGCGAGGCCCAGCGCGTGGGTATCGCCCGCGCGCTGCTCAGCAGCCCGCGCCTGTTATTGATGGATGAGCCCCTGGCCGCACTGGACGGACCGCGCAAACGCGAGATCCTGCCCTACCTGGAGCGCCTGCACGATGAACTGGACATTCCGCTGGTATACGTCAGCCATGCCCAAGATGAAGTGGCGCGGCTGGCCGACCACCTGGTGCTGCTGGAGCAAGGCAGAGCCTCGGCCAGCGGCCCGATTGGCCAGACACTCGCCCGCCTGGACTTGTCGCTGGCCCAGGGCGACGATGCCGGGGCAGTGTTCGAGGGCGTGGTGGTTGGCCACGACCCCCATTACGGTTTGCTCGACCTGCGCCTGCCTGGTAGTGAAGCGCCGTTGCTGCGCATTACCCACACGGCGCACAACATGGGCAGCACCTTGCGCGTCAAGGTTCAGGCCCGCGACGTCAGCCTGACGCTGTCGGCAGATGGCGCCTCCAGCATCCTCAACCGGCTGGCAGTGCGGGTGCGTGACGTGCACCCGGCAGACAACCCCGCACATGTACTGGTCAGCCTGGATGCTGGCGGCAATACCCTGCTGGCGCGCATCACCCGCTTCTCGGCGGACCAGCTCGGCCTGCACCCGGGGCAAGCTTTGTACGCGCAGATAAAGTCGGTAGCGCTATTGGGCTGAGCATCGTACGCGCGGCCGCTGTCCATTGATCAGTGACCTGATCGAGGCCTGCCGCCCATGCTTGACTGTACCTTACCCGCCAGCCTGCATTACGTTGACGATAGCCAGCCCGGCCTGAGCCGGCGCCGCTGGCGCAACCGTTTCATCTACCTCGATGCCCAAGGCCAACGCGTGCGTGACAGCGAGACGCTGGCGCGCATCGCCGCCCTGGTGATACCACCGGCGTACACCGATGTGTGGATCTGCGCCGACCCGCAGGGTCACCTGCAAGCCACAGGGCTCGATGCACGTGGCCGCAAGCAATACCGTTACCATGCTCAGTGGCGCGAGCTGCGCGACCAGCACAAATATGGGCGCATGCTGTCCTTCGCCCAGGCTTTGCCCAAGCTTCGCGCACAATTGGAAGTACACCTGGCGCGCCCAGGGCTGGACCGGGAAAAGGTCATGGCGCTGGTGGTCAGCCTGCTGGACCACACACTGATCCGCATCGGCAACCAGCGCTACCTGCGCGACAACAAATCCTACGGTCTGACCACGCTGCGCAACCGCCACGTCAAGGTCGAGGGCAGCACCATCCGCTTCCAGTTCCGCGGAAAGCGTGGCGTGGAACACAATGTCACCCTGCGCGACCGACGCCTGGCCAACCTGCTCAAACGGTGCATGGAGCTGCCGGGGCAGACGCTGTTCCAGTACCTGGACGAAGAAGGCCAGCGGCACAGCATTGGGTCCAGTGAGATCAACCAGTTCCTGCAACAACTGACCGGGGCCGATTTCACTGCCAAGGATTACCGCACCTGGGCAGGTAGCAGCCTGGCACTGAGCCTGCTCAGGCCCCTGGCCTGGGAGCCGGAGAGCGAGGCAAAGCGCCAGGTTGCGAACATCGTCAAGCAGGTAGCCGCGCGCCTGGGCAACACCCCGGCCGTGTGCAGGCGCTGCTACATCCACCCTGCCGTGCTGGAGCATTATGCCCTGGGGCGCTTGGCAGAGCTTCCTGGCCGCCGTGTGCGCAAAGGCCTTGATCCTGAAGAAGTGGCGTTGCTGTTGTTTTTGCAGGCACTGGAGCAAGCACAAGCCAATTGAGTGAGCCTATGCCTGTAATCATGCAGAGAAATTTCCCATTAAGGCCGAAGCCCCCTATCCTTGCCACCGAGCACCTTCGCCGGGACGCTTACCGCGTTTTACAACGGCACCTGCAACTAAAGACACACAACAGAATTTGTCTTACGGGGAATTAATATCCGCCGAAAGCGTCTTTAATGAGAAGGAAGAGGGACAGGCTCCCACCACTGCGGCACTTGCCGGGTGGATTTCGATATCACCAAGGAGAACTACATGCTGATACTCACCCGTAAGGTTGGCGAAAGCATCGTCATCAACGATGACATCAAAGTCACCATTCTGGGCGTGAAGGGGATGCAGGTGAGGATTGGCATCGATGCACCAAAGGATGTTCAGGTGCACCGTGAAGAAATCTTCAAGCGTATCCAGGCCGGCAGCCCGGCCCCGGAAAAGCACGACGACCAACACTGATTGCGACACTTCAAGCCGCACGGACGCGCTTGATCGATTGGGTACACACCGCAGCCCGAGCCTCAGGCGCCAAGCAGCTCGCGCACCTTGGCGATCAACTTGTCCACGTCGAACGGTTTGTCGAACGCCGCAGCGAACAGCTCCGGGCGTCCTTGGCTGGCCTGCGCGCCACTCATCAGGATCACCGGAAGGTCGGGCAGTTGTAGCTCTTTGCGGATCGCCAGCACCAACTCTTCGCCATTGAGCACCGGCATCATGTAGTCGGTGATCACCAGATCCACGCGTTTTTCCTGTAACGCTTCCAAGGCCTTGCGCCCGTTGCTCGCCTTTTCCACCAGAAAGCCTTCGTCCTCCAAGGCAAAGCCCAGGATGTCGGCGATCAGGTATTCGTCATCGACGATCAGGATAGTGTTCATCAGCAGGCCCGTCACCCACTGCCTTGGGGCACCGGAGTACCGGAAAGCACACCGGATGAGCCCTCGAAAGCCTGGTGCAGGTGGATGCCCTGCGGCCCGATGCGCAACTCATGCAGCGCGGGGTCGTGATGGCTGTCACGCACCTTGAGCACTGACAGCATGCGCCGCAGTTGCGAATCCAGTTCGACAAAACGCATCAGCAAAAGGTTATCGACGATGCTCGACAGGTCGGGGGCCGGGGCGGTGATTTCCGAGCCGAAGAGGTCGCGCATCTCCCAGGTGAGCATGACGCTGATATCGCGTGCGCGCAGCTCGCCGGTCAAGGCACGAAAGAACGCATTGAGACGTGCAGGATCGGTTGCCAGGCGGCTGAATGCACCCAGGCTGTCGATCAGCACACGCTTGCTGCCCTGCTGCTCGACAAGCTCCAGCAGGCGCGCACCGACCTGGTCGAGCAGACCCTCGGTCGTCGGCTGCCAGTTCAGTTGCAGAGCGCCTTGCCGCTCCAACGCGGCGAAGTCATAACCCAAGGAGGCAGCCTTCAGGCGCAACCTTGCAGGTGTCTCATAGAAGCCGAAATGCAGCGCGGGCGCCTCGGCTGTTGCCGCGCCAAGAAAGGCCAGGCCCAGTGACGTCTTGCCGACGCCGGAGGGGCCCATCAACAAACTGACCGAACCATTGGCCAGCCCGCCCCCCAACATTTCATCCAGCGCGGTTACGCCCGTGGTCACCTGGCTCAGCGTGGCCGAGCCCAGCTGGCTGGGGTGGCTGTACAGCGCTTCCAGGCGCGGATACACATGTATCCCGGCCTCGTCGATCAGGCATTCATGGCGCCCTGACAGTGCCCCACTACCCCGCGTCTTGCGCAGTTGCACATGGCGCACGGCGCGGCTGCCCAGCAGTTGTTCACCCAGTTCGATCACGCCATCGACCATGGTGTGCTCGGGGCTGCCTTCATCGAGCCGGGCACTGGTCAGCAGCAGCACGGTACAGCCGGCAAAAGCGGCATGCCCCTGCAGCTCGGATACGAACTTCTTGGTGTCCAGTGTCGTTTCCGCGCGTACCCGGGCATTGAGGACGCCATCGACGATCAGCAGACTGGCCTGCTGGCGGCCAATTTCCTGGCGGAGCAATTTGACCACCGCGTCCAGCCCTTCTTGTTCAAGGGTATCGAAGGCACTGACGAACTGGATCTGGTCGCCGACCAGCGCCGGGTCAAAGAATTCCAGGGTAGCCAGGTACTGAAAAAGCCGCTCATGGGACTCACTGAGCAAGGTGGCAACCAACACCCGGCCCCCTTCACGCACATGACCACAGGCCAACTGGTTGGCGAGGATGGTCTTGCCCGCGCCAGGCGGCCCCTGAACGATGTACGAGCCACCTGCGACCAATCCACCCTTGAGTAAGGCATCGAGCCCCTCGATCCCCGTCATCAGCCGCATGAGTGCCTGTACCATAAGGGTTACCTGTGGAGTTGAGGATCAGCACCGCGCTCAGACGCCGGCAGATAAAGGCGTATGCAGGTGCCCTTGCCGGGCGTGCTCTGCACAGTGATTGCGCCGTTGCTCTGCTTGGCAAAGCCGTAGGCCTGGCTTAGCCCAAGACCTGTACCTTTGCCAAAAGGCTTGGTAGTGAAAAACGGCTCGAAGATGCGCGGCAGCACTTGGGGGTCGATGCCAGTTCCGTTGTCATGCACTTCAAAGCACACGAACGGGCCATGCAGCCCTTCCACTTCGCCCGTCAGCACGAGCGAATCGAGCGCAATGCAGATCGTGCCGTGCTCACCGATTGCATCGCGGGCATTGAACAACAGATTGAGCAATACCATCTGTAACTGCCCGGCATCCACTTCGATCATGGGCAAATCAGCTGGTAGGCGCTCCTGCAACTCAACATCACTCGGCAAGGCGTGTTCCAGCAAACTGCGCGTAGAAGCCAGCACCGTGGCAGGTGCGACCATCGCGACATCCATCTGCCGATGTCGAGCGAACGTCAGCAGTTGCTGAGTCAGCTTGGTACCACGCTGGCCGGCATCCACGATGTGCTCCAGCATACGCTGCACGCGCGCCGGGTCCTGGCTGCTCAATGCCAACTTGGCCGAACTCATGATGATGGTGAGCAGATTGTTAAAGTCATGCGCCAAACCACCCGTCAACTGGCCCAGCGCCTCGAGCTTTTGCGCTTGGAACAACTGGGCACGGATGGCGTCAAGCTGCAGCGCCGATTCGCGCCGATCGGTGATATCGCGGGTGACCTTGGCCAGGCCAATGATGTGCCCCAGGTCATCGCGTATCACATCGAGGGCGGCCAACGCCCAGAATTGCGTACCGTCCTTGCGTACCCGCCAGCCCTCATCCTGCGCCACGCCCAGCTCAAGGGCTTGCTTGAGCAAATAGTCAGGACGCCCCTCGGCGCAGTCCTGGGGCGTGAAGAACAGCGAGAAATGCCGGCCTATAACTTCGTCAGCACGATAGCCCTTGATCCGCTCGGCGCCTGCATTCCACGACACCACCCGGCCAGAGGGGTCAAGCATATAGATGGCATAGTCCACCACAGACTGCACCAACTGCTCGTAGCGGTTGGCGGTCATGACAGGGGGGGCGATGCAGTCGGCTGAAACCATGCAAACTCCACAGGCACAGCGGTTGGGCGGCAATGAGTTCGGTCAGCGTAGCCCCCAAGCATGGGCGGACGATGCACCCGTCAGCACGGGCAAGACTGGCTTGGAACATAGACGCTGTACTCATTGGATCCAGTCAGGAACGGCACAGTGGCCTAATGACAGTAAGGTGTCAATCTCCTGTGCAAATGCCACCCCACTTCTTAGATCATAGGCGCTATAGTTGACTCAAATATAACAATGGGTTATAAAGCGCGCTTGATTGCCAGGGCCTTCTGCTTAGAAGCGTACCGGCCTCAAGCGTGCGAGTGTGGTGGAATTGGTATACACAGCAGACTTAAAATCTGTCGGCGTGAGCCTTGCGGGTTCGAGTCCCGCCACTCGCACCATACTTCCAGGAAAAGGCGCCCTTGCGGCGCCTTTTTGCTGCCCGGCGGAAATTCGCCATGCAGCTGCTAAAGTGGAGCTTGTCTGCATCCACTGGAATGCCACCATGCGCTACTCCCTCTTCGCTGGCCAACGCGACGTGATCATCCTGATCGCCCGTGTGCTATTGATGATCCTCTTCGTCATTTCCGGTTGGGCGAAGCTGACCGGCTTCGATGGCACGGTCGGCTACATGACATCGCTGGGCGCCCCAGCGCCCATGGTTGCCGCAGCAGTCGCCGTGATCATGGAGTTCTTCGTCGCCATCATCCTGATCCTCGGCTTCTACACCCGCCCGCTGGCCTTCCTGTTCGCCCTGTTCGTGCTGGGCACCGCGCTGATCGGACATCCGTTCTGGAACATGGTCGACCCTGAACGAGCCGCCAACATGACCCAGTTCCTGAAGAACCTGAGCATTGTTGGCGGCTTGCTGCTACTGGCGGTGAGCGGCCCGGGGCGCTTCTCGCTGGACGGGCGCTGAGTCAATCGTCCAGGTCGTCGTGCCAGGCTGGATGGTCGCTCTCGTCATCATCGAGGTCATCCAGCAACGCATCATCCTCCTCGACCTCATCCTCGGCACCCTGCGCATCCGCTTCAGGTTCGAAGCCGTCGTAGAGAAATTCGTGGTCGAGCAAGTGATCGTGTTCAGGCTCGTGCAGGTCGTCTTCGTGGCGCATGATCGCTCCTGGGAAAGTGGCACGCCTGTATAAGCGCATCGGCTGGCATGGTCAATGGATGGGGGGTTAATGCTGACTTAACCGGTAGCCTTCATCCTGCAGGCTCTCCCTTCAAACGTGACTTGCCCGCCTTAATGGCGGGCTTTTTTTGCCCTGCCTTTCGTCAGCGACACACTTCTTCGCTGGAACTTCCACCCCATCTGCCAGGCTCGCAAACCTTGCAAGAGTTGGAATTTTCAAGGAGAAAACCATGGCAGTGAACATTGATAACCTCATCATCACCACTCCGGTGCCGAAATCCGCCTCCAACCCGGTTGCCTTGGAAGTCACCGGCGCACAGGCCTTGGCTAGCCTGACCAACGTCGTTGCACGCCAGAGTGACGGCTCGATACGCATGACCGCGCCGACCAAGGGTGCGTCCAGCAAGAGTACTCACCGCACACGCTGCGAATGGAAAGAACCCGTGTATTGGTCACTGGGCAGCGCAGCGCGCCACCGCAACCACCAGACAATGACCCTGGAGAAGGTCAATCAGGCGCAAAAGGTGGTAATTGCCCAGTTGCATGTGAAAGACAATAACAGCCCGCCAATCAAGGTGTTCTGGAACAAAGGCAAAATCACTGTCGGCTTTCGTTCAGATTTTAACCAGGCCACGCCAGCCAACAGCACCGTGCTGGCCGAGGTGCCGCTGGGTGCGCGTTTCGATGTGAGCATCGTGGTGAGTGAAGATGGCGCTTGCACGGTCAGCGCAAGCAGCAATGGCCGCAGCGGCACCACGACCGCACTGCAACTGGCGCCATCCTGGGCGACGCAGACGCTGAATTTTCACGGTGGAGTCTACAACCAGGTGGACTACAGCAATGACACGCCGCCAGGGGATGCTTCGGTGTGCGTAATCAGCGCACTTGAACTGAGCCATGAGTGAGCCAAGCATTACAGGCTAACGACATGCTCTTCACGAATTCATGACAAAAACCTTGGCACACTGAGATTGTTTCTCACGTTCTTTGGGCCCGCCACTTGTTGGCGGGTTTTCTTTTTCTGGCGGACCAGTGCCGCCGGGCGCTCAATGCTAAGCGTCAAGCACGGTCACCCTTACACCCGTAGCCACAATCTCGTACTCGGTTTCAGAAATCTTTTTCACATCCCCACCGGCCTGCATTTCGAAATGCTTCAAACCCTCATGCCGAACCATGCCGTGCGGCGAGCGCTCAACGGTCTCGTCCTGATAAATGTTGATGACGTACCGCACGTTGTCCGTGCCGACACCAATGATCTTTCCGACATATTTATCTGCCATGTCCGCATCCCCTTGATTACCTCACCGTAGCGGGTGCTCGTTGATCAAGCCACTCTGCTGGAGGAAGCAGCCGACTTTCAGACCACCGGGCGCCGCAGCGTGGGATCAGGTTGCGAACGACCCTTGGTCATCTTTTTGTACTAATCAGTACATTCCATGCGTAAAATCCCCACCCGACTGGTAATTGCCCTACAAACCTACGATCTGGTTATGGAGTGTAGTAAGACGATGCAAACGGATTCAAATCGCCTGATGACCGCTCTGGAGCACAAGATGCTGCTTGAGAACTTCAACATCAGTTCGACCCAGGTTGAAGAGCAACTGAAATACATCGTCTGCGGGCAATCCACATCATGCGAGCTGGAGCGGCTGCTTGGCCCGTATGAGAACTGCGAGAGCCGGGGTGACTTGCGATTGCTTCGGTGGGCGTTTGTCTACACGGAGGGGGGGCTGGGCCTGAGCGACCCTCAAGTACTTACGGTGGCAATCGACGCAAAGGGCTGCGTAACTGATTTTGCCCTCGTCTAGCGTGCTGACCTGATCGGAGAATTCCTAACGCCTTTCCTCTTGGAATAACGCACTCACCCACTCGACAAATACGCGCACATTGGGGGACAGGTGCCGGCGATCCGGAAACAGCACGGAAACGGTCTTCGGCTCGACTGGAACATCCGGCAGAACCTCCACCAGGCGCCCGCTATCGATGTATCGCTGCAACGCCGGGCGCAACCCCTGCACCATCCCGATCCCCGCCAGCGCGCAGCAGAGTAACGCCCCGGCATTGTCGACGACGATGGCGCTGCGCATCTTTACACTGATCATTTTACCGTTGCCCCTGAATCGCCAAGGCATGATCTGGCGGCGCTGCTCAACCATGAAGTTGACTGCCAAGTGCGCCTGTAAATCATCCAGCGTGCCGGGTAAACCATACTTCTGTACGTAGGCGGGAGCCGCGCAGGTCACCAAAGCAACCTCGCCGATACGTTTGGCAACCAGGCTGGAATCATCCAGATCACCGAGCCGCACGGAACAATCGATGCCTTGCGCGATGAGGTCATTCAGATTGTCAGAGGTTGCCAGAGATATTTCCAGGCCAGGGTAGCGATCCATGAGCTCGGGCAATCGCGGGATTATCACCGCCTGGCCGAGTACGGTCTGCATGTCGATCCTGAGCTTGCCTCGCGGCGGGCGGGCCGGCGAAAACCAGTCCAGCGTGTCCGCTAGCTCTGCGAGTAATTTCAAGCTTCGTTCATAGAACTCATCGCCAGCGGGCGTGGTGTTCACCCTGCGCGTGGTGCGGTGTAACAGCTGAACGCCCAATTCGTGCTCAAGATTCTGGATGAGTTTGGAGAGTGCCGGGCGATGCACATTGAGCGCCTCGGCCGCTTTGGTATAGCTGCCATGCTCAACAACTGCCACGAACATTTGCATGGCTTCGATCAGGTTCATCGCGATCTTCCAGTTACCTGTACATTGGGCCAGACGTACTCTGCACCAAGGACGATAGCGAAGCCAGGCGGCCTCTCTCATACACCAAAACAAAATATGCCATCACTGCTTGGTAGCAAGCAGCGATGGCATACCGCAGCCTGACTGACGGCCGCAGGATGCTATTCAGTCAACCACGACGACGATCTTGCCGATTTGCGCATTCGACTCCATTCGGCGGTGTGCTGTCGCAATTTCATTGAGCGGGAAGACCTGGTCGATGACGGGCTTGAGCTGACCACCTGCCAAGCCTTTGCCAACGAATGCCTTGGCATTGGCCAGCTTTTGAATATCTGTGGTGATTTCGAACAGCTCGTAGCCGCGCACGGTCAGGTGTTTGCCAAGAATGTCGAAGACCGGAACCGGGATATCGCGATGATCGAGAGCGCCGTACTGGAAGAAGATTCCGGTATTGGCCATGGATTTGATCAACTTGGTTGCCTCGGGGCCACCAACGGGGTCGAAAACAATACGCGCGCCTTCGCCCTCGGTGATCGCGGCCACCTCGGCAATCAGATCCTCTTCCTGGGTGGCGATTACATATTTTGCACCAACATCCAGCAACGCCTGGCGCTTGGCACTTGTGCGAGTAAGGGCCACCGGGATGGCGCCTAGCATGTTGGCGATCTGGATCGCTGCCAGGCCGACACTGCTCGACGCAGCCGGGATGAGCACGGTTTCGCCAGCCTTTAGATTGCCGTACTCAACCAGGGCGCCGTATGCAGTGACAAACATCATCCAGCTGGCCGCTGCCTCCACGAAACTGAGGTTGGACGGATGCTTGACGACAGCATGCGCGGGCGCATTGACCACCTCGCCATACATGCCGTAATCAGCGAATGAGAACGACGGCACGACGCTAACTGCGTCACCAGGAACAACGTCGCTGACGTCACTACCAACCGCGCGGACAATCCCGGCCGCTTCATAGCCGAGCTTCGCCGGGAACTGGGGATCAATCACGTACTGCCCAGTGCGGTACATGATTTCCGCACGGTTCAAGCCGATAGCTTTTACTTCGATCTGAACCTCGCCGCTTTTCGGCGCGGGTACAGCGACCTCATCGAGAATCAAAACATCAGCGTCACCGGTACGGTGAAAGTGAACGACCTTGGGCATGGCACACCTCATTAACGGCTAGGGATAACGGTTCCTTCTGGAAGTCGCGCCCATACTACCCACCCGCTTGCGTGTGATAGAGAGCCGTTCGGCTCATAAATTGGTACTCAACAAGAACCAATCCTTGGCCGGTCGGCAAATAGAAAGGGCACGCAGGGCGCATCGAAAGTGAGCCGACCGGCCGTGACCTGCTCATTGAAACACTGCTTGAACGCCGCAAGCTCCAAGGCGTGCGCAACTCTCGGCTCATCACCGACGGCTCGGGCCTGCGAATGAGAAGATCACCAAGCCAGTTTATCGTCGCGTCAGCGAGGTGGTCAGCCCAACCAAGTAACGGCCTGATGCGGAAACGATGCCTTGTGATGCGGAAACGATCAGGTTTTCTAGCGCGCAAAGAAAAACCCCGCAGACGTTAATCTGCGGGGCTTTCGAATGTGGAGGCCGAGGTCGGAATCGAACCGGCGTAGACGGATTTGCAATCCGCCCTGCATTTCCTTGAATTTCAGTATCTTACGAGCTTTTCAGTTCCGCATAGAAGCTTTTTTAGCAACGCTGCAGCCCTTTAAAATCAAGGGGCATGGCAGGAGTTGCGGAACTGATTTTCGCGCCTGGTCAGCGGTTTTCAAGACCGTGGAATAAACCCCCAATCCATTCATCCTGCAAGGCAAAATCGATTCCAAAACAAAGACGAAACGGCACGGCTACAGGCCGCGTGTTTTGAGGGTCGCCACTTCAGTTTTGGAATCGATTCTGCTCTTGGTTCGATGGGGCCCCAGCCCGCCGGCATGCTGCGGGTTTCCGAGAGCTTTGAAGATTGCAGGCATGGCACCAATCGAAGATGATGGCGCTTAGCCAATATCAGCTTGGTACCTAACGATGGATCGAAAAGAGCTCTCGCGCCGCACGCTCTTACTATTCGCCCTGGGCTTGATGAGCGAGCGAGTGGCAGCTCGAGGCGGTGGCAGAGGGGGCGGACGAGGTGGTGGCGGTTCGCGTCGCGGTGGTCGAGGAAGCGGCTCAGGCGGGTTTGGCGTCCTGTTGTTCATTCTCGCTGCTTGGGGGTTGGTGTGGACATATGGCAAATTATTTGGACGCAAACCTGACGCTTCTAGTGGCAAACCGAATTTACCGACTCCGGCCACAGCGGCAGGAACGACATCGCGCGAAGTCACTCCTAACCCTGTTACCAGACCCCCTCGTGAAAAATGGGGCGAATTAGGGCTTTGCCCGCAGTGCGGGAGTGCAATGCGTGTACGAACTGCGAAGAAAGGCCGGTATGCGGGTCGGAGTTTCATGGGCTGCTCAACCTACCCACGCTGCAGAGGAATTCGAAATACTTGAGCTGAGTAAGGCACTAACCGGCTTGAATCCCTCCTTCCAGTAATGCAGCAGTAGTGTGAGAAACGCACCTCAGGCCGCGCAGTTCGCGGCCTATGCATCGGGTGTGTCTAATATGCATTGGCGATTTTGGTCGACTTTAGCCCAGTAAAACCGCGCAGCTTTACCGCACTTTTAGACATCTTAAGCACCCTTCCCTGGCGTTCTGCCAACTACGATCCGTCCTGGCTCGTGCTCAACCCAACCCTCATATTCAAAAAGGCCAATGTGCCAAGCCTCCTCGTGCTCCAGCAGGGCCCACACCCTTGCCGCCTCGGCAAGCTCGAGCATGTCGCACAGGCATCCATCATCAACTTCCCGGCGCCGGCGCGCGGCGAATGCCATCTCGCTGAGCACGGCCGCGCGCCCGTCAGGGTCCGTGACGAGAGCAAACCGGTCATCAAGCTCAGCCAGCCAGGCTCGTGGTAGTCCGCTCATCATTCAGTCCTGCACCTCCACGACTGCGCATAGATCACGCCGTCGATCTCTTCCACCCCATTGATGTTCATACCGAGCTGGGCCATGCCATTGACCTTGGCGTCGAGCAAGCGCGGGATGATGTCCGGACCTGGTGTCGGATTGAACACCCACGCCTGGGTCGCGACTCGGCCCAGAACTTCGCTGTGATGGTCACCAATATGGACGTCAGCCCGCAGGGGCTTGATCTTCCTGAGGCGATCAGAGGGGATGGCCACGCCATTCTCGCGGCGTCGAACGAGGAGGAAGTACATGGGGCACCGATACTGTATAAAAACACAGTATCGTATAGAGCAGGCGCCTTGCGGGCAATTGCCGATCAGCGGACCTAATGGAGGGGTGGCAGCTCTTTACCGCGAGCCGCGGCCATAGCACGAAGCTGGTAGTCGGTGACCGCCTGATACTGTCGCTCGGCAATTAGGCGCAGGCGTTCCAACTCTTCCGCTGGCTCACCCGAGGCCTGCGCCTCATGGTAACGCTTCCATGCCTGTACGGCGTTGGTGTACATGGGATGATCAGGGTAGAGGATTGGCGGCTTACACTTCATCGGAGCTCCATTCTGAGGTGGCCATCACTGAATGGTAGACGGTGCCCGTCCGGCTTGGATTAACTGGTAATCGATAACCGCTTGGTACAGCGAATCAGCCAGTAGGCGCAACCGCTGCACTTCACTCGAAGGCAAGCCGGCGTCCTCCGCTTCGTGATACGCCCGCATAGCATCGATAGCCTGCTTGATCAGTGGCTCGCCCGCTTCCACAACTCCAAGAAAAGTACGCTTCCCCACCGCCCTGCTCCGATCAGTTGATCAGCGCATTATAGGATGCTTCGCAGGCCAGGCCGGCTATTCGGGCACGGTCATAAGCTTTCGCCAGCTCTCCCGCTCGCGCATCAGCCCGGTCGCGCAGTTCGGAGAGCACCATTGCGGCGCGGGTGGCTGCTTGGCCTCGGGCGACAGCGGCGGTATCCGTGCCGGTGCAACTGACGGTGGCGGCGAGCTTGGCGCCTTCGTGCTGCAGCCGCTGGCCAGCAACATCGGCGCCAGCAGCGCCAGCATCAGCAATCGTTCGTTCTTCCTGAGCATGCGCTCTCACCTCCTCCTGCGCCGTGGCGCGCCGTTGTTCTTCCTGCCGTGCACCGCGCTCGCCGAGCACCTCGGCCAGGCGATCGCCGCTGTCACGCTCAGCTGAAGCCTGGGCGGCCTGAGCGCGCTCAACCGACCGCCCATGCTGGTACATCAACCAGTAGGAGCCCAGCAGCGCAAGCAGCACGATGGATCTGATTGCCCAGGACTTCATGCCAGCGCCCTCCGTACTCCCTCATCGATGATCGCCGGCGAATACGGATTGCCGCCGTTCTCGTGGATGATGATGCTGACCACCATCCCGCGCAGCGTGGCCGGGTCTTTGATGTTGATCGGGTCGGTGGTGCGCACGCCCAGGCGCTTGGCCACGGAGCCGGCGTAGGCCTGGGTGTCGTTCTCGTTGCTCGGCGCCCAGCGGTTGATGGTTTCGAGCACGGTGTCGATGCCCTTCCCGCCCACGCCTGGCATGCCGTCCTTGCCCCGGTAGTTGATCAACAGCTTGCCCAGGGCGCGGATACCATTCTCGGGCGTGTCGAAGATGGCGAAGCGCCCGCCCGGCTCCTTGCCGAGCTGGCCTTGCCAGTCGTTTCGGGGGTTAAAATCGATGTTGCCGGGGTTGTTGTTGCGGATGCCGCGTGCTGTCGCCATGGTTTTCTCCAGGCAAAAAGAAGCCCGCACTTGGCGGGCACGAATGTGTCTTCTAGGCTGCTAAATCGTCAAATCTGCATCGATCGATGCGAGAGGCAGGCTATGAAAAAAGGATTTTTTGTACTTGGGATTGGGATCTGCTTGCTTAGCGGTTGCTCTCATTTCTCCAATAGCACTTATGGGAGCCCTACCAGCCCACACAAGATCGCGTGCGATGACACCCCGCCGAATCAACCTGGCTGTTACAACCGCCAGTACCAAGAAGGCATTCTCAACAAGCTGGTTGATTACATTAGCGAAGGACGTTGATGGCTGCTCTAGCCCTCACAGGGACGGGCTTCGAGGTCAGCGGGACAGGAGGCTGATATGAGGTTATGGATAGTTTGTACGCTTGCGGCAGCATTGAGTGGGTGCGGCACCATTCAGACGGTCTCCGACGAGTCAAAGGCAGTGGATAACCTCGCCCGATGGGAATCAAGCTGCCATTCGATTCCCCGCGCCTACAGTGGCTTTGCCTACCAGTTTTGCAACCTGAACGGGCCTGCTCGGTCGGGTAACCATTGGTCCGCAGATACGATTTTTGTGGACATGGGGCTCTCGGCAATTGCTGACACGCTCATTCTTCCATACACCGGCTATCAGCAGCTTCGATGGGGCAGCGTTCCTATCAGAAGGTTGGAATATTGATACTCAGCCTCAAACGGTCGGTGCTTCAGGCGCCGCCTCTGGCTCAACCGGGTCCTTCGCGGTAACGGTCACCTCGGCGCTGTAGTCTTTCAGCACCTGGGCGGTGAAGACTTGGGCGGCGGGGAACTGGCTCAGGATCTCCCGTGCCCGGACGTCGGCTTCTTCTTGAGTGGCGTAGCGGGTGTTGTTGGCAACGTCATAGGCATTGCTCATGTTTACGGCGACATATGGCATAGCGTGGCCCTCCTGGGGCTGATCAGAATCCGGTGACATCAATAACAAGTGGACTGCCACCGGCGTAAAAAACGTTACTCGCTGGCGGTGGGCTGGGGTCAAACCACGGCGAGGTGTAGGCAGTGATTAGCGCCTCGCCTGTTGTCTGAATACCATCACTCTGGCAGATGCAATAGAGCTTGTAGTGCGATCTAACTAAATCCCAGAATGCTCCGTTGGGAAACCCTTCTTGGATGTTCCTGCCATAGAATGATGGAAAGCAAATAGCATACTTACGACCTGCAGGTAGGGCGTATTTAGTATTGAAAGCAAGTGCAGGCAGACTTCCCGACACGTTCATGAACCGGGAGTTTGCGTCAAAAATCAACCTGCCGTCCGGACCAAATATTTGCATTCCCGAGTTGGTAGCCGAAGCCTGCATACCTCGATATACATACACATCCACCGGCACCCCAAGCCCGTTCACCGCATAGGTAATGGTCCGTGCAGATGGCCCTGTCTTGACCGAGACATGGTAGGCAATCTGGCCTGCACAACTTACAAATACAAGATCTGAAAAATTGTCCAAGGCTACTTGGATGCCGTTTATGCTCCCTGTCGAAAAATAAATGGAAGAGCTGCTAACTGTATAGCGATTAACAAGCCCGTAATTGACCCAGTCAGAATCTATCTGGATCGTCCCGTTTTGGTTGAAGCACTGAAAACCGGTAGGCATTAGAAAACTCCAACCGTTATCCAAGACGGCGACTGAGCTGCCGACGTAAACGTCCAGCTGAGAACACCATTACTCTGGTTGGCGCTCACCTCAGGGGTGAACACCCCAAAGGCATCGTTCACCCCCGTGTCCGGAACTACGACGAAGAAAGGCGTGCCAGTGGTCAGGCCTGGCACGGCCAAAGCCCCATTAGCTGAGCCTGTATAGTAGGTACCCAAAACACGCCCCAGCCGGTCAGTTAATCTGATGCCAGGTGTACCATCCGCATAAAAAGTCTCCAGACCTGCTGGCATAGCATCCCTCCATAATTACCAAACCCCCATGCGAACACGGCGAACACCGGAAACCACTACATCAATTCCGTTTCGGTCGAGCTTGGTGTAGGTATTTGCCATGGTTGGATGGCGCGCGATTATCTCTCCCCACGCAAAGTTCACAGTGAGCACTGGCTCGCCAAAGCTGGTGAATTGCGCTGATTGCAGCGTCTCCCCAATGATGCCGTTCTTGATCGCGGCCTTGGAAATGAACGCATCGTTCATGAACACCTGCCCGTTCTGGATTGCGAAAGGGCTTACGAACCCGTTCCCAGCGGGGTTCAGTACCGCGAACCGATCAGCCATTACAGCAAACGTCGATTGCAGCACTCCCCCGCTGTTCTCAATCCCCAGACCGAAGCCGGCGGCAACGTACTGCCCGCCAGCGGTGACCTGGAGCTTCACCGAGTAGGACGCGTTGATCTTCCCGTTGAGCGTGGATTGAGCACTGGCTACCTGCTGGATTGACGCCGAGTTGTTACCAACCGAGGTCTGCAGGCCGGTGAGCTGTTGTGCCTGGGCGCTAAGATCATCCCCTTGCTGAGTCACGGTCGAGGTCAGCGAATCTACAGCCTTGCTCGAAGCTGCCACCGCGCGCCTGCCGACTGCGATGTAGGCAATATCGATTTCACCGGTCGTATCCGACGAATTCATCATGTCCAAGCGAATCGCCCAGATGTTTTTCCCGGTCCAGCCGTTGTGGCCAGACAGGTCAAACTCGATGTCCTGCCAGTCGGTTGTGGTGGCGTTTATGGACCAGTTGAAGCGCCGGGCCTCCGCCAGGCCACCGTCCTCGTTCGCCCAGTACATTGCGGCGGCTGACCGGGTGGTGTTGCGACGGCGCAGCCGAATACGCAAGTACGGGTTTTCAGCCCCTACGATCTTGGGGAAAGCGTTGGTTGCTTGAAGAGATACGGATTTCGACACCGTGGCGAACAGCGGGCCGGCGGTGAACGTCGCTCCACTGGTAGTAGCCGCCCAGCTGAGTGTGGAGCCCGTAAACTCCCAGGCCTGACCAGCCACAAAGGGCTGAGCAGAACCAATGCTGTTCTGCAGCTGAGTGATGCTGCTGGACTGACTGGTGTTAACCCCCTCCGCTGCTGAGACACGGTTCGTCAGCGCGTCGACGGCCGAGGCCGATGCTTTGGTGGCCAGGCCATTGGTCGTGCTGTTGACCGCGTTCTCGAGCGAGGTGGTCCTACCCGCAACGCTGCTGAGGGTAGAGCCCTGTTGGTTCACCGTAGAGGTCAGGCTTTCAACAGCAGCAGATGTCGCGGTGTTATTGGCCGCGTTCACCTGCCCGTTGTCGCGCCAGCCGGTAGCACGAGCACCATACTCGAACTGTGGCCGAGCCATCTCTACGTAGCCGGAGGTTACGGCGCCGGTAGCGCTGTAGACACGCATGTAGACATAGCAGCTCACCGCGCCAGCAGGAGCGACAGCGCTGAACTGCTCGCGCTTTCCTCCTGGCGTGACAGTGAACATGACCGAATTCGGGGCACTGATGGCTGAGCCCGCATTGTTGATCCATTGCAGGAAAAACCTGAGTCCCAAGCCAGCAGTGCCGCGAAGGTACACGGACGCCGTCACAGCCTGACCTTCGGCAACCTTCGGCCTGCGATCTGGTGTCCCTCCCGTGGGTCGAAGAGACCTGTATGGAGTACCCGTGCCGACATTCGACACTTCTACACGAATGGCCTTCTCACCCGAGTTCAGCCAAGAGTTTGCCCGCGAATCAACGCTGACTGCTGATCCTTCCATGGCCCAGCCATCAGCGATGTCAGAACCTGTCCCTGCCGTGTTGAAGGTTGGGTTATAGAACAGGTTCTCCCCGCCGACGTCGCCAATCGCGTTATCGAGCTGAGTCAACTGACCGGAGACACTGGTGATGCCTGTCTCAGTCTGAGCGACTCGCCCGGTCAGCGCCGAAGTTGCGGCGGCGTTAGCAGTAACGCCGGAGCTAGTGACCTTACCGTTATCACGCCAGCCTGTGACCACTGGGCTGTGCTCATACTGGGCTTTATCGAAATCAACGAAACCACCTGTGACACTGGACCCAGGGGCAGAGCGAATCCTGTATAGGATATCCACCCGCATAGAGTTGGCCGGTGCCGCCAAACCAGTGAGAACGACGCGATTGTACGATGGCGTCAAGGCCACGCTGACAGGGCCATGAGTGCTCAGCGTCACTCCGGCAGCGTCTTTGTATTGCATGAAGATTTGCAGCATGAGGCCGGTATTGCCTCGCACAAAAATAGAGGCAGTACCTACAACACCCTCGTATACCGACGGGCGCATATCGATCGTCCCCACCGCTGGCACGAAATCAACATACTGTTCTCCAGAGCCTGCAATGAATCCGGTTACATCAAGCCGCTGGCATTTGCCCTCCGCTCCAAGTTCCGAGTTTCGCAGAGTTGGGGTCACTGTCGTCGCAGCTGTCTTGCGCCACCCCCACCCATCGGCAAGGTTCGCATTGCTCGACGACGGCGTATCGAACGAAGGGTTGTAGAACAGGTTCTCACCGCCCACCTGGCTGAGCGACGTGTTGATGTTGGTGATGGCCTGGCCAGCCGCCGTGATGTCCTGACCTTGCTGGGTCACGGTGTTGGTCAGCGCCTGAACCGTCGAAGCGTCAGCCTTGGTAGCGACCTGGCTCAGTGCGCTGGCGGCGGCGGCGGCTGCGTCCGTCGCCACCTTGTCGGTCACGGCCACCCACGCGCTGCCGTTCCAGCGTTTGGGCGTGTTGGCATTGCCGGTTGTGTCGATCCAGAGATTCTGCGCCAGGCGGTCCGCCACTGCCGGCACGGTAGACTGGTACAGCACCTTGCCCTTGGCGCCAGCAGCATCGGCAGCGGCTTGGGCGGCCTGCTGAGCTGCGGTCACGTTCTGGTTGGTGGTGTTGAGGCTGTTCTGTACGCCGGTGAGGGCCTGGCCTTGGCTGGAAAGGCCCTGCTCGTTCTGCGTGACACGGTTCGACAGGCTGCTCACCGTCGAAGCATCCGCCTTCCCGTCGATGCTGGTCCGCAGGCCATCGATCTGCTGGGCCTGGGCATCAACCTCGCCGTTCAACTCTGTGACGCTGGTCTCCACGGTACCGACGCGCGCGGCGAGACCGTTTGCCGTCTGCACCGCCTGGCCAATGTCAATCCAGTAGGTCGCGTTGGGCGGCGGATTGCCGGCCGGCACGTCAACCTTAGCCTGGTACAGCTTGCCGTCTTCGCCCAACGTACCTTGGCCAGCCGTGTAGGCCTGGTCGGGCTTGTACGGCATCGAGTCGGCCAGATCGGCGATGCTGTCGATCTGCTGCTGCAACTCGGACTGCACCTGCCCCAGCGAGTTGTTGACGTCGACGATCTGCTGGTTCAGGTCGCTGCGAACCTCCCCCAGGCGCTCGTTGACGGAGCCCGGGCCCTCTTTGTCGATCAGGTCGATGCGGTCGGTGAGCTCCTGACCCAACTCGCTCTCGGTGATCTGGTCCTTGATCTGCTCCAGGATCGGGCCGGCGTCCATGCTGGCAACACCAGAGATGACGGTCGGAGCCACAGGGAAGAACGGGCCTACGTTGCCAGTGCGGTCCACCAGGCGCACCCAGAAGAAGAACCGCTGCCCGGCGCGCAGGCCCTGCATGACGTGCTCGTTCTGCGGGTAGGCCAGGTCGGACAGTTTGGTGGCCAACTCCAGATCGGTGCCTTCGCTGTACCACAGCTCCGTGCGCTGGGTGTCCTCGGCGCCTTCTGGGAAAGTCCACTTGATGCCAATGCCGAACAAAAGGCTTTCAGTGGTCAGGCTGGTAATGGACGGGGGCTCACCAGTCTTACCGTACAGCTGGGTCGGGTCGGAATAGGCCCAGACAGAGCTGTTTCCAGCAACTCCCACAGCAGCCACGCGCGCGGTATAGGTTCCTGTGTAAATGCCGCGCACCTCCAAGGCTGCGGTGTAAGTCACACCCGCATAGATCCAGTCGCCGTTGTTGCGCTTCCACCACACGCGATAGCTCTGGGCACCGCGTGGCGGGTCCCAAGTGATGCGCATAGTGGCTACGTTGATGCCCTGATTCAGGGTGTCGAAGGTAGTCAGGTCGATGTTGGTTGGTGGCGCCTGAACAGCTGCCGGCAGTACGCTGGTTGGCGGGATGACGATCTGTGCGCCGTTGTCGATCGCGTCGAACTTGCTTGCATTGCGGGCGACGGCAACGATGTCGTATTGCAGCTTGTCGTCGCCGAAGTTCTCGTTGACGCTCAGGACACGGTAGGTCTCCGCGACCAGCTCAGCCGTCTCGATGGTGTAGACCGATTCCTTCACAGGCACGGCCGAGAATGCTTCGGTGACGGTGACCACCCGATCGACAACCGAGCGGATTATGCGGGTCTCAGCCACGCCCTTGGGCAGGATCACGACCAGGGTATCTCCGGCGGCCGCGGTGACATCGTTGTCCAGGGTCACTGTGGTGGCGGTGGCGGCCCTGATACGACCCGCCAGCGGCATGCCTGCGTAATGCTCGTCGGCCACGCGGATGACGTCACCCGGGCGGCATACAGTCCCATCGAGGCCCACGCTGAAGATGATGGTCCCGGTTTCCAGGCGGTTGGTCAGCAGGATGTACTGGCCAACCCGCTGCGCCTGGCCCTGCGACACGCAGCCGAAGGCCGTGACCTCGGTTTCGCGCACGCCATAGCGGGCTAGGGACTTCTGGTCCTGCACATACTCGACGCGCTGGCTGCCGAAGTTGTCCCGATCGTTCCAGGCTACCTTGGCCACGCTGAAGCGGGTGGACACGCTCGAGCCTGGGCGGTTGAACTTCCCATCGATGACGTTGGCGTTGGTGTAGGTGTACACCGGATCACCCGGCATGTCGGCAGCACATGCGACCTGGCTCCCGGCGTAGTAGCTCATGCCGCGGAATGTGGTTGCCAAGTCCTGCAAGACGGTCAGCGCATCGGCGCGCGACTGCAGGTAGACGTTGCAGGTGAAGCGCGGCTCACGCCCGCCCTTCCCGTCCGATACCATTTGATCGCAGTACTGGGCGATCTGGTACAGCTCCCACTTGTCGACCTGGGTGCTGTCGATGAAGCGGCCCAGGCCATAGCGGTCGTTCAAAACGAGATCGCGCCAGATCCACGGTGGGCAGTCGGTCCAGGCCAGCTTGAAGGTGCCGTCCCAGGTGCCGGAGTAGACCCGACTGGCGGCGTCGTAGTTGGTCGGTACTTGGACGATGCGGCCACGGATTCGGTAGGCGCGCTCAGGCACAGCCGAGAACTGGCTAGCATCGATCTTCAGACCGCACAGCGCCGTGTACGGATACTGCAGCTTGGCATCGATGATTTCGGTGTAGGTGCCGATCGAGGTGGTGGCCTGGATGTTAGAGGTGGTCGAATCGGGGGTGGTCCGGCGCACGCGCAGGCGCCAGCCGCGCTCGGCCTTGGGCAGGTCGATACGGATCGAGCGTTGGTAACCGGTGGTGGTTTTGCCGTCGAATGCGCCTTGGTGCACGACCTGGTAGTCGCCGTCGTCGGTGGACAGATCGATCTCGTAGGCAACCCGATAGCCCACGCGATCGCCATCGCTCTCGGACACGACAATTGCGCCAGCAGCCAATTGAACGCGCACGGCCGAAAGCTCGATGTTGCTGAAAGCCTGTACCCAGGACTGACTGGCCTTAAGCTCGACGCCCACGGAGACTTGCGACTCGACTGCCGGGAAGCCGGAGATATGGTCCTGATCATGCTCACCGGTGCGCTGCTCCCAGGTCACGCCGGTGAAGTTTAAGCTGCCGTCACTGTTGGCCAGGGGCGTCTTGTCCAGGTAGATAGACTGGGCACCATTCACCAGCCCCACGATTGGACCTTCGCTGATCCCGTCCAGGATGTTGGCATAGCTGACGTTGATCAGGCTGTCTGGGCTTTCTACAGGCGTGTGTTGTTTGGACTCGCCTTTGGAGCCTTGGATGGACAGGTCAGTCATGAATGCCTCTATTGCTGGTCTTCGGCGTAGATGCCGAGGGAGAGCTGAGCGGAACCGGTGATCATCTCGCCGTAGCACAGCGGGACCGGGTTGCCTTGGGTGACGGTGTTCTTGATGCCGGAGAAGTTGTAGCTGGGGCGGTTGTCGGCGGCTTCGCTGCTGTCGATCTTGGCCTGCTGGCCGGTGACCATTTGGGCGACGCCCCCGATAGCGAGCGAAATGCCGACCATGCCTGCAGTGGCCCACGTAGCGGAGGCCGTGCCGAACAGTGCAGATGAGCCAGCGGCGCCGGCAGCCAGGCCGCCAGTGAAGAAACTTGCAGCGGCAATCAGAGCGATGCCCAGCACTACCTGGAGCCCGCCACTGTTCTTGCTTCCTTGGACGACGGGAGCTATTCGGATCTCAGCCGTACCAGGCGGGTGACAAAGCTCATCCTGGCCGATATTGCGCTTGCCGTAGAACACAGCAAAGGCAATGCCTTTGTCCTTGGACTCGGCTAGGAACTGGTTGAAGCCCTTATGCAGCACGCCCAGCGCTCGAATAGCCTCAGCTGAAGAATTGACTGCAAGTCGGTGCACGGCTCCGAAACGCTTACCAAGCATTCCGCTCAGGCGGATGACGCGAACTCGATCAGACACACTTTTCTCCAGGCATAAAAAAACCCGCATTTGCGGGCAAAAAAAGTTGATTTGTCGCTACAGACAGGTTTCAAGCTCAGACTTGAGGGCCTTTGAAACCCAAGAGCTTCCAATGTGGTAGTAGCTGACGGAGCTGCCGGTAGACGCTGCATTCACATCAGCAAAGTACTCCCTTCTGCCAGCGTAAATGGACACTCCTGAATCTCGCCCTGGCTGCATCCCCATTGGCATGCCGCCACCAGACAGCTTTCCATCCTGCCAAGCGAAGAGGATGCATTTGGCCAATTCATCCTCTTTCTTCGCTGACTGATAAGTAGCAGCAGCGCCCCGAGCGCGCAGCTCAGTCATAGAGGGAGTTGAGCATCCGGCAACTGCAACGGCGCACGCCAGTAAAATCATCCGCTTCATGCGTAGTCTCCATGTAAAAAGCGAAAACTGTACCAGCAGTCACTTTACATCGCGATGCCTCATGTAGAACCGTGCCGCCTCCCGCCAGAAGCCGCCAAACACGTCTCGCTTGGAGTCGCGCCCATAGAGGTGATGCAGGATCCCGCCCGGTACCGGATGGTGCTCGGGTTCGGTCTTGAGACAACCATCGGCCAGATACACGCCCGCATGATTCGCCTTTTCGGCCCGCACCTGCATGACGATCAGGTCACCCTGGCGCAGGTCTGCCGGGTCGACCGGCTCGAAGCCAGCCGCCTGGAAGTTGTCCGCATAGAGGTCCTGGCCTCTTTCCCACCAGCCATCCTCTCTCTCGTAGTCCGGCAGCAGGATGCCCAGCTCGCGCTGGTAGTAGTCGCGGACCAGGGTGTAGCAGTCCAGCACGCCGTGGTGGAACGGGCGACCCACCAGCGGAGCTTGATACCCGGTGGGCTCGTGCACCAGGTGCGTCACCGGTTCGCCTTCGCGCACCTCGATGATCACCCAGGGCAAGGCCGTGGCCTCCATCGCGGTACGATCGGCGGCGCTCAGCCGTGCAGACTGGCCCGGGTGGCTATGCACCACCGCGGCAATAACGCCTTGATCCTCGGCGCCGGCCCAATCCTCGGCGCTGATGCGGAAATCCTCCTCGGGCTTCGCCGCTGCGTTGGCCATCGGCAGGTACACCAACTTTCGACCGACCCGGGCCAGCAGCCCGCAGCTCTCCTCGGGCGCCTTCTCGCGGGCGTGCTCGTACATGGCCGTAATGACGGCCTGCGAAATTTTCATGGAAAACCTCAGGTGCCAGCGGAAGGGAAACTGCCGTAGCGCAGCGGGTTGTGCTCGCCGAAGCGCAGCTTGCAGCCGGTCAGCGTGCCCGAGCACATGTCCTGCTCGGGATCGTCAGTCGGCACGTCCTTGTCTGTCGCGTAGTTCGAGCCGGTGTAGCCGCAGTACACGCCCCGATAGCCGCCTATGGTCAACCACTGGCAGCAGTTGGCGACGATCTGCCGCCCTGGGAGCTTGCGGTCGGAGGCGATCAGCGGGGACTTCAGCACAAACGAGATGAGCTCGGCATCGGCCGACTGCTTCTGGTCGATGCTGAGAACATCGTCCGCGAAGTGCTCTTCCGGGTCGGCCTCCGGGTTGCCGTCTGGAAAGTTAGCTGCGTCGAGAAAGCGGCCCAGGGTCCGGTGGCGAACCACCTTGGCATCGACCAAGTCATCATAGATCCGGCACAGGGCAGTGATCATGCCCGACACGTTGCCCACGGACAGGGTCGGGCTGTTCTGCTGGCCCTCGCCAGTCATGCCCATACCTTCGACCTTGATCGGCCAGGGCGAGTATTCCTTGCCCTGCCAAAAGATGGGGCCCACCTGGGTATAGCCGTGGAAGTAGTAGACGTCGCCGCCCAAGGCGTTGAGGTCCAACTCGAACAGCTCGACGTACTGACCCGGCGTGAGCCTCTGTATATCTTCGTAAATGCTCTCGGCCATCAGGCTGCTCCAAAGTATTGCTCGAAGGTCGCGGTCAGGGTGAACATCCCAGCGCCGTGCGGCGTGATACCCCAGGTCGCGCAGGTGAACAGCGCTGCGGAGCCAAGCGGCGGTGTCCAGGCAAAGGGGATGAATCCTTTGCGGTCCCGGAGAAAGCCCAGGATCTGTTGCACATAGGCCTCTCGTCCGCGAAAGGTGAGCGGCCAGCTCTGCACTTCATTATTGATGCCGTCCCCAGCAACCTGGCGGTAGCCGTTGCCGAACTGCGCGCTGCGCACGCGAAAGGTCCCGGTGCCCGTCGGCTCGATATACGGGCACCAGGTGAAGGTGTCTGCCATGGTGGGTGCTCTGTGGTTGAATCAGCGAACGGGACGGTTGATAGCGGTCCAGATCATCCCGCCTCGGCCGAGTTGTTTCGTAATCTCTTGCCTAGCCCCATCTTGGGCGGCCTTGGCATAGGCCTGTGCGACTGCGCTGATGTCGCCGGTAGCGCTCCCGGCTTGTCCGCTCGCACCGTCTACCGAGATTTCCTGCTTGATAATCACCGGTGAGGTACCGCCGCCCTGCCCTATGGCCTGCATGGCCGCGCTCGAGTAGGAATTGCCAGCAGGAGCGACATAGCCGCCGTCCGCATAACCCTTGGTGTTGAGGCTTTCCAGGAAGGCGCGCATGCCGGGCTGTTCGACCACTTCCTTGCGGAGCACGAACTCGCCGGCGTGGACGATACCAGCCGGGTCGTACTTGCCGCCGGCGCCGGTGTACCCGCCATCCGAGAAGCCGCCAGGGGTGTAGGTCATCCCTGCCGAGGCGCTACCCAGGCCATAATCAAACCCGCCAGCACCAGGCGCGGCATAGGAACCGACAGCCGCAGTGGCAAGACTTGGAAAGATGCTGGAAAACACATTGGAGGCAGCTGCCTGCATGGCCATCTTGGCCACCATCTTGCCGAAGCTCACGGCCACGTCGCTGAACTTTTGATCTACACCAAAAGCCCAATCGACCGCTGCGTCTGTCATGCCGTCAAACAGGGACGTGAAGGCGCCTTCCATCTGCCCGGCAATGTCCTTCGCCTGGTCCATGTAGTTGTGGAGGGCGTCACCCGCGCCGGCAACCCAGTCTGCCTGGGCCTCGTCTACCTTCGCATAGTGGTCCTGCTGGTCGGCCAGCCTCTCTGCCAAGGAAGCGGCCAGCAAGCCGGTTTCCTTGTCATACCTCGACTTCGCATCCGGATCACCAAGTGCTTCGGCTGTCTTGTACTGTTTGTAGAGCTCTCGACGCTGGTTCAGGAAGTCGTGCTCGATCGCCAGGCTCTCTCGCATCCGAGAGCGAAGCTTCTCACCTTGCCCTGCGCCAACGATGTCTACCTCAAAGCCTTGGCGCACAACGATGTTGCTGTCCTTCAGGTTCGCTGCATATGCGGCAAGCTTGATGTCTTCTTCGTTTTGCCTCTGCAGCTTGATCTTGGCGTCAAGCTCAGCGGCGAGCCCTTCGAGCACCTTTCTCCGCTCGCCACTGATGCCTTTCAACTTTCCGGCTTCCAGCTCGAAGGCGAGCTTGGCAGCCTCAGAGGCCTGGGCCTGCTTGCTGGCCGTTGCATCGATGAGAGCAATTTGGCGGCGATAGCCTTCCTCAGTCGATTCGAACTGCGTCTGGAGCTTCTTCGCAGCCGTCTCAGCCGCTTTGGCAGTCGCCTGCGCGGCGGCATCAGGAGCCTTGAACGTGCCGCCCCCGGTCTGCTGATTGAGCATCGCCAGTGCGCCGGCGATCTCTTTGATCTTTCCGCTGGCCTGTCCAGAGGAGCCGGCCTGGTCGATACGGACCCACAGCTTGTTGTAGCGGGCATCCATGTCGTCCAGGTCCTTGCCTACCCCAGTGGCAAGCTTGGACGAGTTCTCTCGGATCTTCCCGATCACCTCGGTCGGCTTTGAGAGGTCCACCCCATCGAATGCGCCGCCAATGATCGTGACCAAACCCTTGATGGATCTGCCAGTCAACTCGAACGCATAGGCGACCATCAGCGCTGTCTTGGCACTGACGTCGAGGATCAACCGCAACCCCTCGGACAGCACCGACATCGACTCGGTATCCTGGCTCAGATCGAACAAGATCCCCGCGTAATCGCCCAAGGTAGGCATCAGCGACGCGGCAAGCTGGTTCTTGATTCCGGACAGGGACTGCTCTGCCAGCCAGCCCGCCGCAGCAAGGTTCTGGGTCGCGACGATGGTCTTTTCATCCATGATCGCGCCAGCCTTTTCGGCTGCATCACCCAGAATCGCGAAGCCTGCGCCGTTGTCGCGCAGCAGCGGCAGCAGCAAGGTCGCGTCGTTTGCCAGCGATTCCATCTGCTGGGTCATCTCCGCCTGACTCAAGCCCGCTTTCTGCAAGCTGGTTGCAAAAAGCTGCAGGGCCTGGGGACCAGACAGATTGCGAAACTGTTCGGCAGTGACCCCTACTTTCGGCGCGATGGTCTTGAAGAAGTCCTGAAGCTCGCCACCACCATTGAGCAAGAAATCGCCAACCTTGTCGTTCACATCCTTGAAGATGTCAGCCAGCTTGTCGTTCTCGACCCCTACCGCTTTCGCGCCAGCGGCGTACTTCTGGAATTCGGAGGTGCTGGTTCCAGCTACTGCGGAAAACCGACTGATCTCATTGGCAGCCTGCACGGTCGAGACAGTGAATGCTGCCAATGCTGCGGCGCCGGCGGCCACCCCCGTAACGATGGCAACCCCGGCCGCCTTGGCATTCCTCTCCACCTCTTTGCGCCATTTCTGAGAGCTCCGCTCGGCCTTGTCCATGCCTGCCACGAATCCCCCCACGCGCGCGATGAGATCGAGCGTCAATGTGCCAAGGGACTTGCTTGCCATCTGTATCTCCGAGCTATGACCAAGACTCCATAGCCCGCTCCAGGCTTATTGCCCCGGCTTGGTCATGAGGGGTGAAGTCATCCGGTGTGAATGGTGTCGGGCGGATCTTGGTGTCTCGGCACTGGTTGGCCAGGATCGAGGCGAGCAGCCCGCCGACACGCTCGATGCGCATGCCGAGGTGCAGAGAGCCACGGCGATTTCTGAACTTCGCCCAGGAGTGGAATTCCTGCAGGCTTAGGCTTTCTTGCGCTTGCGCGATGGTGCAGCCGCCGACACCGCAGAGGACGAGCTCGTGCCAGAGCTCGTCGAGGTCGGTGAGCTCGGCGTCTTTCCCAGGTTGTTCACCTCATGGATGACGGTCAGCAAGGCAACGGTCAGGTTGCCATCGAGTGCGCCGAGACGCTTGGTGCTGTCCGGATCCTTGGCCAGCTCCTGCGGATCAAGCGGGCCGTGAGTGATGTCCAGCGCGGTGAAAACCGGATTGCCTTCTTCATCGCAAATGGCGGCGGCGATCCGGCCGGCGATGCTGTCCTGCTTGCCGCCGGCGGCGAGCACATCGCTGACGGCGGCCTGGTAGCCAAGGGGCCGGACAAAGACGGTAGCGGTCAGCGTGTCATCGCCCTGCCGCCATTTGATTTCCTTCTCGACTGGCCGGCCAGTGAAGGCGCCAGCCTGTTGCAACGTGGTGATGTTCAGCTTCATGGCAGACCTCAGGCAGCGGTAGATTTACGAATCCAGGCGGAGCCGCCGGAACGCTGGATGGTTGCGGCGGTGCTCACCACGGAGTTGGCTGCGAAGTCGAACGGGAAGTCCGATACGTAGCCGCGGAAGACGAACCAGGTACGCGAATCGGGCAGCTCGAAGCCGCCGTCTTCGCCCACGGTCGGAGCCGCGGTGCCGTCGGACCAACCCACGGCCCAGTCGATGGTGGTATCGCCGTTCGCCTCGGAAAGCTGGTGGAGACGCAGGTGACTGGCGTTGCTCGGGTCAGCGTTGACGGACAGAGAGGCCTGGCCAGGGGTGCGCAGGCCTTTCTTGTAGCTGCGCTCCTGGTCTTCCAGGCAGGTGTCCTCGATCTGATCGGCCGGCGCGCCGCCCGGGCTGAACGCGGTCGCGCACTCGATGGCCAGGACGGTCTTCGGGCCAGTGCCGGATACGGGCGGCACCAGGGCATAAATCTGGGTTCCTTGAGAAAGGATCGACATGGTGTTCTCCAAACGTCGGGCAAAAGAAAGCCCGCACTGGGCGGGCTCTGGTCGGGTGAGAGGTTCAGCGCTGGACTATCCAGTCCACGTCGAAACTGGCTCGGTAATTCTTGGTGGTCGGGTCTCGGCCTTCAGCGCCCCACCTGGTGATGTAGGCTCGAGGCTCGATCGCATCACGGATGGCATCGCGCACCTTGCGTACCGAGATGCCGGTGGTGCCGTACACGTCGACCTGCAGGGTGAAGCCGTCGGCGTCTGGCCGGCCTGCCAGGTAGTTCTCGGGCGCGCCGTTCACCAGCTGCCAAACCGCGTAGGGCTTGGCCACCCCTTCGGGCGCTTCCCCGAAAGAGTAAAGGCGCAGGTCCGCGCCAGCACCGAGCAGCGCAACCACGCCCGCGTCGTGGGCGCAGACTTCGAAAATGGGGGCGGTCATCGTCTTGCTGCCTTCTTCGCGGCGCGCCGGATTGCGCGGTCAATGGATTTCTCGTATTCGGTCAGGAAGGCGTTGGTCACCTCGCTGATGCTGTTGGCCAGGGCCGGGCGCATGAAGGGCGCGGCGGCCATCTTCTCGGTACCGAACTCGATCAGGCGCCAGTGCGGCGTCGGTGAGTTCGGGCTGAGATCGCCGCCGTCCTTGAGCACGGCGCCATGCATTACGCCGATCCGGAAGCCCAGGTCACCGGTGCGCTTGAACAGCTTCCCGTTCCAGCGCAAGGCGATGTTGTCGGAGATCGAGCGACCGGTTTCCTTGTCATCGATCTTCTCGGCCCCCTCCTTGGCCTTCTGCATGACGATCTGGGCGGCCTTGCGCAGCGATGCTCGCCCACCCTTTCGGCGCACATCGTTGCTCACCGAGTCGAGTTTGCCGAGCAGGCCGTCCAGGCCGATGAGGCTGAACTCAACGCCGTCAGCCATCCTTCACCCCCTTCGAGACCAGGATGGTCAGGTAGTCTAGGCCGGAGTCGGCATCGGGCAGCGGCGGGCCCTCGATGCTGTAGATCTCACCGCGGTGGACGATGCGCATCGTTGGCAGCACGCCTGGCCGGTACCGGATAACGATCCGGGCTGAGGCTTCGGACTGTGCGGCCTGGGCCGCGATCAGGTCCTTGGCGGATAGCGGCTCAACCGAAGCCCACGTATTGGCGAACGGCTGCCATGCCTGTTCACCGAATTCGCCTGTTACCGGATCGCGAACTGCAACCTCATGCTCGATGACGATTGGGTGCCGAAGATCGCCTGCCTTCATGGGACTACCTCATCTGGCGGGCCATGCCAGTTGCGTGACGACCACAGTAGCGACTCAACGGCCAAGGGCAGCTCAGTCGCAATGGTCCCAGTCACGATCGCCTCGCGGTTTGCGTAGGAATGGCCAATGAGCAACAGCAGTGCAGCTTTGAAGCTGGCCGGAAAGTCAGCGACCTCAACCAGCTTCGGGTTGTCGCAGAACCACAGCGCCCAGGCCAAGGCCGACTCCGCGTACAGCTCAATCAGCGGATCTTCAGCAGCATGATCGACACGGAGATGCATCTTGATCGTGTCGATCGGCAGCAGCTCCAGTGCCGTCACGGTCATTTTTTCTTGCTCGACTTCGGTTCAGGGATAGGCTCTGGCTCGGGAAGATGCTCGGAATCGATCACCTCCTCAGCAAGGCCCAGACCGACCAAGGCCTCGGCATATTCATCCAGCACGGATCGCGTCTCATGCTGATCGAAGTTGCCGGCGTGGTAGTGGGAGAACTGACGCAGGGCACGGATCTTCTTCATGGTGCACACGGGGCAGTTGCCTGCCCCGGCCTCGGACTCAGTTATGCGGCAGGTGCAAAGGCACCCTTGATGATCGCAGTCGGGCGGTAGTGCGCCAGCGCCAGGCGCTCTTCACAGAGGATGGTCAGCATGTTCTTCACGAAGTTGTCGCGGTCTTCGCGGCTGATCTCCACGGTCGCATCCATGCGGTCCCAGACTTGGGACGCCAGGTCGAAGCCGCCAACGGTGAAGGTGCCCAAGGCCTGCGCTTTGGTGGCTACGACCGGAAGGCCCCACATCACTTTCGCCGCAAACGCTGCGGGCCCGCCGAAGATGTAGCGGCCATCCGCATCCTTCAGCAGAGCGATGGCGTGCCAGTCGCGCGGGTTCAGGATGATGCCCGACGCCTCGAACTCCGACTCGCTCGTCTGGAAAATGGCATGCGCGATCAGGTCTGCACGGGTGTCGCCAGCCACGCTCAGGCTCGCGTCATACGCGGTGGCCACCTGGTTCAGGCCGATGAGGTTGTCGCCGGTGCCGTCGCCGTTGAGCAACTGGCCTTCTTCGACTAGTGCCAAGCCAAACAGCAGGCGGTTGTTCACGTACGACTCGAGCATCGGCGCATCATCCATCACCTGCCGCGACGCCTGGATCCAGTGAGCGATGGTTTTGACGGTCGCCGTTTCCTTGGTGAAGGTCAGGTTCGACTCGGGCTTGAGATTGCCCTCGGCGACCGGCGCGGCGCTGTTGGTGAAGATATTCTCGCGGACGTATTCCAGCGAGTTGGAGCTGATGCGACCCTGCGCCAGCAGGTCGCGGATAGTCAGGCGGCGCAGGCCTGGCATCAGGATCCCCGGGTTCGCCTGTGGCTGGATCAGCGCGCCAGCCGAAGCGGCGCCGCTGCCGAGCTGCTTGTCGAAGCTCTTCACGTCAACCTTGCCCGAGGATTTGCCATCCCAGGACTTCTTCAGGTCTTCAGCGGTTTGCGCGGCGAAGCTCTTCGTCTTGGTCGGATCGTCCGGGTTAGCGCCAGCCAGCTTCTGCTCCAGGTCGAACAGTCGGGTGCCAGCGGTTTTCAGTTCGTCCTGAACGGTGGTCAGCTCGCTCTGCAGTTTCTTGCTGATTTCACCGGTATCGGTGATTTCCTTTTTCTGCGCGTCGAACAGCTCGGTCATGCGATTCTGAGCGGTCTCGATCGCTTTTTGAATTTGGGCCAAGTCCATTATTTCGTCTCCAACGAGGGGAAAGTTTTCAGGCGCTCCAGGAGCGCGGCGATTTCAGTGGGGTCGCCGCTTTCGGACTCGCTCCGAACTGCGGACTTGATGCGGGCAATCAACGCCTGCGCTTCGGACTTGGAGAGGCCGGCGGATTCCCTCAGCCAGCTCTCCGCGTCGCGGATGCTTTCGATGGTCTCCATGCTCTTGAGCGTGGAGACGGTGGCCGCTTCGTTGGCCGGGAAGGTGCACACGCTGATTTCGCTCAGGAGCGTCACGTTGCGGAACGAGTAACCGGTGGCGATCGACGTGATGTCGCTCTTCGCCGCACTGAAGCCGACGGACATTCCGCCGACCGTGCCGTGAATCATCGCGGCCTTGAGCGCTTCGGACTGCGGGTTGCCCGGAGTGAGCTCGCCGCGCACATGCAGGCCGGTGCTGTCCTCGGCCAGGTCCAGCCATTTACCCACCGGAATCTCGTTTCGCCGGTGGTTGAAGAACATGGCCACGGCGCGGCTCTGGGTCTTCAGCGCCTGGGCAAAGGCACCTGGCTCGATGATGTCGCCATCGCTGTCGACCACGCCGAACACACTGGCATAGCCTTCGAACACGCCCTGGGCGCCACCGCTTGCGAACTTGATCGCGGCCTGGTCGAAAGCCAGGGTTTTACAAATGCTGGGCATCTACAGCCTCCAGAAAAACTAAACCCCGCTGGATGCGGGGTTCGTTTGGCCAAGTTGAGTGAGCGGCACGTTCTGCGACTGCCGAGTTGCGACATCACCGCCGGGGAGTGGCGGCCTATTGTCGAGGCGCCGGCCTTCGTTGACGGTCAAGAGGCCGGCGTCTACGTTTGTTTTCAGGTAGTTGGCCCGGGCGGTGGAATCGCCGCGCAATAGGCCTTCCAGGTTGTGCTCCGCATGGAGTCGACCGACTTCGCCTGGCTTCAGTAGCCAGCGCTCGATAGCGTATTCCCAGCGGTTGAGGTATGGCGACAGTGTGTACTGCAGGAAACCGAGGTTTTGTTGCTCGATGCCTGTTCCCCAGCTGGTGGACTTCTCCACGTCGCCAACCAAGTGCGGCGGTACCCCGAAGAATCGCGCCAGCTCGCTAACCTGAAACTTGCGGGCCGCCATGGTTTCCGCGTCTTGGGGGCTAACGCCGATGGCCTGGGTGGTGAATCCACCCTCCAGGATCCACAGTCGCTTCTTGACGGGTCCGCCGGAGATCTCCTTGAAGTTCTCCTCGACCTGGTTCCGCTGGTCCTTATTGAGCACCTTTCCTTCGCCGGTCATCAGCAACTGAGGCGACTTGGCGCCGTTGGCATAGAAGTCACGCTGCTGGTCTTCCATTGCCACTGCGACCCCGGCCGTCTTCGCCGCGAACGCGATTGGCGACAGGCCGACCAAGCCGTTGAAGCCGAAGCCTTTGAGATGGAAGATTTCTGCCGGCTTGAAGTCTGCGTATTCGCTGTCTCGCCGATATCGGTACACCACGCGCTTGCCTTCAAGCCGCACATCCATGTTCACGGACATCAGCGGCATCATGCTGATGACGTCACCAGCGCTGTTTCGCTCGATCAGGGCATAGGCATTGCCGTAATAGCAGAGCTGCATGGTCATCGCTTCGCGGAACTCGACGGCCGTCATGTACTGATTCGGGCTATAGCGCAGCAGGCGGGCCAGCGGATTGGTGATGCCGACCTTCATCCGGTCGTCACCCTTGGTCTCGAAGACATCCAGCGGCAAGCCTGCGGTGACGGTGGAGATCAGGCGAACGCAGGCGAACACTGTAGAGATTTGCAGCGATCGCTCGTCGCTCACGACCGAGTCGCCCACCACTCCAGAGGCGGACACCGGGCCGTTCTGCGAACCCTTCTCAGGCGTTACCAGGCGGCCGCCGACAAAGAAGCTGGCCATGCGTGCCCAGAAGGGACTGCGCGTGCGCAGGTCAATGCTGTAGTCGGTGTCTGCCATTACATGCTCATCGGTCTAGAGAGGAAGTCATCGACAGAGCCCTGTACATCCGCGTTAGCTAGGATCCGGCCTATCGTCATGATCAGCGCCACGGCGCCGTCGATCTTGTTGTCGTCGCCCTGCTTGATCGGACGAACAACGTCATCGTTGCCTGGCAGGCACTTGCCAATGACGTTGCCGATACACCAGGTCATGATCGGGTTACCGTCGTGATGGAACCGTCCGGCCGTGATGGCCGCTTCCAGCTCCTTCATGGCGTCCGACATGTTGGTGTAGTTCTGCGTGATGGTGATCGGGTTGAAGCCCTCGTCGTCGAGGTCATGGCTCAGGCCTGTCGCGCCATGAGGATCAATCGGCGACTCGCGCAGCGGCGCGTGGTGATTGGCCTCCTTGGTGTCCTCGAGGATCTCGCGGTAATCGATCTCGGCGCCATCGGTGACCTCCAAGTGCTTGGAGTTGACCCAGGCCTGAAACCGCTCCGACATGCGCTTGTTGTCACTGTTGAATGCCGTGTCGTAGGGCACCCAGAATTTCGGGGCGACGCTGTAGTAGTGCGTCTTGCCGTCGATGACCCGCCAGAACAGCCGGGCCCGCGAGTTCATGTCCAGCTTGCGGGCCAGGTCGAAACCAGCGATCCACTCCTGCCCTTCGAATTGCTCCAGGGTCAGGGTCGTGTCTTCGCACGCCTTCCAGTCTTCCATGTTGAAGAAGCCGGACTTGGCGCTCACCCATAGGTTCAGGTGCTTGGTCTTGAATGTGTTGGTGAAGCGAGCGGAGCGGATCGCCCTCGCCTGCTGGCTTTCCAGGTATTCCTGGAACACCGACACCCCGTGGTTGGGGTTGGCCTTGGCCAGCATCTTCGGGTCGGTCCAGTCGTCACCCTCATCGAGTGTCCAGATGTAGCCGAATAACTCGTCGTCAGGGACCGTGCCCTCGAGCATCTCGATCACCTGGCGGCGCTTGTCGTAGCAGGGGCCCTCGATATCGGCGCCGGCGGTGGTGATGATGAACATCAACGGCTGCCGACGAGCGCCCATGCCGGTGAGCATGGTGTCGTACTGCGCCGAGGTACGGTGCTCATGGTATTCGTCGACGATGGCACAGCTGGGCGAGGCGCCGTCGCCGGGGTCTCCGATCAGCGGCTCGAAGCGGCTGAAGTCGGACGGGATGTTCATGTTCGAGGCGTTGACCTCGATGCCCGCGGCCTGGATCAGCATGGGCGACTTGCTCACCATGAGCTTGGCCGGCCGGAATACCTCCCACGCCTGCTTCTCGGTCGTTGCGCCAGAATAGACCTCGGCGCCGAATTCGCCGTCGGCAACAAACATGCTGATGCCCACACCGGCCGCGATCACGGACTTCCCGTTCTTGCGCGGGACCTCCCAGTAGCTTTCGCGGAACCGGCGGTGCCCGCCCTTCTTCCTGAGCCAGCCGAAGGTGACCGCCATACCGAACAGCTGCCACGGCTCCAGGCTGATGAGCTGACGCTTGAAAGCCCACTCGCCCTTTGTGTGCGGCAGCAGCTGGATCAGCTTCAGCTTCTTCTCGGCCTTGGCCGGATCGAACTTGAAACGGAAGCCTCGCTTGCGGCTCGCAGCCAGGTCATCGAAGTGCCGCTGGATCGCCTGGTGGATGTACCGACAGGCCGGTACCTTCCCGCGCAGCACGGACCGCCCCCACGCCATCGCCTTGTCGACGTTGGGGTGCAGGGCCTTGGTCATCTATGAGCTCAGTAAGTTGGCGAATTCGTTGGTGACTTTGTCCTTGTTTCCGCCGATCAGCCGGGTCCGGCTGGATGGGTCAAGGCCCAGTAACGATCCGAAGGTAACCATCTGCCGCATCGTCTCGTTGGCTGCGGTCAGTGCGGGGTTCTTCACTGGCCCTCCGGTTGCGCCGGCAACAACAATGCCGTGCTCCCTGATCGACTCTTGAGCCATCCGCCAGTTGTCATAGGCGGTACAGAAGGCCTCGACGTTGTGCAGGTCCGTGAGGGCCACGACGTTCTCGCGCAGCAGCTCGGGAAGAATCATTTTCCACATGACGGCAGCGCGCTCGCTCAACCATTCGGGCGGTTCAACGTCGGTGATCTTGGAGAACTCAGGCTCAGCAGTATTGAGCGCTCGCTTGCCTGGGTTGCCGGCGAGCTGTTTCTTGGCCGTCGGCTTGGGTTTGCGACCACGGCCGGCGACCGTGGCGGTGCCTCCCATCGCGCAACTCCTGAATTTTTAATTTCGCGGGTGTAAAAAAACGACTGAGGGCGCGGTGTCCGAGCGAAAGGCCCTGAACTTTTGACCCTCCCCCTCCCATCTGGCGAGATTTATTCTCATTTCCGCCGTTTTCGATCATTTTTTGATCGCCTTAGACTCCCGCTGCGTCTTGGCCTTGTGGCATTCGCGGTTGATCGCCCGAAGGTTGTGATCATCGTCGGTGCCGCCGTGGGCCAGGGCCAAAATGTGGTCAACCTCATGGGCTTCGCGGATGCGGCCGAGTTGGGCGCAGTCATCACACCGACAGAGGTATTGATCTCGCTTCAGAATTCGCTCACGCTTGCGCCGCCAGGGGCGACCACCACGGCCTGAGCCCTTACGTGTCGCCCAGGCCTTGGCCTGTTCGGCAGCCAGGTCGGCATGACCATCGCAGTAGCCATTGGCATTGCGGTGCAGTGCACGGCAGCCCTGGGCCCGGCATGGTCGTTGTGGTCTCAGCGGCATGGCGAGCCGTCCAGGTAGTGCGTACGAGGAAGTTCATCCGGGTCAATAGCAGCATCGTCAGCCAGGGCTTCGATCAGCGCCATGTTCTGGCTCGCGATCTGTTCGAGCAGGCCGGTCTGCTTCTGCTGCTGGTCCAGGATCTGCTGGAGCAAAGAGATTGCTTGCTCGTTCACGGGCCACCTTCATCCACTTGTTGATCCATTCGCGCCGGGCGGCGCACCCACTGCAGGCCATTACTCAGTCCTACGCATGTTGAGTTGCTGTGCAATATCGGCAGCGCGCTCGCGCACCTCCAGCACCTGGCCGTCGAACGTATGGACGACTGCGCAGATGCCATGCCACTGCGAACTTGTGCCTGCCTCCTGCACTCGGGCAATGGCAGCTGGGACCAGATAGTGCTGGCGGCGGTTGATGTCAGTCAGCGTGATCATCGGGTCACCCTTGCGCTTTGCGAGACAGGAACAGGTCGGAGTAGCCGCGAAGCTTCTCCACACCCATGAAGCCAACCATGCCGCCGGCGAAGGTGGCCATGCCCTGCGGCAGGCCCATCCATTCGAGCAGCGGCACCAGGGCCAGGGTAATTAGGCCGCATAAGGCACCCTCCAAGAACATCTGCCGCCGGGTGCCGCCGCCATACACCACCCGGAGGACGGCGATCGCGACTGACAAGCCAGCGGCATACAGCTGAGGCTGATGGGCCAGCACCCAGGTGAGCACAGCGGCCCACAGGCCAGGATCCTTCTCGGGCATGTTCGACATCTCGGTTCCTCCCGTTGTAGGGAGCAAAAATGAAAAAGCCCCGCACGATGGCGAGGCTTATATACAGCGATAGAGCTCAGTGAGATCAGTATCTGCAGTTGGTGACGATGCCGGTATTAATGCATCTGATCTGATTATCGCCGGGCTGACTCAGGGGCGCGACTTGCGGTGCAACGTACTGGGGCACCTGCTGGATGGCTTGGGTCTGCTGCTGCGTTTGCTGATTGAACTGCTGCATCTGCTGGTTGAGTTGCTGCATTTGCACTTGTTGCTGGTACTGCTGTGCGTAGTGATATTGGACCTGTTGCTCGGTAATTGCGTTTCGGAATCCAGTTGCCACACCGGCCGAATTGAAGCAGGTGATGACAGTGTCAGACCATGGCTTCACATACTTGCAGTCATTATCACCAGCCATGAAGTACTGCCCGTTGATCAAATTAGGCTGAGCTTGAGATGCACACCCAGCCATAAGGCCAATCACTGCTGACAGTACCATCAGGCGCGAAACGTTCATTGACTTGAGAAGCCCCAGAGTATCCATGCCGACACCTTCCTTTTTGGTGGCAGAAGGCTATCAAAATCCACAGTTTAATTCGAGCGGCCAATAAAAAGCCCGACTCTATGGCCGGGCTTTCGGGGGTCAGTCCTAAACGTGCGCAGGAATGACAGGATGGGGTTAATTTCTCTCACTCTCTCACTTATGTCAATAGACAATTATGCAGCGTCTTTGATCAGCAGGCCCTCCGCCTCGAGAATCGCCCGGACCTCTCTCAAGGAGTCGTTGATCATGCCGTCCAGCTTCTCCTTGATCCCGGAACGCCAGCGGTAGCGCGTAGGCTCCGATGTGGCGTCCAGATCCCAGGTGTTCATGTCGTAAAAGCTGTCCGGGAGAATGATCAGATCCTCGGCCAGAACCTCTGCCTTTTTGCGTTCAGCCTGACCTGCGGCCAAGGCAGCGTTGACCAGGTTTTCGCGACGCCACTCAGGAGCATCCAGCGGGATATCAACCGCAACCGAGCGAGGCCCCTTGCGGCGCGCACCCTTGAGCTTTGGGATGGCCCAGGTGGTCACGGCCTTGTAGATAAAAAGCTGAGGTGCTGGACTGGCAATCAGCGGTGCGATGGCCGTGATGCCCTGCAACCGCTTCGCCTTGTTGGTGGCGTACTTCGCATTGAGTGCACTCCAGTGGCGTGGAAGGAGCAGGTGATGGAGGCGCGCAGCCAGCCAGTAATCAACCTGGGCCCGGTCAAAGCCGCCTGACTGCCCCCCTAGCGAAGCCAGGCAACCACCCTCCTCTTCCGCCGATTTGTAGAGTTTCTGCCATGCCTGGCCTTTCGCAGCGCCTTTCTCCCCCGCCGCCAGAGCGGCAACTACTGCACCCGATACGCTGTTGTAGATCATATCCTTCCCCCTCAATCCCCGGTGTAGTTGGTGCCGCCGGCGCCGCGGCGGTTGTTCTGTTGATACTGCTGCTCAGGGCCAGGCGCTGCTTTGTCCGTGCCGAGCAATTGACGAGCCTTCGCGATCTCGCTCAGCGCATCCTTCAAGCGGTGATTCAGCACTGGAACGATGTCGCTCAGCGGAAGCGTGTTCAGCGTGTGTCCGCACACCCAGCCCGACGCCAGGCAGTGCTCGCACTCCAGATAGTGAAAGATTCCAAGTCGCACTCCCTTGCCCAAGCACGCGTTGCATTCAACGATGAATTTCAGTTCCCGCTGCTGGAGCGACCCGTGAAGCTTTTTCAGCATTTCGAATCCTCGCTAGTTACAAATTCGGCAAGGTCGCTGGATGCCTTGTGTTCCGCTGGCTCAACCGAATTCTGTGAAATTCCGGATAAGGCCTTGGTAAGGCCGTGAATGGCACCAAAGCCGATGCCGTCTAAATAGGCGTGCCACTTCTCCAGTGCCGCCCGGCGCTGCTGCATGGCCTGGGTGTTGATGTACGTACTGGCGATCTTGCCCAGCGTATGGTTCAGCAGCATCTCGCCGATGTGACCGTCGATGCCGAGGTCGGTCCAGGTGGTGCGGGACACCTTGCGCAGGTCGTGGCTGGTCCACTCGCCCTGCCCCAGGCGGACGAACACCATGCTGGCCTGGGTTTCGCTCAGCGGCAGCCCACGGCGGTTCGGGAACAGGTACACACCCTCGTAGCCCTGGTCCTGCTGAATAGCCCGGTACCGGAGCAGCAACGCCTTCATCTGGGCAGTCAGCGGTAGGCGATGTTCGGTACGGGTCTTGGTGTTCGCTGCCGGGATGAACCACTCGGCACCGGCCAGGGAGATCTCGCTCCAGCGCGCCATGCGGGTCTCGCCGATCCGGGTGCCGTGGGCCAGCATCATCAGGGCCAGCAAGACGTCACCGGGCCCTGCATCGAAGGCCTGGGCCAGCTGCTGCATGAGCTCAGGCAGCTGCACGTCGCGCAGGCGTGCAGCCTTGGGCAGGATCCTGGCCTTGGTGAAGTCGCTGAAGCGCATCCCGGCCATCGGGTTGCGGTCGATCAGGCCCAGCTGCAGGGCCTGGCGGAACGCGGTCAGCAGCAGCGCGAACATCTGCCGCAAGTAGGACAGCGACACCTCCGCCTGGCACGGCCACATCAGCTGCTTGTCCAGCGCGTCGGCGGTCACTTCGACCAGGGCCAGGTCATCCAGTCGCGGCTTGAGGTGCTGGACGATGGCGGAACGGGCGCCGGCCTTGCGCTTGGCCGACAGCGAGCGGTCGCGGGCCATGCGGCTGCCGTACCAGTCGAGCAGCTGCCCCACGGTGGTCATGCCCGAGGCAACCGGCGCGGTGGCCGGGCTGCGCATAAGGCGTTGACGTAGAGCGGGCAGCTCGGCCAGCACCGCTGCCACGGTGAGGTCGGGCCAACGGGCGATCGGCACCCACTTCTTGCCGCGCACCAGGTGCCAGGTACCGCGCTCGCGGTTGCTCCAGAAGCGCAGGTACAGGCCTGGGTGACGTGGGTCGCGCAGGTCGCGCACCGACTTGTCGGCGGCCTGTCGGCGCACCTCTGCCTCGCTCAGCTTCACTTCCCGGGTCGCGCTCATGCGGCCACCGTGGCGGGCAGCAGCAGGTAGGCGCGGATGGCTTCGACGGCGTCGATGCTGCCCCGGCACACGATAGCCAGGTAGCCCTGGTCGGCCAGCGCCTGCAGATAGGCGTCTTGGCTGGGCGATACCGGTGCATCGAACGGCGGCATGGCCTTGAACTCGATGTAGAGACCGAAGTAGCGGCCGCGCGCCATCGGCAGGACCAGGTCAGGAACACCGGCCTTCACTCCCTGCCCCTTCAGCTTGGCGGCCACGGCTTTGACCCGGTGCCCGCCGTTCGGGACGTGGTAGATCAGTTTGTAGGCCTGCGGGTAGCGCAGCTGCAGCTCCTGCATCAGCGCGGCCTGCTCCTGCCCTTCTCGGTCGATGGGCTTGGCGCGGGCCGGCTTGGCCTTGAACGGGCGAAGGGCGGGCGAATTCATGCGACCACCACGGACTCGGCCAGCAAAATCGCCTGAGTGCGCATCACGCCCTCGGCGTGGTACTGGCGGGCGGTGTCGCGATCGACAGCGCGGCTGCGACCGTCACAGACGTCATGGCAAGCACTGCATGCCCAGGCGCCCTGCAAGTCGTGGGGCTTGCTGCCAACGCCACAGGTGCCTGCCATTCGGTAGTGCGCGAGGACGGTGGTCTCGGGATTGCCGTTGCACACGCCCGGAATGCGCACCTGGCACTCCCGGCCGCGCGCGGCCTTGGTCAGTTTGGTTTGCCGCATGGTCAGGACTCCTCCTTGCCACGGTGCGATTCCCACTCGAAGGGCACAATCACCCCGCCGCCCTCGCGCAGACGGTCGTAGCACCGCTCGCCCATGGCGTGGCGCAGCTGGCTGGTCTCCAGGTTGGAAATCACCACCGTGGGGCGCATCTGCTCGTAGCGCCCGTTGATGATCGAAAACAGGGTGGTCAGCTCGAAATCGCTCGGCTGCTCCTTGCTGACGCCGACCTCGTCCAGCACCAACAGCGAAGGCGCGATGAGGCTGGACAGGATGTCGGACTCGGACTGCTCGCTGTTGCGGTCGTAAGTGGCGCGGATGGACTGTAGGACCGCGCCCACCGTCCGGTAGACGGCCGTGGCCGAGGTGTTACGCATGAGGTCGTTGGCCATTGCCGCGCCGAGGTGCGTCTTGCCGGTGCCGACCTTGCCCAGCAGCATCAGGCACCGCCCGGTGCGCTCGATTTCCTCGAACGCCGCCACGTAACGGGTGCAGTAGGCCAAGGCCTTGCGCTGCCCTTCATGCTCAACCCGGTAGTTGGTCAGGGTGCGGTCGGCGAAGCGCTTCGGGATCAACGCCGAACCCAGCTTGCGGGTCATGACCTCGCGCTTCAGGCGGGTTTCCTCGGCCTGCTGCTTGGCCTGGCGCTCGGCAATGGCGGCCTTCTCGCACTCAGGACAGCGCCCAACAATCTCGCGTCCCATGAGCATGGTCACCCGTTGTTCGAAGTCACCGTGATGCTCGCAGTGCGCAGGCTGGACGCGGAAGCCGGCGGCGTTTCGCACGTCGGACATGGTAATCACCGATTCAGATCGCATAGGTACCGTCCTCGCGCTCGGTCAGTCCGCCGGTGTAATCGCGGTCACTGAAACCGTGGTGGCGGCTGTTGGGCTTGGTCTGAGCAGGCAGCTGGGCGCCGACGCGCTTGATGATCCAATCCACCTCGAATCCCTGCCAGCCGTTCTCGACCGCGACGGCCAGGGCTTTGGCAGGCAAAACACCGAATGCCTTGCACTGCTCGAGCTTGGCATTCAGGTCCGACCAGATGCGCGCCGTCAGCGGCGCCCGCTTGGCCTTGCGGACTGCGAGGTAATCTGCGATCAGCGAGTCGCCCAGGCTGTGGGGGTTGTCGGCCAGCATCGCTGCTTTGCCGAACGGAGCCTTGCGCTCAGCCTTTCCCGGAGCAGCGGTCGATTCGCTGGGGGGGCATGTAATCTCTTCCGTAGGAAGAGTTACATAGGGGGTTTCTTTCTTAGAATAAAGAAGGGACTCGGCGGTTTTGGTCTGTTTCGACTCTTCGCCGATTCGGACCACTTGAGCCGAGTCGGCTGGTTTGGTCTGTTTCGGCTCCACGACATAGACCCAGTCTTTCGGGTCGTTTACGCCGATGTCACCACGGGCACCGCCATCCCGGAACAGCACGCGGCGGCGCAGCAGGCTGGAAACCGCCTTCGACACGGTGTCGGGGTGAGCGTGGATGGCTTTCGCGATGTCGGTAGCCGGGATGCGCTGAGCGCCCGCACCGAAGTTGATGGTGGCCTTGGCCACGTAGAGCACAATCTTCATCTCCCGGGCCGGGAGATCGATAGCCAGCAGGCCATCCATGAGCTGGTTGTCCATCCGGGTGAACCCCCTGGACTTGTCAAGTGGGACTATGTTTGTCATGCTTAAACCCGTAATGAAGCTGTAGAGAAAGCCGCCCTGCCAGGCGGTTTTTTTTCGCCTGCGATTCCAGTACTGGATGGATTCGCAGGTGTGTCTTGCATCTACTGGAGAAACGCCGCCAGGCGCACAATTCTCATCACCAAGCGGCCTTTTCCTCTGCTGGGTAGAGATCTGGCCTCAGTTGATGGCGTGTAACTCGACCGTCCACCGCCTTCTCGAAGGGGATGACCAAATCGGCTGGAACCTTCTGGTTGCGGTGCACGCATTGCCAGATACGTGGCTGACTCGTGTTACATCTTCTTGCGAGTTCAGCCTGGCCCCCGGCCAAGCGCACGACCTCGTCAATTGGTCTTTCTGTGTTCGGCATGTCTGCGTGCCTCAATGGATCGTGCACCCGATGATAACTCAAGTTATAGATAAGGCAAACACATGTTATTTGAAGGCTAATAACGCGTGTTTTACCCTTGCAGGCATGAATAAACCCCCCGAAATGCTCAAAGATCGCATCCTCGGTCGCCGCACAGCACTCGGCCTAAGCCAGGCCCAGCTTGCTGAAAAAGCAGGCGTAAGCCAGGTGACCATTCAGCACCTGGAGAGCGGTCGAAACTCCACTTCTAAGAAATTGCTCGAGATAGCCAGAGCTCTTGGCGTAACAGCTGAATGGCTCGGCTCAGGCGAAGGCACGGGACGACCTACAAGCAATGTCCAAGCATCCAATACTGAGCCGGAATCGTACCGGTACCCTGTGATCAGCTGGGTTGCGGCAGGCGCGTGGGCCGAGGCAGTTGAGCCTTTTCCTCCCGGGTACTCCGATCGGTACGAAATGTCCGATTACGACTCAAAGGGGGTTGCTTTCTGGCTTGAGGTAAAAGGTGACTCGATGACTTCGCCGGTGGGCACCAGCATCACCGAAGGTATGCTCATACTTGTGGATACTGAGGTTGAAGCCACCTCCGGTAGGCTGGTGATAGCCAAGTTAGCAGATAGCAATGAAGCCACATTCAAGAAGCTCGTGGAGGACGGCGGAAGGCGATTCCTGAAGCCGCTCAACCCCGCTTACCCCACAGAAATGTGCATGGAAGGTTGTCGTATCGTAGGCGTAGTTGTGCGGGCCATGATCAAGCTGTAACCGTTGAACACCGAAGAAACCGGCACTTATGCCGGTTTTTTTGTGCCTCGTGATAAAAAATCTGCTCGAAGAATTTACGTGTAAACGATCGTGACATGTATGCAGGTGTTGCAAATCAATTGAACAACGGATAACTGTATGCACATACAGTACAAGGAGTTATCCATATGCTTCACCTCGCTTTCTCACAATCTCCTTCTCTCTCATATGAGCGTCTTGGCCACAGGGTTCAGCAGGCCATAGCCTCGCCGCACGTTCAGAAAAGGCAGTATGTCGAGTTAAAGCCAATCCCCGGTGACTTGCCTGAAGACTGGCGGCGCCTCATAGCCGACCTGGAGGACACCTCAGGCATCAAGGTCGAACTGCTGGAGTCCGGCTTGATCAGGATTGGGTGGCGCGAATTCACTGAAGCATGAGCAACTGCCCGCATAGCGCGGGCTTTTTTTTGAGCAGACTTATAACTTGGGTTATTGACACGAGCAAAACATGGATTATGATTCGATCCATAACACAGGTTATTGGCAGCTACGACAGCCACCGCTCTTTACACAACTCGACACCCGTCACCCTCAGCGGCACATGAGGGCAGCAGCTGCCTAATGCAGTGAGCTGGATTCAGGTAACCAAGTGGCGCGCATGCCAATGCGGGGAAGCGCGTAGCCCAGAGAACGATGGGCGCCTGGATCACTTCGATTTCACTGGCTGGCCTTGGCGACAGGGCCAGACGGGAAATCAACCAGGGAGCAGCACCGTGAACAAAGAAGAGATCTACGACGAGCAGATCAGCCCGCTGATGCAGCAGGTCATTGCCATCTGCAAGGACAAGGGAATCGCAATGCAGGCCAGCTTCGACATTGCTCACGATGGCGAAGGCCCGAACGGCGAGGATTGCTCGTCTCTGACCTGCACAACTCACCTGCCCGACGGTGAAGGCAAGTTCAACGAGCGCTTCGACAAGGCAAACCAAATCATTCGCCAGGGTCACCGGTCGCACAGCGCTCCGGTGATGCACCTCACCACCGTAAACGCTGATGGCTCAAAGACCCTGACCGCGATCATCTGAACAACCAGCGCCACGTCAGCCTGACGATAACTGCCCGATCTACCTGGTTCCCCATCACCAGGCTGCATCGGTGTGCGATCTGAATGCGCAGGCTGATGCGCAAACCTAGTCTCGTTGGCGAGCTACTGAGACATCACAGAGTTAGGCCGCCAAGCCGGAGAGAACGCAGCACCGGCCAGATCACACACCAATGCAGCCCACCGAGGACAACTCATGGAAACGATCACTTGCGGCTCATGGATTGGCCAGCTCGGCAAGGCGCTGGCTCCCCGCGAGCTTGAAGCATTGCTGTGGGTGGCCCAAGGCCTCACCACAAAAGAAATCGCCAAGCAGATGACGGTCAGCCCCGGCACCGTGGCCAACCGAATCGAGGCCGCGCTGTTCAAGCTAGAAGCCGGCCGCCGCATCGAGGCGGTCACCAAGGCTATGCGTCAACAGATCATCAGCCCGCTCTGCATCGCCCTCGCCGCCCTGATCGCATCGCATGCGTTGATCAACGACAGCGACCCGATGCGCCGCGACCGCCGCGCTCCGGAGCGCCGCACCGCCCAAGTTCGAATCGTTCGCAAGGCCGAGGCCTTCGAGCTCCACGCCTGACCCTACCGAGGATCGCTTATGCACCACGCAATGCAGCAGCGCGTTGCCGGCCTGGCCGACATGCGAGCACGTACCTACATGGCAACCGCCGAGTTCTACGAGAAGATCGGGCGCCCAGCTCCACCGCCCGGCCCGCGCTTCCAGGCCGTCAACAAGGGAAAGGCGTGGCACGTCATCGAGATAGCCACCGGCAAAACCAAGGGTTTCTGCTTCAGCCATCAGGCCGCGATGAAGTTCGTGGATGCGATGGAGGCAGGCGCGGCGAGCAAAGGAGGCGGACTTCAATGATCGGCACACCAACCTCGGACCAGCGTGCAGCCGTGCTGGCCGAGCTCAATGCGAGCATCGATAGCTTCTTCTTGGAAGGTGGCAGCGTGCAGACCTTGCCAGGCAGCCAGTACGTGCCACACCGGCCGCGCCGTGAACTGGAACCAGTACGAGCTCCAGCGGAGCCGCCGGTGAGTAAGCGAGTCGCCAAGCGGCTTGAGCACCTTGCAGCGATCCGGGCCTTGGCCCAGACCATGACCTACGCCCAAGCGATGGCTCATACAGGGCTTTCGCAATCAGCACTGGTCCGCGCTGCTGCGGCCGGCAAGTTCAAGTTTCAGCCCGACCCGAACTGGGGCAAGGGCAACCAGGGCAAAAAGCTCAGCGATCCCGCAGAAGACAGGGCCAAGGCTGAACAGATCGTTGCATATCGCAACATCGGGATGACCCGGGCTGACGTTGTTCGCGAGCTGCGGATCTCCTTCAAGCAACTCAGCCGTCTTCTCCGGGACTTCGACATCAGCTTCCCAACCACCGCCGAAAAGCGAGCAACAAGACAAGCATGAAACGCATCACCGCACGTGTCCGGCACGGCCGGCGCCAGCAACACATCAACCTGCCGCCCAGCGGTATCGTCCATCAGGAGACGCAGCAATGTCCAAGCCCACTGACACCACCGAGTTCCTGCAGGAGCTCAACGGTGGCGCCTTCGCCAGCCAGATCGGCCACGCCCTTTCCGAGGTAGCTGCCGGCGTTGTCGATCACGGCAAGGCAGGGAAGATCACCATCACCCTGGATTTCAGCCAGATCGGCGACTCCCACCAGGTAAAGATCAAGCACAAGCTCGACTACAAAGTGCCGACCAAGCGCGGCACGCGCAGCGAGAACACCAGCCTTGATACGCCGATGTACGTCGGCACCGGCGGCAACATCTCCCTCTTCCCCGAAAAGCATGACCAGCTCTTCACGCGTGATGAAGCTCCTGTGCACCCACGCTCGTAACCCACCTCACCCACAAGGAATAGCCCATGTCTTTCAGCAAAGAAGCTCTGCAGCTCATTGGCGACCAGGCCTTGGCGGCCGCCGGCAAGGCCCTGAACACAAATACCCCTACCGTAATCGTTCCGGATAGCGCCACCGTGATCGACCTGGAACGCTTCCAGCTTGGCCGCAGCCGCTTCCGCGGTACCTACGCGACGCACTCCCTGGCCGACTACAGCGCCTACGTCGTCGAGCGCGCCGCGCCAGCGGCCCGCGGTTTCATCGATCAGGACAACATGAGCTGCACCGTGCTATTCAACATCGGCACCGCAGAAGACCCGGGCCATGCTGATGACCGCGCCGTGCTGCGCCTGAAGGCATCCGCAGCGTTTGCAGCTGTTCAGGCAGTGTGCGGCCAGAGCCTCGTGCAGAAAGCCATGAGCGACTGGATCGAAGACTGGAACCAGCACCTGTCGGCCAGCGATGAGAATGGCCAGAACATGAGCATCGCCAAAGCGATCGCCGCAGTTCGCACCATCACCGTGAAGGCATCGTCAGAGAGCGATCACGCCGTCGGTGAGACCCGCGCCAGCCGCAGCACCATGGACCAGATCGAAGCCAGCAGCAAGGAAACCCTGCCGGCGTGGCTGGACTTCAAGGTCATTCCGTTCGAAGGCCTGGGTGAGCAGGTGATCCGCCTGCGCGTATCGGTCATCACTGGCGGAGCGCAGCCTGTTCTGAAACTGCGCTGGATCGGCGAGGAAGCCCAGCGCGAGGCCATCGCTCAGGAATTCAAGTCTGTTCTCGACGACAAGGTAGGTACCGCCGCGAAGCTGTCGCTGGGCACCTTCGACTCGAAGTAGTGAGGAATCCGCGCCACAAAATCACGGTATCACCGATTGTGGCGCGGCAACTACAGTTGGCATATCACCGCGAAACTATGCGGATCGGCTCAGATAATTGATGTGCCTACTTAGGAATGAATGAGGTGATGATCGCCGACACAACGCCGCTCGCCACAGACTTTCCAAATTCGGCAAGTTTGTATAGCGCAGATGCCTTGTCCTCAATATCGGGGTCATTGAGATCCTGAAGGATCAAGCTCAACGACTCAGCCTTTTCCTTATCAAGACTGCCGATATGCGGAGTGATTTCGGCCAGAAAAGCGTTTAGACGACTCTGATCAACGAAAATTTTTGCATTGATCAGCTGGCCGGAAATGTTGATCCCGTGATTATTCTCAACAAGAATATTAGCCGTATGCGGGGCGGTGAGCTCCAGCAAAGTACCGCAATTTTCCGCGGTGTTTCCTTTGATCGTGATCATTTTTTCTTCCTAGTCAAAGAATGCCTCCGGCCCCATGCCGGCCCCCCCGTAATACCCCATCCCAAACCAAATTGCCACCATGCTGGGTTATTAGAACGGTACGTCGTCGAACGACCCAGGTGCAGGCTCTTGGTGGACTGGATATAGGCGCAGCATCAGCTCCTGTATCAAGCGAGCGACCTCGCGGTAGCTTTTCACATCAGGCCCAGTTACCGCTCTTCGTAAGGGAGCCACTGATGCCTCCAGGCCATTCATCCCGTGATGAAACATCAGCCGTTCAAGGGCAAACCGAAGTTCGTCCAGCTCAGGCATGACAGCTGAGTCACCATGCTCCATGGCGTATTCGAAGTTGGATATGACATCGAGTGCATATTCTTCGAGATCGTAATCCATGGGGCAGGCTCCTTTGAGGTTTCCTGCAGCATGGCCCCAATGGAAAGACAAATCCACTTGGGCTTTTTCCAAGCGCTGTCCGCCAGCGCCTTCCCCTATTCATCCAGAGGGGCGGCGCCCAGGCCTTTTCGGTAGCGGGCAATCGCAATGATCTGGCGCAGGCAGATGACCATTTCTTTCTTCAGGTGGTCATCCGGCAGACCGATCTTTTTCAGCATTGCCTGGGCTTCTTCCTCGATCGAGGCAAGGGCCTCGGTATCGCTTTTCAGTGTCATGGCGACCTCCACCAGGTCGAGTCAGCCATGAATTGATAGCTCACCAGAACAATGCGCGCCACTGCGGCGCCTTCCCCTATTCAACGATAACGCCTCCCCGGCGAGGGCGGCGCCTGGGATGCAGCTAGGCGGACTGGAAACCTGAAACGGCAAAGGTTGCTTGGTTCTGCGTCAGTTACTTAGGCCAGACGGAAATAACCCCAATGAGAGTGCCGCCTAGTCCTGTGATCCATGTGAGCCAAAATGCTTTGACCTCACGACGGTGCTTTTGCTCTTCCCTAAGAGCTGCCTTGGCTGCGATCTCACCTTCGGTGGTAAGGCAGCGAATTTCTTCGCCGGTTAGCACGCAGTCGACGATCTCCCAATAACGGTCATCTTCGTAACTTGGCATGGGAACTGATAGGCGGTCTAACTTTCGCCGATACTCACGCGTGATCAGGTCTCGGCGCCACTGATGCAGCTCAGACCAATCTTGAACGTATTGGTGGACCGCGCCACTTTCAAGCGAGGAGTTGCTAGGAGGCCTTTTCCTGTCCAGTCTTTCTTGAGCTGCACGACAGCGCCTGATCTCTATCTGATACCGCACGGCGCCAGGAAGGTACTTCCTGATTCTCCAGTAGAACATCATTCACGCAACCTCCTTACGAGCCCAATTAAATATAGCGGCGAGGTATCCCCATGCCCACAGAAAACCGATCCAGCAACACCGAACTGAGCAAGATCGTCACCGAAGCCCTTGTCGGCATGGTTTCCGGCGTCACCGGTATGAAGCCGCCAACTGGTGAGCCCTTGCCTGGTTTCATCCAAGCGCCGATTGATCGCGCAGTTACGCGCATATCCGGCCTTCTTGCGCAGCCGGCCCCGCAGCCCCACCCCGAGCCAATAGCCTGGATGGTTGGTACTGCCATCTGGTGGACCAAAGAAGAGGCAGAGAGGGATGCGGCAAATACTGGGCTACCGATTGTTGATCTGGGGCCGATGACCGGTGCCGCTGAGGTTGATCGGCTGCGGGTAGAGCTTGGCTACATGCGGGAGGAGCGCGACGACCTTAGCGCCAAGCTCGATCGTTTCTACTCGCGGAGCCATGGCATCAAGAACCTGGCCGCCATCGAGGAGCTGAGCGACAAGCTGGCCGAGCGAGATGCGCTGCTGCGCGACAAGTCTGGCGACCTTATCTGCATGGCGGCTCACCTAATCAGCGCACCGTTATTCGCTCTGCAAGACCTTCAGGACGAAGACAAGAAAATGACCAGAGCACGGGTTGACCATGCCGTTGACGTTGCTGATGCACGATTGAAGGATGCCGCCTACGAGCTACGCCGGATCGCTGATGCCCTATCCGCCAGCGCAGGACCAAGCTCGCCGACATGGTCGTGCCAAGCATGCCAGGCTGAGCAACCAACTGACCGCGCGTGCGATGCGTGTGGCGGCCAAACCGCGTTGATCGCCGCCGAATCCTGAAAGGAGTACATCCGTACTCTTTCCGCTGTAACCCCTCTCCCCTCTATTCGATCATCAAGGGCCGGGGCGATCTCCGCTTAGCCAGTCGTTGGCACGCTGCAGCGCCCAAACCATAGCGGCTGTCATCGTCTGCCCTCTGCAATCTGGGTAGTGTTCCTCAAGAAGCATCAGGCCTTTCTCGCCGTAAATGCCGAAAAACAATTGGGTTACGTTCTCTTTTGAGGTGCGCACCTGAATGTTGATCAAAGTACCGCAGGTTAGGCGTTCATCGTAGTTCCGAAAATGCAACTCACGATTGGCCCACTTCCAATAGACGTTACCGCGTTTGCGCATGAAACGGACCTTTAAACTCAGATTATTGACTGGCGAGACAGCATACACATCTGTTCCACCGAATCCACTGGAGAAGGCGAGCGTGACAATTTTTACAACTACTTTTCACTTAACAGCCGTGATCGTACCAGCAGCCCCCCCTTCAACCGCCACGCGGCGAGCGCGGCCCACTCCCCATGCCAGCGCCCCGCTCATCGACTCGCCAGGCCGCGCATCGAATGCCTCCTCGTGAATGGCCATACCGCCTGGTGCATACACCCCGATGAACATCTGCGTGCTGCCAGTTCGCGACAGTCGCACTTGGACATCAATGTGCGTCCCATCTTCGAGCGTATCGTCATGAGTTCGGTGGTGAAGCGTTGGGTCAGCCCAAGCCCAGAAAACATCACCGCGAATTCTCATGAAGCGCTCCTACGACTTTAGTTGTAGTTAGGTGTTGTATTGCCACCATAGCGAAAGCCCGGTTTTCCGCAAATCCGCCGAGCCGATCTGAGGGCTGAATCGGACAACCGGCAAACCCCTCTCCCCTCTATTCACTGCCGCGATATGGCGGCCAAGGAATCGTCGTGTCTGAAGAAATCAAGCTGATCCAACGTGTGGCCGTCGAGCGCGATCAAGACGGCTGGTGGAGTCACCCCGACGAGCCGGACTTCGACGAAGACTATGCCGCCTTCAAAGCCTGGCTCGTACAGCAGGGCCTGGAGCTGAAGCAGTGGCACATGGATTCGGATATCGGCGACCACCACCCTTACGACGACGGCGAGTGCCACTGCCTCGGCTGGGAGCCTGAATGCCCAGGGCCTGAATGGTTCCTGCTCGGGATCTTCGATACAGAGGATGGCCCGTGTGTCAGCTGGGCGAGGCGGAAGGCCGAGGAAGCCTGGTCAGTGAATGGCGATGACGGATCGTGGGACTACCCGAACCTTACCGCGCTGATTCGTGACAACTTCGGCAGCGCAGCGGATGGCACCAGCTTCGGCCCAGGCCGGGGCAACGGCCTCAAGGTGGGTGACACTGTACATACCGGCACCGTCTGCAAGGCCGACCCTGCCGGTTTCCTCCCCGATCCCGATGACCTGCTCAACCACATGTTCGAGGCCGCCGCCGGAAGCGACGCGGGGGAATGGGTCGACAACTACCCTGACCTCGACGACGAGGCAACAGCAGCTCTCGGGAAGGCGCTGGAGCCGCTGCATGCTTGGGCCCGCAAGTTCTGCCAGCCCAACTTCTTCACCATCGAGAAGATGGCTCTGCACACCGTTACCGAGGAAGACGTGCGCCTGGCCAAGGCCAGCGGGGTGCTGTTGTGACCCGCCTCGCCCTCTGCCTCCTGCTGCTGGCCACCGGCGCCAGCGCAAACGAAAACGTCATCGACGTGCAGCACGACAGCCAGCGCGGCGTCACCTGCTACCTGCTGAATGGGGTCGGCATCAGCTGCATCCCCGACAGCCAGCTGCAGGCCGGCAACGAGCGCCAGCTCTCCCCGCACGAAACCCAACCCGAACCTACACCCGCTCTGGCGCCTGGGCGCTGGATTGATGAGAGGTATCAGCTGTGAAAGACGCATCAGCACTGGGCCGCGACATGTGGATTATGCTTCGGCCAACCTTCGACGATGTTGCAGCAGCGAACGGTTTCGACGGGCCAATTGAAAAAGGCCAGCTCTGGGCCGGGTTCATGGCCGCAGCAAACGGTGCCATGTATGCACAGTTGGGCGCTGCCAACGCTCGCATCATCAACGATGCGATCCGCGACGCTGTTACGGACGTTGCCCGAAGCAAGCTGCAGGTGGTGAAACCATGACCGACCTGATCGAAGTGAAGACGGCAGACCTTGTGGGCGAAGCGCTGGGCTGGGCCGTTGGCAAAGCCGAAGGGCTGAACCTTGAACTGGTCCCGCCGCAGTACGGCAACCCCTGGCGCGTGTTCGCCCGGTACCAGGGCCAGGCCATCGAGCACACCAAACGCTACAACCCGTGGGAAGACTGGGCGCTGGGCGGGCCACTGATTGAGCGCATCGACCCGGAAGAGCGCCGAGTTCCCAAAGTGCTTGGCGGAGGCCGCGGCGCAGAAGTTTGGATCGATCTCGGTGACGGCGATGCCCGCGCGGGATTCGGCAGCGGTGAAAACCGTTTGATTGCAGCAACCCGCGCCTACGTCGCCGCCAAGCTCGGCGATACCGTCCAGGTGCCGAAGGAGCTGATGCCATGAGGAGACTGATCTATCGCATCAACCGCTGGCTCCCCTTCGGCGGCTTGCCGATCGCCCGGGTTCAGCTGGGCCGCAGCAGCTGCACCCTCTACAAGAACGGCTGGGTTCTGATCTGCGACGGCAAGAGCACCGACGCTCTCCCGATCAACTTAACCAACCAGGCCCTGGTCGACGCATTCGCGGCCGAACTCGCATAACCCCTCCCCCCAACTACTCAAGCCCGCCGACATGCGCGGGCGAGGATGACCCGTGTCCGATATCACAGTGAAGTGCTCCCGGTGCCGCAACCAGCACAAGGAGAGCGAGCGCGTGCTTGCGCCCTGCAAGTGGCTCAAAGGCGCTAGCACCATGGTGTGCCCGCGTTGCAAGTGCACAAGCTACTACATCGTCAGCCCTGCGCCAGCAGCCTGACCACCAACCTGCCGCCACCGGCGGCGTGGAGCCCATCCCATGGAACATGCAAGCGAGTTTCTCGATGAGGAAGAGGTGGTGCGGGTGACCGGCTACCAGCTCCCGAGCAAACAGATCGCGTGGCTGGCCAACAATGGCTGGCAGTACACGCTCACCCGGGCCAGGCGGCCCATTGTGGGCCGGGTATACGCCCGGCTCAAGATGGCAGGCGTCAAGCCGACAGCAACGAATGCCACGGCTGAAACATGGACATTGGACTTATCGCGCGTGGGGTAGCAAGTGCGCCATAGAAAAAAGGAAAACCGTGACCTGCCGGAGCGCATGCTTCGGCGGGCGCGGAAAAGGAAAGGCGGGAAAATTTGGGTTGCGTACTACTACTGCGGTAGAGACGCAGACGGAAAGAGGATCGAAATTCCTTTGGGGCAGGACTTGGCGGAGGCCAAGCTGGAGTGGGCGCGCCTGGAGCAGAAGGCAAGGCCGAAGGTTATGGCAACGATGGGTGAGCTGTTCGAACGGTATGAGCGGGACATTATCCCGACCAAAGCGCCGCGCACTCAGAAAGACAACAAGTACGAACTGGAGCGCCTGCGCAAGGCGTTCGGTGACGCGCCGATCGAGGCCATCAGCCCGCCGGTCGTTGCCCAGTACCGGGACGCCCGCACCGCGAAGACTCGGGCAAACAGGGAGATCGCCCTGCTGTCGCACGTTTTCACCATGGCCATGGAGTGGGGCTTTGTCGAGCGCAACCCCTGCCTGGCGGTTCGCCGCAACAAAGAGAAGGTCCGCGACTTCTACGCGGCCGACGAGATCTGGGATGCGGTGTATGCCGAAGGCGACCAGGGTCTTAAGGACGCCATGGACCTGGCCTACCTGGCCGGCCAGCGACCAGCCGACACGCTGAAGTTCAGCACGGTCGACCTCGACGAGGACTACTTGTGGGTCGACCAGAACAAGACCGATAAGAAGTTGCGAATCCGACGGCACGTAAATGGCGTGCTGACCGGCCTAGGCCTGTTCATCGAGGCGCTGCTTGAACGGCGCAAGCTGCAGGGCGTGCGCAATTCACGCCTGATTACCAACGACGCCGGCCTACGGATGAGCTGGGAGATGCTGAGGAATCGCTTCAGTGAGGCGCGGGACAAGGCTGCTCGCAAGCTGATCGGCGACGGCAACACTGACCTGGCCGCCAAAGTTCGGCAGTTCCAGTTCCGCGATATCCGCCCGAAGGCTGCGTCGGAGATCGAGGATATCAGCCACGCCAGCCGGCTGCTGGGGCACTCGAAAGAGGAGATCACCAAGCGGGTCTATCGCCGCGTAGGCGAGGTTGTGAGCCCAACGAAATAGGCAGGGTTGCGGAACGCATGCCAAAAGTTGCGGAACACTTTGCCTTTTTGACGCGCAAAGAAAAACCCCGCAGACGTTAATCTGCGGGGCTTTCGAATGTGGAGGCCGAGGTCGGAATCGAACCGGCGTAGACGGATTTGCAATCCGGAGCATAACCACTTTGCTACTCGGCCTCAAAGTTCGGATTTAGTTGCTTGCGCTTCTATCTCCTTGAAACGTAGAACCTTTTTCAAAGTTTGCTGCGTTTCGATGGGCGCCATTATGTCTGCATTCCGCCAACCTTGCAACCCCCTGAACAGAAAAAATATTCAAGGGGTTCAACGTGTTAGCGCAAGCGGCCAAGTTTGCTCCACAAACCTACCACGGCGTTCTCAACCGCACCGCTCGCCGCCATGCCGATTCGCTCCTGCAGGCTTTTGCGTTCGGCATAGTGCACATGGAACAGGCTGGCGTTGCGGGCGCGCTCGCTGAGGTACTCGTCGCTGGTCTGCAACTGATCCACCAGCTTGCGATTTAGCGCGGCGACACCCAACCAGACTTCGCCGGTAGCCACTTCGTCGATGTGCAACTGCGGGCGGTAGCGGGCGACAAAGTCCTTGAACAGCTGGTGCGTGATGTCCAAGTCTTCCTGGAACTTCTCGCGGCCCTTCTCGGTGTTCTCACCGAACACGGTCAGGGTGCGCTTGTACTCGCCGGCGGTCAGTACTTCGAAATCGATGTTGTGCTTTTTCAGCAGACGGTTGACGTTCGGCAACTGCGCCACGACGCCGATCGAGCCAAGCACGGCAAAGGGCGCGCTGACGATTTTCTCGCCGATACAGGCCATCATGTAACCACCGCTGGCGGCTACCTTGTCGATGCACACGGTCAGCGGAATGCCGGCCTGGCGGATGCGCGCCAGTTGCGAGGCCGCAAGGCCGTAGCTGTGCACCAGGCCGCCACCGCTTTCCAGGCGCAGCACGACTTCGTCACGCGGGGTGGCGAGGGTCAGCAATGCAGTGATTTCGTTACGCAGGCTTTCGGTGGCGGACGCCTTGATGTCGCCATCAAAGTCGAGCACGAACACCCGGCCTTTCTCTTCGGCCTTGCCTTTTTTCTGCTGTTTTTCCGCTTTGGCCTGCTGCTTGCGCAGGGCCTTGAGCTGGGCCTTGTCGAGCAAGCCCGCTTCCAACCGCTCGCGCAGCTCTTTGTAGAATTCGTTGAGACGGGTGACCTGCAACTGCCCGCCAGCCTTGCGCCGCCCCTTGCCGCGCAAGCCGGCGATGGCAGACAGCACCACCAGGATGGCAATCACCAGGGTGGCGGTTTTAGCGAGAAAGCTTGCGTATTCGGCAAGAAACTCCACGTTGACTCCTTATGAACCTGCGCCTGTACGGCGCGAAACTGTAGCAAGCATACCGGTGTGCCCGTAGCGCTGCCAGCTGCGGTAAACGCTGGCAACACAGTTCAAACGACCTTTTCAAACGCTTGTATGTTTTTTCGTTGACAGCCCGTGTGGCGCATCCTAACCTCGCAGCAACCTTAAAGCGGCCGGACACCTTCGTGGGCAACATCTACCTCATCCGACATGGCCAAGCCTCATTCGGTGCCGACGACTATGACGTCTTGTCGCCGGTGGGTGTGCGGCAAAGCCAGGCACTGGGTGAACACCTTGCCCGGTTGGACCTGCGCCTTCACCGATGCGTGGCCGGTGATCTGCGCCGCCAGCAAGATACTGCGCGGCTGGCACTGGAGGCATTGCACGGTAATGGCTGCGCGGTGCCCGCCATTGAGACCGACCCTGCGTTCAATGAGTTCGATGCCGACGGTGTTATCCGTGCCCTGCTGCCCGGCCTGCTGGCCGAAGAGCCGCAGGCCCTGCACATCCTGCGCAATGGTGCCCAGAACCGCAGCGAATTCCAGCGCCTGTTCGCCCTGGTGGTGCAGCGCTGGCACGCCGGCGAACATGCCGACGACGGCCTGGAAACCTGGCAGGCGTTTACCGCGCGGGTGCAGGCCGGGTTGCAACGTGTGCTGGACAGCGCCGGCAGTGGCGACAACATCGCGGTATTCACCTCGGGAGGCACCATTGCCGCCCTGCTTCACCTGACTACTGGAATTACCCCCAGCCAGGCCTTCGCGCTGAACTGGCAGATAATCAACACGTCGCTCAGCCAGCTGAAGTTCCGCGGCCGTGACGTGGCACTGGCTTCCTTCAATAACCAGGCCCATGTGCAGTTGTTGAAGGTGCCGGAGCTCATTACCTTTAGATGAGCCCGGCCTGTTGTGTCCCTATTCGGGACGTGAAATCACTCAATAAGGAATGCGCCATGACCTCCGTAGCTGATGCCGTGAAAAAGATGCAAGAGAAGTTCAATCCGTCTGCAGCCGAAGGCCTGGACCTGGTGTTCGGCTTCAACATCACCGACGAAGACAAGCACTACGCCCTGATCGTCAAGGACGGTGCCTGCAACCTGCAGGAAGGCGAAAACCCCGATGCCAACTGCACCTTGGTCATGGACAGCGATACCCTGAAGGGCATCGTCAGTGGCGAGACCGACGGCATGCAGGCGTTCATGGGCGGCAAGCTGCGCGTTGAAGGCGACATGATGCTGTCGATGAAGCTCAGCGAGCTGTTCCCTTCCTGAGTGAGGGGCGCACCGCGCGAGACGAAAACCGAAGCCTGACCGGCTTCGGTTTTTTTTTGCCCGCCAGTGTGCATTCGGTGCAGTGATCGGCCGGCAACACCCAAACCTATATGGCACCTGGCACGCTTGTTCCAGTGCATCAAGGCCATTAGATTAGCCAATAATCCTTGCGATCGATAATAAGGTAAACGCATGACGCTCACCGACCAGTCCACCCAGGTACGCCCCGGCGAAGAACTCGACGCGGCCGTCATCGACCCTTACCTCAAGGCCAATATCGCGGGCCTTGAAGGCGCACCGCGCATCAGCCAGTTCCCCGGGGGGGCTTCCAACCTGACCTACCTGGTGGCTTACCCAGGCCGTGAGTTCGTGCTGCGGCGCCCGCCTTTCGGCCAGAAAGCCAAGTCGGCCCACGACATGGGCCGTGAGTTCCGCATCCTCAACCAGCTCAACAGCGGCTTCCCTTACTGCCCTAAGGCTTACACGCACTGCACCGATGAAACCCTGATCGGCGGCGAGTTCTATGTAATGGAGCGGGTAAACGGCATCATCCTTCGTTCGGACATTCCCGCCGAACTGAGCCTGGATGCCACCCGTACCGAAGCCCTCTGCAAAAGCTTCATCGACCGCCTGGTAGAGCTGCACCAGGTCGACTACCAGGCCTGCGGCCTCGCCGACCTGGGCAAGCCTGAAGGCTACGTGCAGCGCCAGATCGAAGGTTGGACCAGCCGCTACGAAAAAGCCCTGACACCCGATGCGCCGCGCTGGGAGCAGGTCATTGCCTGGCTGCGCGAAAAGATGCCGGCCGACCACCCTCGCCCAGGCATCGTGCACAACGACTACCGCTTCGATAACGTGATCCTGGATGCCGAAAACCCCATGCGCATCATTGGCGTGCTGGACTGGGAGATGGCCACGATCGGCGACCCACTGATGGATCTGGGCAACAGCCTGGCCTACTGGATCGAGGCGAGCGACCCGGCGCCGGTGCAACTGATGCGACGCCAGCCGAGCAATGCCCCCGGCATGCTGACCCGCCGCCAGTTCGTCGATTACTACGCCGAGCGTGCGGGCATACGCCTGGACAACTTCGATTACTACTATTGCTACGGCCTGTTCCGCCTGGCGGGTATCGTGCAGCAGATCTACTACCGCTTCTACCACGGCCAGACCCAGGACAAGCGCTTCGCCCAGTTCATTCACATGAACCGGCTGCTGGAGCAGATGAGCCTGCAGGTAATAGCCAAGTCCACGCTCTGACGACAGACAACAAGGAAAACAGCATGTCCAAGACCCACCTGTTCGACCTCGATGGCAAGATCGCTTTCGTCTCCGGCGCCAGCCGTGGCATCGGCGAAGCCATCGCGCACCTGCTGGCCCAGCAAGGCGCCCATGTGATCGTATCCAGCCGCAAGCTGGAGGGCTGCCAACAGGTGGCCGATGCGATCATCGCGGCAGGCGGCAAGGCTACAGCAGTGGCCTGCCACATCGGTGAACTGGAACAGATCCAGCAGGTGTTCGCCGGTATCCGCGAACAGTTCGGGCGCCTGGACGTGCTGGTCAACAACGCCGCCACCAACCCGCAATTCTGCAATGTGCTGGACACCGACCCGGGTGCCTTCCAGAAGACCGTCGACGTCAATATCCGCGGCTATTTCTTCATGTCGGTTGAAGCCGGCAAGCTGATGCGTGAAAACGGCGGTGGCAGCATCATCAACGTGGCGTCGATCAACGGGGTTTCACCGGGCCACTTCCAGGGTATCTACTCGGTGACCAAGGCAGCGGTAATCAACATGACCAAGGTCTTCGCCAAGGAATGCGCGCAATTCGGCATCCGCTGCAATGCCTTGCTGCCGGGCCTGACCGACACCAAATTCGCTTCGGCGCTGGTGAAAAACGACGCAATCCTCAACGCCGCACTGCAGCAGATCCCGCTCAAACGCGTGGCCGACCCCAAGGAAATGGCCGGCGCCGTGCTGTACCTGGCCAGTGATGCCTCCAGCTACACCACCGGCACCGCACTCAATGTCGACGGTGGTTACCTGTCCTGACTGCGCCCGCAGTCGCGGCCCTGTGGGAGCAGGATTGCCGGCTCCCACAGAGCCCAGGAACGCAGAGGGGCGTAAAAATCAAACCGCCAAGCGTTACAGGCAGGTGGCCGCCGCCGCCCGCCGCTGCAACGCCACGCCGTCATTCTTCTGTGCGTAGTAATCCACCCGTGTGCCACCAGCCTGCGGGTAGACATCCACGAACGATTCCGCTTCGCGGGTATACACCGTCAGCCCACCTTGCTTGCGCGACTCCAGATAGCCGCTAGCGTCATCCCCGAACACATCCTCTTTCTGCCAGCTGAACTGGATGCATTGGGCTACCAGCTCCGGCGCCTTTTGCGAATCGAGCTGTGCAGTCGGCTTGCCACCACGGGCCGTATCCATGGCTGCTGAAGCGCAACCAACCAATACCAGCGCCGCAGCCATCGGCAGAATTGCTCGCATGTTCCATCCTCGGGGCAAAAAAGAAAGCGACTCTAGCACTGCGCAGCATCGCGAGTGAATTGTCACGCGGGGGCTGTTGTCGCAGATAAGGCATGCCATCAACAGGAGATTGCCATGAAAGTACCTCGTCTTTTGCCTTCGCTGCTACTCGCCACCCTGCCCTGCCTGCCGATGATGGTGTCAGCCGCGCCCTCGGCTGAAGAGAGCATTACCGCACCAGAAACCCACAACCGCGAACTCAAAGTGGGCGACAAGGCACCCGACCAGTACAAACGCGACGAAGAAGCCTTGACCGACTGGAAGGCCAAGGGCCTGCCAGCACCGGAGAAAGAAAGCCATTGGGTACGCATGGGCGAACACTATGTGCTGGTGCAGATCACCAACGGCGTAGTGCTGGCCATCCACCCGGCGTCCTGACTCAACCGGCAGCGGTCAACGCCACCATGTGCACTGTGTTGCGCCCGGCTGCCTTGGCCTGATACAGCGCCGCGTCAGCCTGGGCAAGCAGGCTCGCGGTAGTGTCGTGCGGGCCAGGCACACCGCACCACAGCCCTACGCTGAAGCGCAGCGTGATCTGGTCACCGGCAAAGTGCGCCGGGCTGAGGGCAATGGCCTCCCTCAGGCCTTGCAAGGCTGCCATCGCGCCGTCACGATCGGCGTGTGGCAATAGCAACAGGAACTCCTCCCCCCCATAGCGCCCGAGACTGTCGCCGTGGCGCAGGCGCTGCTCCAACTGGCGTACGCAATGGCATAACACCTCGTCCCCGGCCAGGTGCCCGTACAGGTCATTGATACGCTTGAAATGGTCGAGATCGATCATCGCCACGGCCAAGCTGCTGCGTTCGCCACGGGCGCGGTCCAGTTCGACGGCAAAGCGCTCGAGAATCGCCCGACGGTTGTAGGTGCCCGTCAGCACATCGCGCAAGGCCAGGTGCTTAAGGCGTGATTCGCTGCGCTCCTTGGCCATCAGCACCAGGCCGATGGAGTACATCATCACCGTTACCGTACCGATGGCGACAGAAATGCTCTGCTTGAGGTTGCTGGTGTCGTAGCGCATTTCCACGGCCGTGCCATTGACCACTGCAAGCGCACGCATGCCCAGCCCGACCAGGCTGACAACGGCGCCAATCTGAAGCAACAGGTGCGCCCTGCCCGGCCGCTCGACGTGACGCCGCACCCAGTACAGGATCAGCGCGCACTGCAGCATCAGTACCAGCGTCGCCAGCAGCATGCGCGGCTCCAGTGTGTCGAGCAGCAGCATCAGGCCCACCAACATGCAGGCGGGAATGATGAACACTTGCCGCCACGGCACAGCCTGCTCACGCACGCGAAACAGGCTGGCCGAATAGAACGCCAGGGCCAGTGATAGCAGGCTGTTGCCCACCCCATAGCTGAGCCACAGCGGGGCGTGCCCATAAACGGTGTAGCAAACGTAGGCCAACGCGTGGGCGAGCAAGCCGCAAGCGGTAAGCCAGAGATTGTCTTGGCGATTGGACTGGCCAACCAGCAACAGGCAGAACGCCAGGATGGTCGCGACCAGCGCAACGGCGGCGAACAGCGTGGGTGTATGGGCGATCATCATGATTCACCGTGTGGCAGATGGCCGTCTTCTTTGCGGCCTGTGCGCAAGTCTAAGCGCCCAACCGCAGGCGAGCCATGACCGAGCGGGACAGAACAGCAGCCGGCAGGCACGCCATTCATCGTCGGCGCAGCAAAAAAATGCCCGTTCAGGAAACCAAACTGATCGATCACAGTCTCAGAAAGTGTCCCGTAAACCTATGCGGATCAAGGACCTATATCGTGATGACCCGCCTTGCAAGCCTTTCTCTGATTGCCGCTTTTCTTTTAGTTGCCGGCTGCCACCATCATCGCTACCACGATGATGACGGCGGATGGCGCGATGGCGACCGCGACCACCGTCACCATCAGCGGCATGACCGCGACGATAACGATCGCCGCCACCGTGACCACGACTACCGCTAACACGTCTTTGCAACCCACTCTTAACCTGATGAATCTCCGAGGCTCCCTATCATGCGTCTGACTTTGCCTTCCCTTGCCCTTGGCCTGCTGCTGTGCCAAGGCGCTTTCGCCGGTGACGGTACCGCCGCCATCGGCGGTGGCCTGGGTGGCGTCCTGGGTAATGTTGTCGGCCAACAGCTCGGCGGCAGCACTGGTGCAGCTGTCGGCGCAGGCCTTGGCGGCGCCGCCGGCAGCGCGGTGGCTGCGCGCAAGGGCAACCGCACCGAAGCCGCCATCGGCGGTGGCCTGGGCTCGGCAGGCGGTTCGCTGCTGGGCGGCAAGGTCGGCGGTTCGGCCGGCTCGACCATCGGCGCCGGCCTGGGCGGCGCGGCCGGTGGTGCCATTGGCAACCACCTGGGTGACAACAACGGCAAGAAGCATCGCCGTCACCGTCACTGATTCAGCGCAGCCTTTGCAGGGGCCGGCTTGCCGCCCCCTGCATCGACCCCGCAAGTTCCAGCCGCCTGAACAAGGCAGACTCGCTCCCCGCTGACCCTCATCAACACCCTCTTCACCACAAGCTGCCACACTGACTGCTACTGTCTTTCGTGCCACCTTGAGTGAAGGAACACCCCCGCCCCATGAACCAGGAACTGCTCTGGGTCCTCGGCCTGCTGGCTGTCGTCATCGCCCTCTTCGTCATCAACCGACCACGCATGGACGTGGTCGCGCTGCTGGTGATTCTCGCCCTGCCACTGTCGGGCATCCTCACCGTGGAGCAGGCCCTGGCCGGCTTCAGCGACCCCAACGTTGTATTGATCGCTGCCTTGTTCGTGATCGGCGAAGGGCTGGTGCGTACCGGCATCGCTTATCGCATCGGCGAATGGATGAGCGACCGGGCCGGCAATAGCGAAGCACGCCTGCTGGTGTTGCTGATGGTGTCGGTGGCCGGGCTGGGCTCGGTGATGAGTTCGACTGGCGTGGTTGCGATCTTTATCCCGGTGGTACTGAGCATTGCCGCACGCCTCCAGATTTCGCCAAGCCGCCTGATGATGCCGCTGAGCTTTGCCGGCCTGATCAGCGGCATGCTCAGCCTGGTGGCCACACCGCCCAACGTGGTGGTGCACAGCGAGCTGGTGCGCCACGGCGAGCAAGGTTTCAGCTTCTTCAGCTTCACGCCGTTCGGCCTGGTGGTGCTGGTGCTGGGGATTGGTTACATGCTGCTGACACGCCACTGGCTCAACGGCGAAGTACGCAAGGATGGTCGGGTGGAAAGCCGCCGTACCCTGCTCGACCTGGTACTGGACTATAAGCTCAACGGCCGGGAGCGGCGTCTGCGCATTCGCGCGCAATCGCCGCTGATCGGCCATACCCTTGGCGAGTTGGAGCTGCGCACCCGGCATGGCGCCAACGTGATCGGTATCGAACGTCAGCACAAGTTCACCACGCGGGTGATCGCCGCCGATTCGAGCACCGTCCTGCAGCAGGGTGATGTGCTGCTGCTCGACCTGTTCGCCAAGCGCGACGACCTGCGCAACCTGTGCCAGACCATGCAACTGGAACCGCTGCACTTCAAGGCTGCCTATTTCATCGACCAGTCCCAGGAGCTGGGCATGGCCGAAGTCTCCCTGCCCCCCGGCTCGCAACTGGTCGGCAAAAGTATCCTGGACCTCGCCTTTCGTACCCGCTACGGCCTTAACGTGGTTGGCTTGCGCCGTGAGCAGACGGCGATCGACGAGCGCCTGGTGGAAGAGCCGCTGCGCCTTGGCGACACGCTGCTTGTTGTCGGCCCCTGGAAAGCGGTGCGGCAGCTGCAAAGCCAGCCAAAGGATTTCCTGGTACTGAGCTTGCCTGCCGAGATCGACCAAGTGGCACCAGCCCGTACCCGGGCACCCTATGCCCTGATCAGCCTGGCGGTGATGGTCGGGCTGATGGTCAGCGGCGTGGTACCCAATGTCATCGCCGCATTGATCGGTTGCCTGCTGATGGGGGCCGGGCGCTGCATCGACATGAACAGCGCCTACCGCGCCATCCACTGGCAAAGCCTGGTACTGATCGTCGGCATGCTGCCCTTCGCCCAAGCCCTGCAGCAAACCGGGGGCATCGATCTGGCAGTGGGCGGGCTGGTCAGCCTGTTGGGCGGCGCCGGGCCGATCGCCATGCTCGCCTGCCTGTTCATGGTCACAGCAGTGATCGGTCTGTTCATCTCCAACACGGCTACCGCAGTACTGATGGCACCTGTGGCGATCAGCACCGCGACCCAGCTAGGCCTATCGCCGTACCCGTTCGCCATGATTGTGGCCTTGGCCGCATCGGCGGCGTTCATGACCCCGGTTTCCTCGCCGGTGAATACCTTGGTGCTCGGCCCAGGCCAGTACCGCTTCGCCGACTTCGTCAAAGTTGGTGTGCCCTTCACTGTGCTGGTGATGCTGGTGGCGGTGGTGATGGTGCCTTGGTTCTATGGTTTATGACGCCAGAGGATATTGGCCATTATCCTGCGCGATCGCAGCAGATTGACATTAAGAGGCCCGTGGAAACACACTGAGACGCTATTGCCCCAGGTGCCCAGAGCCGTTGTCCTGGATTCCGTTTCCGCTTGTCGGTCGAGCCTATGGTTTATCCAGCCCAATCGCGCGTGTTGCCCTATTTCGCTCTGTTCGGCCTGACCTTCGCCCTGACCCTGGGCGGTATCCTGGCACGGCCGATCGAGTCCCTGTCGCTGTTCTGGCCCGTCAATGCGGTGCTGACCGGCGTACTCTTGCGCTACCCGCGCCAAGCCACCCTGGTGGGGTTCACTCTGGTCTGGCTGGGTATGGTCGCCGCCGACCTGGCCTGTGGCAGCGCCTGGCCGCCAGCGCTGTGGTTCAACCTGTGCAACCTGAGCGTCGTGGTGACCGTGTGGCTACTGCTGTCACGCCTGCCGCGCCTGCACCGGCGCATGCGCAGCCCGCATGGGGTGCTCAGTGTATTCGGCGCGTGCGCGGCCGGTGCCATGGTGGCGGCCAGCCTGGCCTGCGTCATGGCTACTCCGTGGTTCGAGCAATCGTTGCGCGCCACCTGGCTGGCCTGGTTCAGCGAACAGTTCTCGACTGCGGTGCTGCTTTTGCCGGTACTACTAACGGCACCATCGGCACGCGCGTTGGTGCGCAGCGGCGCCCAGGCTGTAGCCCTGGCCCCTTTATTGGTGCTGCTGGCCTCGCTGGCCTTCAGCATCGCCTTCGGCGGGCCGGGGGCGATTGCCTTCCCGATCGCAGCACTGCTGTGGTGTGCGTGGACCTACTCACCGTTCCTGGTTTCGCTTCTGACACTGATTGCCGGCAGCACGCTGATCGTCGCGGTGGCGCAAAACCTGATGCACTTCAGCGTGCCGCAAAGCGAGCTTGGGGTTACCACACTGATGTCGGCCCGAATGGGCATCGCCATGCTGATACTCGGGCCACTGGTGGTCGCGTGCGTCAGCCAGGCCAATCGCAGCCTGCTGGCGCGCCTGGCGCACCAGGCCACCATTGATCACCTGACCGGCGCGCTGACCCGCAGCGCATTCACCCGCCGCGCCAACGCCCTGCTCGACAGCCGGCAAAAACACGCACAGGCGCTACCGCTGACCTTGATGATGCTCGATATCGACCATTTCAAGTCGATCAACGACCGCCACGGCCACGGCGTGGGCGATCAGGTGCTGCGCCAGTTCGCCCGGACCCTGCAAGACCAATTGCACGGCGGCGAGCTGCTGGCGCGCATGGGTGGTGAAGAGTTTGTGGTACTACTGCCGGGCCTGGCACCGGAGCGGGCCAGCTTCACTGCCGAACGGCTGCGCAGAGCAGTCCAGGACCTGCACCTGGCTAAGGGCGACGGGCGCCCGCAGATCACCGTCAGTATCGGCCTGGACGGCTGCGCCGGGCACGAGCCGGCCCCGACCCTGGACGAGCTGCTGGCCCGTGCGGACCAGGCGCTGTACCGCGCCAAGGCACACGGCCGTAATCGTGTGGAAGTGGCAGAGACGCAGCGCCAGGTGATTTGACTCAGCCCATCAGCAAGTCCCAGGACAGCTTGGCGATCAGCACACACAGCAAGACCAGGAACAGCCCGCGCACAAAGCCTGCGCCCTTGCGCACGGCCAGCCAGGTCCCGGTCAGCGCGCCAAGCACGTTGCATGCAGCCATGGGCAAGGCAATGGCGTACAGCACATTGCCCGATGGCACGAAGAACACCAGCGCCGCGAGGTTGGTGGCGATGTTGACCACTTTGGCTGAAGCCGAGGCGTGCAGGAAGTCCAACGCGAAAAAGCGAATGAACAGGAAGATCAGGAAGCTGCCGGTACCTGGCCCGAACAGGCCGTCATAGAAACCGATGGCGCCGCCGATCAGTACCGCCAGGCATTGCTCCTTGCGGCCGATCTTCGCCGGCGCGTGCAAGGTGCCGAAATCCTTCTTGCAAAAGGTGTAGATCGCCATCAGCACGATCAGCACCAGCACTGCCGGGCGCATCAAGCTGGGCGGCACCAGCGACACCGTGGCGGCCCCTGCGAACGACATGATGAACGCACTGAGCGCCGCCGGCACGATCAACCCCCAGTCCAGGGTGACCTTACGAATGAACGAGCGCGCCGCGAAAGCGGTGCCGCACACCGATGCCAGTTTGTTGCTGCCAAGCAAGGCCGCAGGTTGCGCCGTGGGCAATACGTTGAACAGCGCCGGAATCTGAATGAGCCCACCACCTCCTACCGCAGCATCGATCAGGCCGGCGGCAAAAGCGAACAGGGAGAGTACGGCGATATCCATCATGGCGCGGTTCCAGGCAGTGAAAGCAGACTGCAAGGCTAATCAAAACGGCGCGCCTGTGTTGAAATGCGATATTGCGAAAACTGCAACCAGGAGACCTCCATGGCATTGGACATGCTGCGCGAGATTCAGGCGTTCGTCAGCGTCGCGCACAAACGCAGCTTCGTCGCCGCCGCGCGCGCATTGGGTCGCTCGCCCAGCGCTGTGACGCGGGCGATACAGGCTTTGGAAGACAATAGCGGGTGCAAGCTGCTCAACCGCAATGCCAACGCTGTGACCCTTACCGACGCCGGCGAGCGGTTACTGCCCCATGCCGAACGCTTGCTTGATGTGCAACGCGATGCCGCCGATGAACTGGCCGCGCTCAGTGGCAGCGCACAGGGCTGGATCCGCTTTGGCGTGCCGCAATTGTTTGGCGAACATGTGCTGCCCGGTGTGCTGGCGGCGTTTTCCCGCCGCCACCCACAGGTAACGCTGGATGTGCACTACCGTGACGAGGCGCTTGACCCTTTGCTGGGCAAGCTCGATTTCGTGGTTCGCGGTGCGTTTCCACAATCAAGCGAGCTGATTGGTTATCCACTGTGGCGCTACCAACGCCATCTATATGCCAGCCCGGACTACCTGGCGCGCCATGGCATGCCCAAACGGCCAGAGGACCTGGCTGACCATTCGCTGATCCTGCATACCGCCCCGCGCATTCTCAAGGCCTGGCACTTTTCCCGCGATGGCCGAATCACCAGCCTGCGCCCCCATCCAAGGCTGCGACTGAGCTCAGGCGATGCGGTCTACCACAGTACATTGGCCGGTGCCGGCATTGCCCGCCTGGCCGACTGGGTGGGCGAGGCACAGGTCAGTGCCGGCCGGCTGGTGCGTGTTTGCGCAGATTACCGGCTGACATCCAGTACCGGCCAAGACCCGCAAATGCACGCCGTGTATCCTGCCGGCGAGCTGCCTGCGCGGGTACGTGAGCTACTGCTGGCTCTGCGCCAGGCGGGCAATGGAGGCAACCGGCAGGCACGCTGACATCTGTTCAAATTCTGCTCAATTCAACAGAAGCCGCAAACGGCTTGGCTTACAGCATTTTATCCACAGACCTACCCACGTTTTTTGTGGACAGATTTCCCCACGTAAAGAAGGACTTATCGCACACCCAGTAGTGCTGCATTCGCCGCCTTGACCAGCTCGACCCACTCAACCGCACTGATCACGCCTGATTGCTCAAGCGCATCGGCACTGCGCAACGCCTGGTCGTATTCATTTTCTTCGAGAATGCCTGCGGTCAGGAAGCGGCTACGCCACTCCAGAAGCGCTGAAGGGTCCTTCTTGCATTCCATCTATATATCGACTCCAAGGTAAAAGGCCGGCCCACTGCCGCGACTCATTATGACGCGAGCGGAAGGGTACACGAGGCCATTTCACTTGAGAACGACATGCAGCTACCGCCAGTCTAACGGTATACCAAAGACCACTGCCGCAACGGAACGACGCTGGCCCGCCTGGGAAAAGGGCGGGCCGGAGGGGGAGTCGTCAGCCTGGAGGGATGGTACCCAGCAGACCTACCAAAAGGGTCAGCAGCAGAAAACCACCCAGAAACAGCGCGAGCTTGCCCATCGGAACCTCTTCAATGTGATAGCGGTGATGGAAAGCATTATCGGCGCAGAGCTGATACGGATACAGATTCAGGTTTGATGAAAAAAAGCGTATCAGATGCGAATGGCCTGAACGGCAACCTCGCCGTCATAGCATCACAGAGACGCTTCCGGCCAAGCGTGCTCGCTAACGGGGAAGTGGGTTCGTGGGAAGGCACAAGAGCGAGTTTGACCTGTCGGCATCTGCATACAATTGCAACTTTAAGTTTCGGCGCAGACCTGACCAGCCTGCCGGCAGCATCGTGCCTGTTTGAACGACCTGATCCTCACAGGCTCAGCAATTACGGGCGTCATGCGCAATTCTGATCTACACGAATAGAAACAGCCTCCTCGTTAATTTGTAGGAAGTTTTCCCTCGCGCTGTAGGCCGAATCTTAGTGCCGAGGATCTGCTGTATGAAACCTCAGTTTCCGCAGCAAGATCGAACTGCTAGGGTCCATTTTTCCTACAACGGCACGGAAGCCTTCAGCATGAGGGAAACATGGACCAGTTCAATACTTCTGGCCTGGGTCTGCAAAAATGCCTGCTCGCATTACGCAAAGAGCGGGATCTTCTGAAAGCACAGGGCAAAGATGAGGAGGCGCAACGGCTTACGCGGAAAATCGCGGGGATGGAGGCGACGCTGGCAGGGATGCCCCTTGAGATGAAGCCGCCGACACTGCAGTAGCATGCCCTTCCCTGCCCCTATGTTCGCTCGTCAACGACTGCGGGCTGGATATCGAGCGCCACCCGCGCGGCGCTCGATATCCGCAACGCCCTTAAACCAGGCATACACTTCTCATCCCCCCTCTACCCGACAACCCGTGAAGCACCTTTTAATACGCCCCCTTGCACTGCCTGCATTCAGAAATGCACTGCAGTCGATCCTGATAATTAATTTGTGACGTGTGCGGATCCTTCCTACCGTGTGTCATCACTTAAGCCTGGGAAAAAGGCCCGACCATGAATGACCGTGAGTTCATCAATGCCATCGACGCTGATGGCCTGCCCCTGCACATCGCCGTAAAGAACGGGCGCATCAACCATATCGGCCCGCAGCGCGCCAGCGAGCCGGGCCGCGAGACAATCGACCTTGAAGGCCTGCTGGCATTGCCTGGATTCGTCGATGGCCACATTCACCTGGACAAGAGTTTCGTCGGTGACCGTTGGCGCCCGCACCAGAGCGTGGCCTCCCTGCGTGAGCGGCTGGCCGTGGAAAAGCGCGAGCTCGCCAGCGCCCCGCCTATTGTCGAACGCGCCGACGCCCTGATCAGCCAGGCCGCCGCATTCGGTACCCTGGCCATGCGCTGCCATGTGGATGTGGACGCCACTACCGGCCTTGCCAACCTGCGTGCCATCCTCCAAGCCCGCGAGAAGTGGAAAGACCTGATCGACATCGAACTGGTGGCCTTCCCCCAGGCCGGCGTGGTGACCTGCCCCGGCACTGCCGAAGTGATGGAGGCTGCCGTACGCGAAGGTGTGCAGGTGGTGGGCGGTATCGACCCGACCACCCTGGACGGTGACGCCGAAGCGCAGCTGGACATTGTTTTCGGCATCGCCGACCGGCACGGGGTGAAGGTTGATATTCACCTGCACGAGCCAGGCGACATCTGCATAGCCCAGCTCGAACGCATCGCCGCACGTACCCAGGCACTGGGCATGCAAGGTTTGGTAGCGGTCAGCCATGCCTATGGCCTGGGTGAAGTTGACGACAGCGTGGTGGACCGCACCGCCGAAGTGCTGGCCGGTGCAGGCGTGTCGATCATGACCAACGCCCCGGGCGAGCACGCTTTCCCGCCCGTGCTGCGCTTGCGCGCAGGCGGTGTGCGGGTGTTCACCGGCAACGACAACATCCAGGACGCGTGGTGGCCCTACGGCAATGGCGACATGCTGCAACGGGCCATGTTGGTCGGCTATCGTTCGGGCTTCAACACTGACGAGGAACTGCGGGTAGCGCTGCACATGGCGACCGAAGCCAGTGCCGGGGTGATGGGTAAAAAGGACTATGGGCTGAAGGTAGGCAACGAAGCTAGTTTTGTGCTGTTCAAAGCCCCGAATGCTGCCGCTGCGGTGGCGGCAGCGCTGCATGAAAGGGTGATCGTGCGCCACGGCGCGTTCTGGGGCGGGCCTGCGCAGCTGCAACTCAAGGCGTCGCAGTTTGCTGCAGAACTTCGCCGATAACCCGTGCCTGACTGCTTCAGGAGCGTGACCATCGACTACCCGCTTTTGGCGCAGGCGGTGTAGCAGCTCCCAGCACTAGAAGTCCACTTTGCCCCGACCCGCCTTGACATTGCTCCGCCTGGCTTTGCCTTCCAGGCGGCGGGTCTTCGAACCGAGGGTCGGCTTGGTGGGGCGGCGTTTCTTCTCGGTCTTGCCGGCAGCGATGATCAACTCGGCAAGACGCGCCAGTGCGTCAGCACGGTTCTGCTCCTGGGTGCGGTACTGCTGGCCCTTGATGATCAAAACACCCTCGCCGGTGATGCGACTGTCGCGCAACGCCAGCAGCCGCTCTTTGTAGAACTCGGGCAACGATGAGGCCGGGATGTCGAAGCGCAGGTGCACGGCGCTGGACACCTTGTTGACGTTCTGCCCACCCGCGCCCTGCGCGCGGATGTAAGTCAGTTCGATTTCGGCATCCGGTAGATGCACGTTATTGGAGATGATCAGCATGACATGGCCCTTGTAATTGCGCCCATTATCACAGGGTTCGCCGGTCTCACATAGACGACCCCGGTGTCTGGATAGTTGTCGGTCCTTCGCGACTGTCCGGCTTTGGACACCCTGGCGAACGCCTGTTTGCCGGGGCCGCTTCGCGACCCATCGCCGGCAAGCGCGGCTCCCACTGGTACAGCGCAAACCTGAAGGCTGATCGTGATATTCCTGCGGGCCCCGATTTGCCCGTTATGACGTTCGCCAAGGCCGTCCTTGAGGAACGATGGCGCGAGCACTTTGGTCTCGGTACCTTCACTGATGGATCGATGTTTGCCATCGCCGCATTCGAGGTGTATCAGGAAGTTGTCAGCAACTGGCTCAGCGATGCGTTGAGGCGATCGATCCGCGCGGCGCTTTCCTGGACAAGCTGGGTGATTTCCTTGGCGGAAGTCGCTGACTGCTGAGCAAGCTTGCGGACTTCATCGGCTACGACGGCAAAGCCGCGACCGGACTCGCCAGCTCGCGCGGCTTCGATGGCGGCGTTCAGGGCGAGCAGGTTGGTCTTTTCCGTGATGGTGTTGATGCTGTCAATGATTTTCGTGATTTGAACGCTCGATTCCTGCACGCGTTTCATTTCGCGATTGGTAACCTGCGAGGCCTCGAGTTTGGCCTGTACATCGATCCCATAAGTGACGACTCTCTTGATGTGACCAACGGAGTCAGTGATGGGACAAAGGGCGCAATCGAGCCGAATGGGCCTGCCCGCTTTGTCGGGTATGTCGAGGGCACAAAGAAGCTGCTGCCCCGCCAATAACTGCGAAAACCTTTTCTCGCCCAATAGCTTGGCCAGGTTGTGCTGGCAGGCAAGCAGTCCGTGGGCGCTCTCGTGCCCTAGGTGACGGACCAGGTAATCGTTTGCCAAAATAAGTCTTCCATCGATCTCCCATTCCGCCACTGCGTTACTGACGCTGATGGCGGCGAAGCGCTTTTCGGACTCCAATGAGCGTTCTTTGGTCTGTGTGATGTTGGCTTGGATAGAAATGAATTGCGCCAATTCACCCTGATCGTCGAAGACTGGGTTGATTGCGAGAGATATCCAGTAATGCTCGCCCGACTTCTTGTAGTTCAGGATCTCGTTGTAGATCGGCCGGCGATTGCGTATGGCGTCCGCGATTCGTTCAACCGTTTCCGGGTTGGTAGCAGGTCCCTGCAATAAAGGGCCCGGTTTCTTGCCGCGGACCTCGTTCGAGTCGTATCCGGTGAGTTTCGTGAAGCCGCGATTCACGTACTGGATAAGGCCGTTCTTGTCGGTGATGACGATCGAGTTGTCGGTTTCGTTCGCCACGAGTGAAAGCAGCTTGAATTCCCTGTTGCGCAAGACCTCCTCAGTGATGTCGCTGGCGAATTTCACCACTCGGGTGACCTCGCCTTCCGGGCTCAGGATCGGGTTATAGGTGGCATGGATCCAAACTGAACGACCGCCCTTGGCTAAACGTTCGAATTCAGCCGTCTCATATTTTCCAGCGCGCAGTTTTTGCCAAAACTGCCCATAGGCCTTGGACTCGCGCTGCCCTATCGGCACAAAGATCTGATGTTTCTTTCCGAGGATTTCAGCGATCGAATAGCCCATCAACTTGAGTAACTTGTCGTTGGCGTCAAGGATGGTGCCGTCGGGGCTGAACTCTATGGTCGCATGAGCGCGGTCGATGGCAGACATCTGCGATTCGACGCGTGCCTGTTCAATCATTTCCGCAGTGATGTCCATCGCGAACTTGATGATACGCACCACCCTGTTCCTTCGAAAAACAGGCGTATAGGTGGCGCGAATCCAGAGCGCGGCGCCTTGCTTGTTGAGTCTCTTGAACGTACCCGTTTGAGACTTGCCCGCCCGAAGGTCCTGCCAAAATGAGAGATACGCACGGCCATCAGCTTCATCGGGTTGAATGAACATGCGATGAGGGCGACCGCGCACCTCGTTGAGGGAGTATCCCGTCATGCCGAGGAATATCGAATTGGCACGCAGAACCGTACCCTCGAGATCAAACTCGACGACCGCTTGTGTCTGCTCGATTGCGCTAACAACGTCCGAGGCTTTGCTTTGGCGAAGGAATTTGAACATCTGACTTACCCTTGAGAATTACGTTGTGGCCAGCGCCGTCGGCCATCTCCAATGTTCAAGCAGGCGGTATGTGCTGGTGTTCCGCGTGTGGGTGGCGAAAGGGAGGGCGGGAAGTTGCCCCTCAAGCTGGGCATGATCAATGCTGTGCAGTTCACGCCAGCGCAAACTCTTCTCCCCCGGGTTGAATTGCGCAGGCCGTACTGCGGTACAGTGCCGAATGCGTGGCGACTTGCCAGGAATCTTAATGGAGGACGAGGTACGCCAGGGCAAATGGATCGCCAGTCCGCCTGCCTCCCCGGACGCCGCTATTCATATGCTAAGAGGGTCAAACCTTAATGTTCTTCGATGATTTAAGGCGCTTCTGCTCGTACATCCTCAAATCCGCTTCGATGAAGGCTCCATTGATGCCACCCTTCGCGGGGCGCGACGACATTCCAACCGAAGCGGCGATGCCGCGTTCTGCCAAACGATCTAGCACACGTTCCAGCAGCACCTGGCCGTGCACCAAGTCGCAATTCACGCCGATTATTCCGAATTCATCGCCGCCCAGCCGGGCAACAACATCTTCGCTTCGAGCCGCTTCCGAGAGCGCTTCCGCCGTTCGGCGAATGAGCGAGTCTCCGGCAAGGTGTCCTTCCCTGTCATTTATCTGCTTGAGTTCGTCGAGGTCGATCACGATGACGACGCAAGACTTGCCATGGCGTCGGCATCGATGTTCCTCCTTCGCCATCAATTGATCCCATCCGGCCCTGTTGAATAATCCAGTCATCGAGTCCTGCAAGGCCTGGGCGGCGAATCGTTCCGCGCGACGGGTCTGGTTCTCAGCTCGAATCTCCATCTGCAGCAGGGCATTTAGAAGCCGGCTTATCAGCTCGAACAATTGCACTTGCTCGGGTGCCAGCTCTTTCTGCGGGCTTGCCGCTATACCGCATATCGTTCCATACAGGTCGCCGTCGCACTTATAGAGCGGAAATCCCATATAGGCTGCGGTCGGAATATCTCGGAGGAATGACGCGTCCTGATAACCGGGGTGTTCTCTGAGGTCCGGGGCAATGCGAGGGGCGCCGCCGACCACCATTTTCGCAAAAAGCGTGTCGCACCAATCCAGCATGTGGCCCGCCTGCAAGGATTGGTTTTCCAGTGATTCCATGACAATGCATTCGCCCTCATTGAGCCTGGTGACGAACCATTGATCGAAGCCAATGGTCTGCTTGAGGAACGCCAACGCTTCGCGTGCGGCTGATTCGAAATCGCAGACCTCGGTCATGCCTGCTGCTCCATAGCATCCGACTCGGGCGGCCAGCTCACCTCGGGCAGCGCCTCGAAATGAGGACGCGCAAATAGGTAGCCTTGGAACAACTCGACTCCCAGGCTCCGCAGCCTTGCATATTCGTCCCGCGTTTCCACGCCTTCGGCGATCACCGATATCTCAAGTGCCCTGCAGAAACTGAGAATTCCTTCGGTAATGGCCGTCCTGGCTTTGTCGTTGTGAATGTTCCTGATGAGCTGCATATCGAGCTTTATGATGTCGGGCTGGAACTCCGCCAGCAGCCCGAGCCCTGAGTAACCCGCACCGAAGTCGTCGATGGCTGTTTTAAAGCCCTGCCGCTTGTATTCGAGCATGATTTCCTTGAGGTGCTGCTTTTCTACGACCTGCTCGTTCTCGGTTATCTCGAAGATGATGCGGTTGGTCGGGAATTCGAATCGCCGAGCCGCATCCAGTGTGGCGCGAATGCAGGTTGCCGCCTGGTAGACTGCGTTAGGCAGGAAGTTGATGCTCAGGTAACAGGGCACTTCGAGTTTCGCAGCCAATTCGACCGCTTTGACCCGGCATGCCTGGTCAAAGGCATAGCGGTTTTCTTCGGAGACTCTCTCCAGAATTCCCTGGGCACCACTTCCATCCGTTCCGCGAACAAGCGACTCATAGGCGAATATGCTTTGGCTACTTACGTTGACTATGGGTTGGAAAGCCATACTGAACTCAAAATCCAGTTTCCGGCCGTCCCTGCAGTTTCGGCAGCCAACGGGGCGGTTCGATACGAGGGAAATATCATTCGGGTTCATCTTTCGTACCTAGGGGCGTGTTGGGCCTGGGGTGGGGACGATGCCTTATCGCATTCGAGCACCGGCTGGGTTTCCCTTACCGTTCCGGCAAGACGAGATAGCACTCTGATATCGACCACAGTATGCAACGTAAAGTTGTACAAATATATCTATTTGTACAGGTAAGATGAAACCAATGGTGGCGTTTATGCCACAAAGTCCCTGCAAAAAGGCATAAGTGACACCTAACAGTCATTTTTTTGTATAGGCGCGAGGGTCGGCGGCGTAACCCGCACTGGCATGCCGGAACCTGGCCGCTTGCAGACGTTCTTCCACGGGCATCCGGCGAGCGTGGTGTTCCGCAGCTGGGTGTCGTCCTATCGGCCCAGCGACAGTTTTGCCGACACCCGCTTCATCAGCATCAACGCTTTTGTCTTGGTCGTTTCAGCGGACACGGCCCAACGGCTCCGAGCCGGTGTCCGAGGCTAATTGACTAGACGCGGACGCTGGAGTGGGCAAGTGAACCCCGTCAGGTGTACAGCGAGCTGATCTTGTACAGCATTTCGCCGCCATCGGTACATTGTTGTACGGGATTCTGTGCAACTTTTATCAGTACCAACCGATGATCCAGTTTTCCGAGTCTCACAGTCTCCACCAGTCCAGCCATTGGCTACTGCCGCAGTGCGCCGCTTTCAGCTCCACCCGAAGCAGGATGCCGTCGTCGCCAGGGAACTCAGGGCCCGTCTCCAAATGCCTTTCGCGGTTCTGGGGATGTCCAACGGCCCACTTGTAGAGTTTCAGTTCCACGGGGGCTTCCAATCGCACTCAGGGCGGGCTAAGTGGATTTAGCCCTGTAGCGGGCCCGTCTCGACGAACTGGCCGCAGCGGGCGTTGAGAAGCTGCTGGTCATCGGCCGACGTTCGTACTGCATCAAAGCGCTGGGATTCCACATCTAGGTAAGCATGGGTGATGATGTGAATCGCCCCTAGATTCGTGGACACGCTAAGCTCAGGAGCCTATTCACTTACCAACTGGATAACCGTCTTGCCCCTGCCGCGGCCTTGCGCGACCTGTCGGAATGCATCGTTGACCTCATCCAGTGCAAAGTGTTGCTGGTCCACCCGGATCGCCAGTTGCCCGGCATTGGCCAGAACAGCTGCCTCGCGCAGGATACTGCCGTGGTGTTCACGCCCCTTGCCGGTTAGCAGCGGTGTCAGGGTGAATACGCCCGAGTAGGTGGCACTTTTAAAGGATAAAGGCGCGAGACTGTGCTGGCCCCAACCGAGGCAGCTTAGTACGTGCCCGGTATAAGGCTTTACTGCCTTGAATGACGCATCCAATGTGCTACCACCGACGGTGTCATACACGATGTCGAAACCTTCCCCCGCCGTATATTGTTCGACATACGCCTCTACATTCTGCGCCTGATAATCAATCGCCGTGGCCCCTAGCGAGCGAATGAAGTCGAGACTGTCTGCGGAACCGGTGGCGTAGACTTCAGCACCGCGAGCCTTGGCCAACTGCACCGCTACTTGGCCGACGCCACCTGCGCCGCCATGAATCAGCACCCGCTGACCACTACGAACACTGGCGCGATCTACCAAACCTTCCCAGGCGGTGATGAATACCAACGGCAGAGCGGCAGCCTCACGCATGCCGAGTGCGTGCGGCTTTGGCGCTATCAGCCGGGCATCTACGGCGATGTACTCGGCCATGGTGCCTTGGGCCCCGCCGATCCCTCCGGCCATGCCGAATACCTCCTGACCGGGCGTGAAGCCTTCCACCGCTTCGCCCAGCTCGACGACCGTGCCGGCCAGATCCAGGCCGAGCACCGCTGGCAGTGCTTGGCGGGCGTGCGCGCCAGCACCGGTGGCGATCTTGGTATCGAGCGGGTTGACCCCGGCGGCATGAACCCTGACGAGAACCTGCCCCTCACCGGGAACTGGGCGAGCGATGTGACGTACGACCAGTGGGGCCTGGGCGGACTCGGCGATAGCGGCAAGCATGGTCTGATTCATGACGGGAACCTCTGGTTGAGTGGGTGCATACAGGTTGCTCCGCCTCGCTCATTCCGATAAGAAGCTAAATTTGCATATTACTTATTCCCTAGTGAGGCCTAGTGGCAATGGATCTGTTCGACAGCATGCGCATCTTCGCCCGGGTCGTGGAGCGTGGGTCTTTTTCGGCAGTGGCTCGGGAGCTGAACATGGGGCAGCCGGCCGTCAGCAAGCAGGTCCGCGCCCTGGAGCACTACTTGGGAGGGCCAGTATTCGCCCGCAGCACCCGACACTTGGCTCTGACCGACCAAGGGCAACGCTTCTACAGTCACTGCCAGGAAATTCTCCGGCAACTCGAAAGCGCCACACGCAGCTTTGCCAGCGGTCAGGAGCAGATCTCAGGCCCCCTGCGCATCGCCGCACCGGTCAGCTACGGGCGGTTGTGCATAGCGCCGCTGATCGGGACTTTTCTGCAGCGCTATCCCGAAGTGCGAATCGACCTGCGGCTGAACGATCATAACGAAGACCTGCTCGTGGAAAACATCGACCTGGCGATCCGGATAGGGGTGGTGAAGAGCGAGGGCCTGGTGGCGGTGTCCTTGGGCACCACCAAGCGAGGGGTATACGCCTCGCCTACATACCTGCAATGCCACGGCCTGCCACTCGAGCCGGGTGAATTGGCTGCCCATAACTGCATCGGCTTCACCTTGCTTGAGCACTACGATCGCTGGCGTTTTACGCGCGGGACGGACGAGTTCGATATCGCCATCACAGGCAACGTCACCAGCAACAGCAGCGAGGCCATCCGTGAAATGGTGCTCTGCGGCTTAGGCATTTCCCTCTCTCCACAATGGCTTTTCGAAGCAGACGTTGAACGAGGCAGCGTGCAAAGTGTGCTCGACAATTACCAGGCCACCGCGCTGCCAGTCAGCGCGGTGTTCAGTCGTGAGCGGCGACATTCGGCCCGGGCAATGGCGTTCATCGATTTTCTGCGAGAGCACCTGCAAGTGTTACCAGACAGAGCATAGCCCCCGCGCAATCGGGATAGCGTTCGGCTAGGTATCCTGCATGTTCTGCTGCAACCATTCCCTCGGGCTTGCGCCCACCTTGCGGCGAAAGGTGCGGGCCAGTGCAGATGGACTTTCGTAGCCGACCTCATCGGCAATCAATGCGATCGGACGGCCTTCCCGCAGGCGTTTCTGCGTCAGGCTGATTCGCCAGTTCGCCAGGTAATCTGCAGGCGTGACTCCCACGGTCTCGCGAAAATGCGCAGCAAAGCTCGCGCGCGACATGCCTGAGCGATCAGCCAGCTCTGCCACGGACCATTTGCGCTGTGGCTCGTTGTGGATAACCACCAACGCCCGGGACAGCTGAGCACTGGCCAACCCGGCCATCATCCCCGAGGCAATACTGCGGCTGGCGATGAGATGGCGAAATAGCTGAATCACCATGAGCTCGAACAGACGATTGAGGATTACATCTCGCCCACACTCGTCGCCGAAGGCTTCTTCGAACAGCCAGTCGAGGGTGCCATTGAGACCCTGCAGTTCGTGCAAGGGTTTGATGATGAATTCCGGCAACGCCAAGGTCAGTGGATTGTTGGCTCCGCCATCGAATTGCAAGGTGGCGCACACCAATTGCGCTTCATCTGCTTCGATCGCCTGCAACTGATGCTCCTGCGGACGCGCCGCCAGAATCAGACTGGGCTCGGTCAGTTCGATGAACTGACCGCGTTTGTCCCTGAAGGCCACGCGCCCCGAACGCAGCAGATGTGCGTGGCCGAAACTTTGCTGCCCATGAAAATGAGTCGCTCCACAAAACCCACCCTGGTGGAAGGTGGACGCATGCAGGTTGAAATGATTGAGCAGTGTTGATAGTCGGTCCATAGCGCGCCCAAGTTTAGACGATCTGTTGCATAGATTCGACGATCTGGATCCGAAAGGACAGTCCACTTCCCTAGTATTGATTCCAAGCTTGGTCGACAAGCTGCCTAATCAACCTACTGGAGAATTACCATGACTCGTATCCCTGCTCTCTCGCTGGACCAAGCCCCTGTTGGCTCGCGCGCTGCCCTCGAAGGCATTCAAAAAGGTCTCGGCTTCATTCCCAACGCCTTCAAGACCTTGGCTAACTCACCGGCCGCACTCAATGGCTATCTGGGCCTCGCCCAAGCCTTGGGTAAAAGCTCACTGAGCGCCGCCGAGCGTGAGGTCGTTGCGCTCGCCACTTCCCAGATCAACGGTTGCGACTATTGCCTGGCCGCACACGCCTTCTTTGGTGCCAAGGCGGGTTTGAGCGACGAGGCCATAAGCCAAGCTCGTAGCGGCACACTCAACGCTGTCGCTGCGCTGGCGCATCAAATCACCGAAAGCCGCGGCCAATTGAACGACGATCAAATCGCTGCCGCCCGCGAGGCTGGTCTTACCGATGGCAAGATCGTGGAGGTGGTGGCCCAGGTCACGTTGTTAACCCTGACCAACTACCTGAACAACATCGCCACTACCGATATCGACTTCCCGCCATCGGCACGCTAGGAGGGTAACGGCCATGAGCAAAGTGACTATCTACACCACCCAGCGCTGCCCTTACTGCGTGAACGCCAAGCGACTGCTGCAGAGCAAAGGCGTCACTCCTTACGAAATTAACGTTGAAGAGTCACCCCAGCACCTAGCGGAGATGATACAGCGAGCCCACCGCCGAACCGTCCCACAGATATTTGTTGGCAGCGTGCATGTCGGCGGCTTTGATGACTTGGCGAGTCTCGATCGCCAGGGCAGGCTCGAGGCATTGCTTCACGCTTGAAGTGGCCGGTCCAGATCATGGTCAGTGAGCGCATTTCGATCCCCAGTACCTTTACCGGGCGCTCCTCGGACCTGGCCTCCCAACCGGTACTGTTGGAGAATACCCTCACCGGCCCAGGCCAGACGATGCCGCCCAGGTCTGTACCTGGCGCCAGCGTGCATCGACTCATCTTCCATTCGGAAAACTTGAAATGAGCACCGAACGGAAAATCGAACTCGATCTCACCAGGCTCACATTTCCATCCTGCCAGGTGATGGGCCGACACGGTCTCGACCGTCGCGAAACCATGGCCCTGCGCGAGTTCCAGGCGACGCACGGGCATGCCCATAATGTGGCCTGGCGTGCGGTCGAAGTCAGCCTGATCCAGGCTCTGCATGCCATAGGGCACGGGATCCCCGGACAGGTCGTTGAAAGGCTCCAAGTCTTGCAGGTGGACCCGCGTACCAGCTGGAAGCACCAGGTCACCGAGCACTTCCTTGTGTTCGAGGGTGGGATTGTGCGCACGCCAATCCCGCCAGAACCTGTTGGTGGACTCGATGTATGGCACACTGCCGGCTGCCAGCAACATCAGCAACAAGCCGAACCTCCAGCGCCGCGCCACAATGTAACGACGGCTTCGCGGAATTAGCAAGGCGATCAGGCCAGCGATGAAAAGCCAGAGAAAAACCTCGGAAAAAATGTAGATTATGTAGCCGAGCAACATGACCGGCATATCGACCGGAATCATGGACGTCCTTTTGGACCCTTATGTGAACGTCGCAGAATAGATCAGTTGGCAGTGATGCCCCAAGCCCGGTCATAGAAGGACATCCCACGGCATGACGCCCGACGAAGCTTTACGATTTACCCGAACCGTCGCTGGCCTTTCGATCACAACAGTGATCCTGGGCCCGATCCTAGCGCTCTACGTGCTGCAATCGCCAACCACTTCCCCTGTCAAGATCTCGGGCGTCCTTGCGTTCGCCGTCCTGGGGCTCACCAACCTGATTTCAATGATATTGAACGCGATTTACTGGTTTATCCGGCGGGAGCCAAAATGGCTCTCGGTAACGCTCTTGGTTCAAGCCGGTATGGCGGTTGCCACGGTAATTCCATTCTTCATAACCGGGTGATTTCTTCGGCTGAGCAATCTCAACACGGAGCGAGCCCGTAGCGCCGCACTGCCAAGGAGGCAATCTGTATGAGACCGGCAAGTTTCTGGAAGCAGGATGTTCACGACGGGGGCGTTGGCTAATTCCGAAATACCCGATCATATTCGCTTTCAATCAGGCAACGAGCGCATGGCGCCTTTGACGGAGCCATATAAGCACTGGCACGGTAGCATGCGACGTACTCACGGGGCACTTGGGCGCAGTACAAGCATTCTCGTTGCCAACGTGAAGCAACTTGACGCTGTCTTTGGGCGGCTTACCAGCGCAGTCTACCTGGTTAGCGCAGTTCAGCATCGCATTGGTTTGCAGGTATGCCATCACGCTGCCTCTCTTCACCGAAGCGAATGCCCTACGACCTCCAGCTCGCCACATGCATCTCCCTGAGGTACCAATCGAATGTCCACCCGACGATTTTCTGCGCGACCATTCACGGTGTCGTTGCTGCTGACCGGTTGACTGGCCGCGACACCTTGGACAGCAAAGCAACTGTCCGGGATATCGCCCATACGCTGCATCCAGTCGCGAACAGCGGAGGCGCGGGCACGAGAAAGATCGAGATTCTTGGCTGCATCGCCCCGCGCATCCGCATGCCCGGAGATAACGATCAACCAGCCAGGCTGGGCCTTGATTCCAACCAGTGCATTGACCAGCAGCTTGGTTGAACCCGGCTTGAGTTCGGCACTGCCAGGATCGAACAGGTTCAAGCTGTCGAGTTGGATTGGATCGGACGTAGGGGGTTCTTTGGCTTGCCTGGATGACCACTCTTGCCAACCTAACCACCCCAAGCATGCAATAGTGACCATCAGCAGCAGTAACCACGGCAAGGCCATCTGTGAGCAGTTAGAGATCACTTCAACCACAGTGTTCAAGTGGCGAAAACGCTACCTTTGAATCGACGGCTGTTTCCACCGGCAGCGCCAGTGCCGACCGATCAGCGACCGATGCCTGAATGAGCATGGGTACACACCGGATTGCGTCGCCTTGGGGCCAGGGCCTTGCCCGCAGCGACGGTCGCTTCGCCAAATTGATGGCCGGATACGCCAAGACTGACCTGCTGATCCTGGACGACTGGGGCTTGGCACCGTTTACCGCAGCGCAACGTCGCGACATGCTCGAACTGCTGGACGACCGCTACGGCAACCGCTCGACGCTGGTCACCAGCCAGATGCCGGTGGACAAATGGCATGCGTTGATCGGCGATCCGACCTTGGGCGATGCGATCCTCGACCGGCTGGTGCAAAACGCTTATCGGATCGAACTGAAGGGCGAATCGATGCGCAGGCGCGCAACGAAATTGACGGCGGCAGCGGCTTCAGACTAACAATTCAAACCTGCGTCGCTGCGCTCCGACTGCCTGTCCGAGTGAGCGTGGAATGAGCGTCCAAATGATCGTGGGCTGGGTGTCCAAGTGTCGTGGAATCCGCATGCAGATGCCGACCGAGCCGCGCACCGTGCGCTAGGCCGTTAAGCCTTCTTCGCCTGGGCGGGCGCTGTCGCCGGCACGCAGGTAACCTGCCAAATCGCAGGCACAAAAAAAAAGAGGCCCTTAGGCCTCTTTTTTGTGATCCCAGCGACGCACTGGGGATCGAATTTGGAGCGGGAAACGAGACTCGAACTCGCGACCCCGACCTTGGCAAGGTCGTGCTCTACCAACTGAGCTATTCCCGCGTCGTGATGGGTGCCATTCTAGCGATATCTAAAACGGCGTCAACCCCTTGATTCAAAAAAGTTTTATTTTTGTTCCGAACCTTCACGCAGGTGCGGCCAGGCGGCCAGCAGGTAATGGGCCATGGACCATAGCGTCAGCGCAGCGGCAACCAGCAGCAACCCGTAGCCCAAGATCACCCAGAAGGTCACCAGCGGCGGGTTGGCCAGCAGGATGACCAGCGCCAGCATTTGCGCTGCGGTTTTCCACTTGCCGAGGTTGGACACCGCCACATGCGCCCGCGCCCCCAGCTCAGCCATCCACTCGCGCAGGGCCGAAACGACGATTTCGCGGCCGATGATCACGGCGGCCGGCAGGGTCAGCCAGAAGTTGGCGTGCACCTGCACCAGCAGCACCAGGGCTACGGCGACCATCAGCTTGTCGGCCACAGGGTCGAGGAACGCGCCGAACGGCGTGCTCTGCTGCAGGCGACGGGCCAGATAGCCGTCCAGCCAATCGGTGGCGGCGGCGATGGCAAACACCGTGCTGGCGGCCATATAGCTCCAGTGATAGGGCATATAGAACAGCAAGATGAAGATCGGAATGAGCAGGACGCGTAGAACGGTGAGCAGATTTGGAATATTCATCGGTACGACTGGCTGCGGGTTGAGCCCGGCATTCTACTCGCTATGCAGGCTGGCATAAATCGACTCGGCAAGCTTTTTACTGATGCCGGGGGCTTTGGCGATTTCATCGATACTGGCGCGGTTGAGCTCCTGCAGGCCGCCGAAATGTTTCAGCAGGTCGCGACGGCGCTTGGGCCCTACCCCGGCAACGTCTTCCAGACTGGACACTCGGCGGGCCTTGCCGCGGCGGGCGCGGTGGCCGGTGATGGCAAAACGGTGGGCTTCGTCGCGAATCTGCTGGATCAGGTGCAGCGCCGGGTTGTCACCCTTGAGGGTGAACTCGTGAGCCACGTCATTCAGGTAAAGGGTCTCGAAACCGGCCTTGCGGGTCACGCCCTTGGCCACACCGAGCAGGGTCAGGTCGGTGAAGGCCAGCTCCTGCATCACTTCGCGAGCCATGTTCAACTGGCCCTTGCCGCCGTCCACCAGCAGCACGTCAGGCAATTTGCCCTCGCCGTCCTTGATACGCCCGTAGCGGCGCGTCAGGGCCTGGTGCATGGCCGCGTAGTCGTCGCCAGCGGTCACGCCTTCGATGTTGAAGCGACGGTAATCGGACTTGAGCGGGCCTTCAGGGCCGAATACCACGCAACTGGCTACCGTGGCCTCGCCGCTGGAGTGGCTGATGTCGTAGCACTCCAGGCGCTGGGGCACTTCGTCCAGGCCCAGCACCTCGGCCAGGGCCTCGAAACGCGCAGCCATGTGCTGGCGGTTGGCCAGGCGGGCATTGAGCGCCTGTTCGGCGTTGGTCACCGCCAGTTGCTGCCAACGGGCGCGGGTGCCGCGCACGCGGTGGCTGATGGTCAGCTCGCGGCCGCGCAGGGTTTGCAGCGCCTCGCTGATGGCAGCGAAGTCCTCGTGCACTACGTTGACGATCAACTCGCCCGGCAATTCGCGCTCGGCATTGCCCAGGTAGTACTGGGACAGGAAGGCGGCCATCACTTCGGCCACCTCTTCTTCAATACCTACCTGCGGGAAGAAGTTCTTGCTGCCCAGCACCCGCCCACCGCGCACGCTGATCAGGTGCACGCAGGCGCCACCGGGGTTGACGAAAGCGGCGACCACATCCACATCACCGGACCCGCCTTCCATGTATTGCTGGTCCTGAACCCGGCGCAGCAAGGCGATCTGGTCGCGCAGTTCGGCTGCCTTCTCGAAGTTCAGGGCCATCGCGGCCTTTTCCATCTCGGCATTGAGCTCATTGCCCAGTTGCTGGCTGCGGCCCTCGAGGAACATCACCGAATGGCGCACGTCCTCGGCATATTCCTCTGCGTCGACCAGCCCCACACACGGCCCCTTGCAGCGCTTGATCTGGTACTGCAGGCATGGGCGGGTACGATTGGCGTAGTAGCTGTCCTCGCATTGGCGCACCGAGAAGGCTTTTTGCAGCAAGCTGAGGCTTTCGCGGATGGCTCCGGCGCTGGGGTATGGCCCAAAGTAGCGCCCCTTGGCTTTTTTCGCGCCACGGTGAATCCCCAGCCGTGGGAATTGGCCGTCGGACAGAAACACGTACGGGTAGGATTTATCGTCGCGCAGCAGAATGTTGTACGGCGGCCGCCACTGCTTGATGAGGTTCTGCTCGAGCAGCAGCGCCTCGGTCTCATTGGCGGTGATGGTGGTTTCGACCTGGGTGATGCGCCCCACCAGCGCAGCGGTTTTAGGCGCCAGGCCAGTCTTGCGGAAATAGCTGGCCAAACGCTTCTTGAGGTTCTTGGCCTTGCCCACATAGAGCAGCCGAGTCTCGCTATCGAACATCCGGTAGACGCCCGGGCGAGCGCTACAGGTCGCCAGGAACGCGCTGGCATCAAAAACTTGGGACATGAGGTTCAGAGGCTTGCGTCGACCATACCGTGGCGAACGGCCAGCAAGGTCAGTTCGACGTCGCTGGTGACCGAGAGTTTTTCAAAGATCCGATACCGGTAAGTATTGACGGTCTTGGGCGACAGGCACAACTTGTCCGAGATGAGCTGAACCCTCTGGCAACCGACGATCATCAGGGCGATCTGGATTTCCCGCTCCGACAGGGCGTCGAACGGCGAACCTTGCGGCTGGAACGACTTGAGCGCCAGTTGCTGGGCAATCTGCGGGCTGATGTAACGCTGCCCGGCAAACGCCAGACGGATGGCCTGGACCATCTCGTCCAGCCCCGCGCCTTTGGTCAGGTAGCCGGCCGCCCCGGCTTGCATCAGGCGCGTGGGGAACGGGTCTTCTTCACACACGGTCACGGCCACCACCTTGGTGTCAGGGTGGCTGCGCAACAATTTGCGGGTAGCCTCAAGGCCACCAATGCCAGGCATCTTGACGTCCATCAGCACGACATCCGGCTTGAGCTCCCGGACCAGCTTGAGCGCCGACTCGCCCGAGTCCGCCTCCCCCACTACCTGCAAGCCGTCGATGTCGGCCAGCATGCGTGTAATACCGGTTCGCACCAGATCGTGGTCATCGACCACTAGGACCCTAATCAAGCAGACACCTCGTCAACAGGGCGATTGGATCCCGCCACCTTAACAAAATTTTTCAAGACGGGCCTAGCGCAAAACTTCCTTAGGAAATGTCCTACGCTCACGCCACTGTGACCGCATCGCATCACTTCGGCCTCCATCGCCCATCAGGCGCTCCAGCAAATGCGCAAACGCCGCTTTGTCGTCGGCCGCCAGGCGCCTGAACGCAGCCACTAAACCGGTTTCATCCGCCGTCAGGCTTTCCAGCGGCGCCGGGGTGCGCACACCGCTGAGCACATAGAGCGCGTCGACTCCTCTAGCCGCCAGGGCAGCCAGGTAATCGACCCTCGGTGTGCGTTCGCCACTCTCATATTTGCCCTGGGCATTGGGTTCGACGCCGCCGATATCACCAAACACCCGCTGGGTCATCCCCAGCCGTTCACGCTCTTCCCTAAGACGCGGACCGAGCCCATTCATACTGATGTTTCTCCTGCTTCCCTAGCCATCGTCGGATACTGCTCACAACCCTGTGGGCTCTTGCAGACTGCTCGGTCACTATGCCCATCGCACGCTGGGGTCGCAAGCCAGTATTGAGCCAGCACCTAGGGCCGCAAGCTTGATTTGCAAAGATCAGCCGATCACCTTCTGCATACGCACAAAACACTCATCCTCGCCCATTTCGACAAACCCCTGGCGCCGGTACAGCCGCCGCGCCGGGTTGCTCTTGAACACCATCAAGCGCAGCAACGGCAGCCTCTGTTGCGCCGCCTTGGCGACCAGCGCTTGCAGTACCCAACTGCCAACCCCTTGCCCGCGATGCTCAGGCAGCAGGTGCAGCTCGCGAATGAACAATGCCTGGCGGTCCTTGCTGAGGCTGCAGAAGCCCAGCACGCGGTCCCCGTCTACGACCAGCCACTGCTCCCGCCAATCCCAGGCCTGATCGAACGCTTCTTCGATCCACAACAGATCGAACTCCCGGTAGTACGCCAGCATGGCCCGACGCGTGAGGTCACGGGCGAAGGTGCGGTGGGCATCGGTGGCAGGTATCAACTCAATGGGCATCACACACCGCCCAGGTGCATAACCAACGGTGGCCGGGCAGCTCGCGCTTACAGCGGGTCATGGGGCTCTCCTGCATTGGCCTGTCGCCTGAAGCCTAGGTAATTCAGTGGCCGAGGTCACGCCCCATTGCTGCCTCAGCCCGGGATTTTCAGCCCCCGCTGAACAGCTGGGCGCTCAAGGAAGCTGGCCAGCACGCGCTGCACGTTATTGAACTCATCGAAGCCGACCAGCTCACCTGCGTTATAGCGTTCCACCAGGTTACGCACCCAAGGGAAGATGGCGATATCGGCGATGCTGTACTCATCGACCATCCACTGCCGCCCTTGCAGGTGCCGGTCCAGCACGCCGAGGAGGCGCTTGGATTCATTGACGTAGCGGTCGCGTGGGCGCTTGTCTTCGTATTCCTTGCCAGCGAAGAAGTGGAAGAACCCGACCTGGCCGAACATCGGCCCGATGCCGCCCATCTGGAACATCAGCCACTGCAGCGTCTGGTAGCGGGTCGCCGGGTCATGGCTGAGCAGTTGCCCGCTCTTTTCCGCCAGGTACTGCAGGATCGCGCCCGACTCGAACAACGGCAAAGGCTGGCCGCCAGGGCCATCGGGGTCGAGGATCGCCGGGATCTTGTTGTTGGCGCTGAGCGAGATGAATTCAGGGCTCAGCTGATCGTCGGTTTCGAAGCTGACCTTGTGCGGCTCGTACGCCATGCCGATCTCCTCCAGCATGATCGATACCTTGACGCCATTGGGCGTAGGCAGCGAGTACAGTTGCAGGCGCTCGGGGTGTTGCGCAGGCCATTTGCGGGTAACGGGAAATGCGCTGAGATCGGTCATGGTCAACCTGTGCCAGGGGAATGGACCTGTCACTTTAGTAACATCATGGGCGGCTGACCATCACCTGCCGTTGTCAGCTCACCTGGGCATGGGCCTTGAGCTTGAGCTTGTCGGTATCCACACGGACGAACACCGAATCGGCGCAGACGGTCAGCACATCCCCCGCCCAGACCTCGCAGATTACCCGTGTCTTGCGCCCGACTTCGCCTTCCACACGCGCCTTGAGCAGCAGCTCGACACCCATGGGTGTCGGCTTGAGGTAGTTCAGGCCCAGGCTGCCGGTGACACAATCGATACGCGGCAGGCTGCCAGGGGTTCGCCCTTCGGCCCGGTAGTGGTAAGCCATGGCAGTCCAGTTGGAGTGGCAATCGACCAGCATCGCCAGCAGGCCGCCGTAGACCAGCCCCGGCCAGCCGGTGAAGGTGGTGTCGGGCGTGTGGCGGCACAGCAGATGGATACCGTCGGCGTCCCAATGGCTCTGCACATGCAGACCGCTGGGGTGGGCAACGCCGCAGCCGTAGCAAATGCCGTCGGGTGCGGCCAGTGCCTGCAGGGAGAGAGCTTGTTCGTTCATACGCTTCCTGTGCTTGTTGGAATGGGAAGGGATGCAAGCTGCGATGTTAGCGCCGCGTTTGGCAGGGGCCAATGAAAATGCAGGGGCGCAAAGCGCCCCGCAAGGATCAGGCAGGTTGCGCCACCGCCCTGGCACGCCGCTGGGTCAGCGAAACCAGCAGGATGAACAGGGTCACCCCGGCCGTCATCAGCGTCTCGTAACGGTAGGCATCACTGAACAGCATGTAGCCCAGCACCATCACGATGGTGCCGATCACCAGCCAGGTCAGCCAGGGGAACAGCCACATCTTCAGCTCCAGCGGCCGCCCCTCTCGATCGGCGCGGGCCCGCATGCGCAACTGCGAGACGGCAATCACCAGGTACACCAGCAAGGCAATCGCGCCAGTGGTCGACAACAGGAAGCCGAACACTTTGCCGGGGAATACGTAGTTGACGAAGCAGCCGGCAAAGCCTGCCAGGGTCGAGAGGATAACCGCCACCGTCGGCACGCCGGCACCGGAGATACGCTTTGTCATGCTCAGTGCCTGGCCACGGGCGCCGAGGGAATACAGCATCCGCGAAGCGGTATAGAGGCCGGAGTTCATGCAACTGGTGACCGCCACCAGCACCACCAGGTCGACCAGCAGTTTCGCCCCGGGCACATTCAGCACCTCAAGTACCCGCTGGAACGAGCCCACGGCCTTGAGTTGCGGATCGTTCCAGGCCACCAGCGACACCACCAGGAAGATCGAGGCCAGGTAGAAGATCGCGATGCGGTACACCACCAGGTTGGTGGCACGGCGAATCTTGTCTTTCGGGTTGGCGGTCTCGTCAGCGGCAATGGTGACGATCTCGGCGCCAAAGAACGAGAAGATGGTGATCAGCACGCCACCGAGCACCGTACCGAAGCCATTGGGCATGAACCCGCCGCTGTCCCAAAGCCGGCTCACCCCTGAGACTTCGGCCAGCGGCCAGAAGCCGAACACAGCCAGGCTGCAGACCACGATGAAGGCAATGATCGCGATCACCTTGACCAGGGCAAACCAGTACTCGAACGCACCGAAGTTCTTCACGCTGACCAGGTTGGTGCCCGACAGCACAAACATGATCAGGAAGGCGAACAGCCAGGACGGTACCGCCGGGAAGTAGGCATGCAGGATGTCAGCCCCGGCGATGGCTTCGACCGGGATGATCAGCACCCAGAACCACCAGTACAGCCAGCCGATGGTGAACCCTGCCCAGGGGCCGATTGCCTCGGAGGCGTAAGTGGAGAAGGAGCCGCTGTTGGGGTTGGCGATAGCCATTTCGCCGAGCATGCGCATCACCAGCAACACCAGCAGGCCGGTCATGGCGTAGGAGATGAGAATGGCCGGGCCAGCGGTGGCAATGGCGTTGGAGGAACCGATGAACAGGCCGGCGCCAATGATGCCGGCAATGGAAATCATCGACACCTGACGGGAGGTCAGGCCGTGCTGCAGGGAACGCTGTTTCTTGTTTTCTAGCGAAGCCATGGAGAACCCTCGAATGGGTCGGCCGCCGCAGGGACGGCTGAAAAAGTTGGAGCAGAATTCTTGTAAGTCGTGATGCTCTTTTTTCTTGTTTTGAAGTCGCCGGCGGTGCACTTGCCTCCTCTTCGCAGTACCGGTTGTAATCGTTGATCCAGGTCAGTATTAATCTATAGGGCGAGGTCAACAAACGACCTTTTCGAAGCACATGATTCCAATATGGAATGAACTCCTTCCTTTTTTGCTCGGTACGCGCCTGCCATGTCCAAACGCCTGATGCCCTCGACTACCGCCCTGCAGTGCTTCGAAGCGGCCGCCCGCCACCTGAGCTTCACCCGGGCGGCACAGGAACTGCACCTGACCCAGAGCGCCGTCAGCAAGCAGGTCGCGCAACTTGAAGAAATGCTGGCGCACTCGCTGTTCCAGCGCATTCGCCGGCGCCTGCACCTGACTCCGGCGGGCGCCCTGTACCTGACCGAAGTGAACAAGATCCTTAACCAGATCGACATTTCCAGCCGCTACATCCTCAGCTATGGCGACGAAACCGAAGTGCTGCGCATCGCCACCCAGCCCACCTTCGGTGCGCGCTGGCTGGTGCCCAGGCTCAAGGGCTTCGGTGACCGCTACCCGCGCATCCACCTGGACATCCGCAACGAACTGGAGCCGTTCGACCTGGTGCAGGCCAAGGCCGACATCGCCTTCTTTTTCGGCCAGGGCACTTGGCCAGGGGCGACCTGCATCGAACTGTTCAGCGAAGAGGTGGTGCCAGTGTGCGCCCCGCAGCTACAGGCCAGGCACCGCTTCGACAGTGCCCAAGCCCTCACCGAGCACCGCTTGCTGCAATGCGCATCACGCCCGGAGGCCTGGCACGAATGGTTTCTGGGGCTGGGCCTGCACAGCCAGAACAGCTACCACGGGCCGCGCTTCGACACGTTCTACCTGTGCATACGTGCGGCCATCGCCGGTTGCGGCATCGCCCTGATCCCGCGCTATCTGGTGGCCGAGGAGCTGAGCGAAGGCAAGCTGGTAGTGGCCTGGGACCACCCGGTGGCGAGCAATGGGCGGCACTTCATCGCCCATGCCGAACATGCGGCAGAGGTGCCGAAGATCAGGGCCTTCGTGCAGTGGATTGGTGAACGCGTGGCAGAGGGAGATTGACCAAGTTCGCGAATCCAGGGAATGAACGCAATCGAATAATTCGTTTGCGGAACAACACTTCGGCGCGCTTCGATATTAAGAAACTCGAACAAGGTCTGCGTGCCCATGAATCTGGAAAGTATCAGCCAATCCATTGCCATCGTTCATCCGATTACACTTTCCCATGGCCGTAATGCCGAAGTCTGGGATACCGACGGCAAACGTTACATCGACTTCGTCGGCGGCATCGGCGTGCTCAACCTGGGCCACTGCAACCCGGCCGTGGTCGCGGCAATCCAGGCCCAGGCCACGCGCCTGACCCACTATGCTTTCAACGCGGCGCCTCACGGCCCTTACCTGGAGCTCATGGAGCGCCTGCGCGCGTTCGTGCCGGTCAGCTACCCGCTGGCCGGCATGCTTACCAACAGCGGCGCAGAAGCGGCGGAAAACGCCCTCAAAGTCGCCCGTGGCGCAACCGGCAAGCGCGCCATCATCGCCTTCGATGGCGGCTTTCATGGCCGCACCCTGGCAACCCTGAACCTCAACGGCAAGGTCGCCCCCTACAAACAACGCGTCGGTGAACTGCCGGGGCCGGTGTACCACCTGCCCTACCCCAGCGCCGACACCGGCGTCACCTGCGAGCAGGCGCTCAAGGCCATGGATCGTCTGTTCAGCGTCGAGCTGGCAGTAGAGGACGTGGCGGCGTTCATCCTGGAGCCCGTGCAAGGTGAAGGTGGCTTCCTCGCCCTGGACCCGGCCTTTGCCCAGGCGCTGCGCCGTTTCTGCGACGAGCGCGGGATCCTGATCATCATCGACGAGATCCAGTCAGGTTTCGGCCGCACCGGCCAGCGCTTCGCCTTCCCGCGGCTGGGCATCGAGCCAGACCTGCTGCTGTTGGCCAAGAGTATTGCCGGCGGCATGCCGCTGGGGGCGGTGGTCGGGCGCCAGGCGTTGATGGCGGCGCTACCCAAGGGCGGCCTCGGCGGGACCTATTCGGGCAATCCGATTGCCTGTGCGGCGGCGCTGGCGAGCCTGGCGCAGATGACCGATGAGAACGTCGCCACATGGGGCGAGCGCCAGGAGCAGGCCATCGTCAGCCGGGTTGAACGCTGGCAGCAACGCTTCCCGTTCATCGGGCGCCTGACAGGCGTGGGTGCGATGCGCGGGATCGAGTTCGTCAATGCCGACGGCAGCCCTGCCCCCGCTCAGCTGGCCAAGGTCATGGACGCAGCGAGGGCCAAAGGCCTGTTGCTGATGCCCAGCGGCAAGGCGCGACACATCATTCGCCTGCTGGCGCCACTGACCATCGAAGCCGAGGTGCTCGAAGAAGGGTTGAATATCTTCGAGCAGTGCCTGGCCGAGTTGAACTGAGGCTTACAGGCCCAGTTCTTCCGGGGTGAGCATGTCGGACTCGAAAGCGATCCAGCCGCCTTCGAGTTCGGCGTGGCCGTTGACGATCGGGCCGTAGTAGGTCAGGCCGTTCTCCAGCGTCACGCAGATATGCGTGGCCGGTTTTTCCGGGGCCGCCAGCGTGCCGACGAAATGCACCTTCTTCAGGGTTTCTGTCACGGCTTCCAGACCAACACGCATGCTGGGGTTTTCCGAGGCCTCGATATCGCCCCCACGGTCTTCGGCGCTGATGGTGACGGTGGCGGTGTACGGGAACTGGGTGCTCAAGCGGGGTTACCTCGGTGTTGGATGCAGACTTGCGGGCGCGTAGAGTACGGCAGCTGTGCGCTGTTGTCTCTAATGGCCTCCCCCGCCTTGATCTGTTAGGGTGCCCGCCGATGCACGCCACACCACACGAGGACACCGAGTGAGCGCCGAAGAACCCCTGATCGCCGACCTGTTCGAGGTCGACAAACGCCTGACCCTCAAGCCCGTCGTGGACTTCAACAGCTACCTGCGCAACGCTTTTGGCGAAGGCCCGTGCCGCTGCCACCGCTGCACCGAAGGTGGCGACGAAAGCACCTATACGCACGCCCACAGCTTTATGTTCGAGGGTGGCCAGTGGCACCGCCGTTTCGCCAGCACCGCCGGCAGCGACGTCGCGCAGGTACTGAAAAAAGCCTGGCTGTCGTACACCAAGGCTGACCTGAACCCGGTCGGTGCCCTGGACCTGGCTACCCTCAAGACCTTCACCGAAGCGGCTATGCACGAGCGCCTGCTGGCCCTGCTGCCCGCCAGCGGCGTTGCCCGCGAAGTGGACGGCCAGTGGTTGCTGCAAGCCCAGGCCGACTGACGGCCCGGCGGTAAAGCAGGATTCTCCCGCTCTGCTACCTTGGGAGAATCCGCTCATCCGCAGGTAGTCCGTCATGGCCCGCACAACGCCCATCGAGCTGTACCGCAACATTGGTATCGTCGCCCACGTGGATGCCGGCAAGACCACGACCACCGAGCGCATCCTGTTCTACACCGGGGTCAACCACAAGATGGGCGAGGTGCACGATGGCGCCGCGACCATGGACTGGATGGCGCAGGAACAGGAACGCGGCATCACCATCACCTCGGCGGCGACCACGGCCTTCTGGCAGGGCTCGACCAAGCAGTTCGCCGACAAGTACCGTTTCAACATCATCGATACCCCAGGCCACGTCGACTTCACCATCGAGGTGGAACGTTCGCTGCGCGTGCTCGATGGCGCCGTGGTGGTGTTCAGCGGTGCCGACGGTGTAGAGCCGCAGTCCGAGACGGTGTGGCGCCAGGCCAACAAGTATCACGTCCCGCGCCTGGCCTATATCAACAAGATGGACCGCCAAGGCGCGGACTTCTTGCGCGTGGTCAAACAGATCGACAAGCGCCTGGGGCACCACCCGGTACCGATCCAGCTGGCCATCGGCAGCGAAGAGAACTTCATCGGCCAGATCGACCTGGTGAAGATGAAGGCGATCTACTGGAACGACGCCGACCATGGCACCACCTATCGCGAAGAAGAAATCCCGGACGAACTCAAGGCACTGGCCGACGAATGGCGCGCGCACATGGTCGAAGCGGCAGCCGAGGCCAATGATGAGTTGACCACCAAGTTTCTCGATGGCGAGGAGCTAAGCATCGACGAGATCAAGGCCGCCCTGCGCCAGCGCACCATTGCCAACGAAATCGTGCCGACCATACTCGGCTCTTCGTTCAAGAACAAAGGCGTGCCGCTGATGCTCGATGCGGTGATCGACTACCTGCCAGCGCCCTCGGAGATCCCGGCAATCAAGGGCACCGACCCGGACGACGAAGACAAACATCTGGAGCGCCACGCCGACGACAACGAACCGTTTTCGGCCCTGGCGTTCAAGATCGCCACCGACCCGTTCGTCGGCACGCTCACGTTTGCCCGGGTGTACTCCGGCGTGCTCAGTTCCGGCAACGCAGTGCTCAATTCGGTCAAAGGCAAGAAGGAACGCATCGGCCGAATGGTGCAGATGCATGCCAACCAACGTGCAGAAATCAAGGATGTATGCGCCGGCGACATCGCCGCCCTCATCGGCATGAAGGACGTGACGACCGGCGACACGCTGTGCGACATGGACAAACCGATCATCCTCGAGCGCATGGACTTCCCGGACCCGGTGATCTCCGTAGCCGTAGAACCCAAAACCAAAGCCGACCAGGAGAAAATGGGCATCGCCCTGGGCAAGCTTGCCCAGGAAGACCCCTCGTTCCGCGTGCGCACCGATGAGGAGACCGGCCAGACCATCATTTCAGGCATGGGCGAACTGCACCTGGACATCATCGTCGACCGCATGCGGCGTGAGTTCAACGTCGAGGCCAATATCGGCAAGCCCCAAGTGGCCTACCGCGAGAAGATCCGCAACACCTGCGAGATCGAGGGCCGCTTCGTTCGCCAGTCCGGCGGGCGCGGCCAGTATGGGCACTGCTGGATCCGCTTTGCGCCGGGCGATGAAGGCAAGGAAGGCCTGGAGTTCATCAACGAGATCGTTGGCGGTGTAGTACCCCGCGAGTACATCCCGGCGATCCAGAAAGGCATCGAGGAGCAGATGAAAAACGGCGTGCTTGCCGGCTACCCGCTGATCAGCCTCAAGGCTGCGGTGTTCGACGGCTCCTATCACGACGTCGACTCCAACGAGATGGCCTACAAGATCGCCGCTTCCATGGCCACCAAGCAGCTGTCGCAAAAAGGCGGAGCGGTGTTGCTGGAGCCGGTAATGAAGGTCGAGGTGGTCACGCCCGAGGAATACCAGGGCGACATCATGGGCGACCTGAGCCGGCGCCGCGGCATGATCCAGGATGGCGACGAGACCCCTGCCGGCAAGGTGATCCGTGCCGAGGTGCCGCTGGGAGAAATGTTCGGCTACGCCACCTCGATGCGTTCGATGACCCAAGGGCGGGCCAGCTACACGATGGAGTTCACCCGTTATGCCGAGGCGCCGGCGAGCATTGCTGACGGGATTGTGAAGAAGAATCGCGGGGAGTGAAGCCGCGAGGGCTATGCCGGCGATAGGGCCAGCACAGCCCCCGCAAAAACTCAGTGCTGCTCGCCTGCCCGCTTCAACAGTTTCTTGCAGCGCTCGGACAGATGCACCACCCGCAGCTGCTTGCCCGCCTTGGCATACCGCTCGCGCAAGGTCTTCAATGCAGCAATTGCCGAATAATCGACGAAGCTCACGTGTTGGCAGTCCAAGGTAACCTTGGCCGGGTCACCCGCCGGGTCGAACTGGTTTAGAAACGGCGTGACCGAGGCGAAGAACAGCGTGCCATGCACCTGGTAATGCTTGACCCCCTCGGCGTCCTCATGGCTGTCGGCGTACAGCTCCCGAGCATGCTGCCAGGCAAAATTCACCGCCGCGATGACGATGCCGAACAGTACGGCCGTGGCCAGGTCGGTGAACACCGTGACCACCGTCACGGCAATGATCGCCAGCACATCGCTCACCGGCACTTTGTGCAGCACGCGCAAGGACGCCCACGCGAACGTCTGCTGGGCGACCACGAACATCACCCCGACCAGCGCCGCCAACGGGATACGCTCGATCAGCGGCGACAGGAACAACACGAACAGCAGGATCATCACCCCCGCCACCACGCCGGACAGCCGGCCGCGGCCATTGGAGCTGAGGTTGATCACCGTCTGGCCGATCATCGCGCAGCCGCCCATGCCACCGCACAAGCCTGAAACCATGTTGGCCGCACCCAAGGCCACGCACTCGCGATCCGGGTAGCCGCGGCTCTCGGTGATCTCGTCGGTGAGGTTCAGGGTCAGCAAGGTCTCCAGCAAGCCGACCATGGCCATCAGCACCGCGTAAGGGGCGATGATCTTCAGCGTTTCCAGGTTCCAGGGCACGCCCGGCAGGGCCAGCGTCGGCAGCCCACCAGCGATGTGCGCCATGTCGCCGAGGGTGCGGGTTGGCAGGTCGAGCAGGTACACCAAAAGGCCAACGCCGAGGATCGCCACCAGCGCTGGCGGCACGGCGCGGGTCAGCCTTGGCAGCACGTATACCACCAGCATGGTCAGTGCCACCAGGCCGATCATCAGCCAAAGGGGCGTGCCGCTGAGCCACTGCTCACCCGTCTTGAAATGCTCCAGCTGGGCCATGGCGATGACGATCGCCAGGCCGTTGACGAAGCCAAGCATCACCGGGTAAGGCACCAGGCGCACCAGCTTGCCCAGGCGCAGCAGGCCGAACAGGATCATCACCACACCGCCCAACAGCACGGTGGCCAGCAAATACTGCGCACCGTGCTGCACCACCAGGGCGACGATCACCACCGCCATCGAGCCGGCAGCACCGGAGATCATGCCCGGGCGGCCGCCGAACAGCGCGGTGAGGGTACAGATGATGAAGGCGCCGTACAGGCCCATCAGCGGGTTGAGGTGCGCCACCAGGGCGAAGGCGATGCACTCGGGGACCAGAGCGAATGAAGTGGTCAGGCCGGCGAGCAGGTCGGCGCGAAGTCGGGCGGGTTTCATGGGTGTCCTGTGATGCAGGGCCAGGCGGCCGGTACTGAAAACAAACGAAGGGCGGGATGTTACGGAATTTGTCTGGCAGTGACCACCGCGAGCAGCCCAGCCCTAGCCGCGCGCCAGCCACTCGGCCATGGCCACATCCTCCAGCGCGTACTCGCCGCGATTGGCCTTCCACACCAGCTCCTTTTCCCGCAAGGCATCCAGGGCTTTTTGCACATTAGGTGTCGTGGCGTTGGCTTCGGCAGCAGCCTGTTCCAGCTTGCGATTGACGTCGATGAAGGTCTGTTCGGTGAAGGGCGAGAACGGCTGCCGGGCCAGCGTGCGCTCGGCCATCACCGCCAGTACCGCCTGCTGCAAGGCAGACAGCTCGTTCCAGGCACTTTCGTAGTCGCTCCACACCCCGGCCTGATGGTTCAGCGCACCGGTGCGCAGCAGCTCGCCAAGGTTGCCTGCCTCGCCCAGCCCGATACTCACCTCGGTGAGCAGCTTGCCTAGCATCTCCGGGCGCCGGCCAACACGCTCAAAGGCATACTCCAGATCCTCGGCCTTGAACTGGTTGCTGGCCGCCAGACGGCCATTCCAGACACCGGTCACGAAGTCGACGAAGTCCCGCCCCAACAGCGGAAACGCAGTGATGCTGGCGCCATAGAATGGCTGCTTGCTCTTGAGCACCAGATTGGCCAGCTTGTCCCGGCTGGACCCGGTAAACACCAGGCGCAGACCATCGGGGCGGTCACCCCGGTTGAGGTGGTCGCGCGCCGCCTTGAGCGCGAACATGGCGTTCAGCCCACCCTCGCTGTTAAGGGCATGCTGCGCCTCATCCACTACCAGCACCACCATTTGCCCACACACCTGATGCAGCACCGCAAGCGCCTGGGCCAGCGTGGTACCGGCGGGCAGCTGCGGCCGAGTGAAATCCCAGCTGAGCGTACGCAGCAGGTTGATCTTATCGATACCCGCCTTCTTCGCGGTTTTGGCCAAGGTGCTTTCAAAACGCGCCAGAGCGCTGCCGATGGCACCGCTGATCAACTCGGCGGGGTCGGCATCACGGTCAGACCACAGGTCGACATACACCGGCAGCCAGCCTCGCTCCAGGCAGGCTGGAATGAAGTCGTTGTTCAGGAACGTGCTCTTGCCCGTGCGCCTTGGCGCAGCGAGAAACATACCCGAGCTGTAGTCGACGAACGATTCGCCAGCCAGGTCCCTTACCAAGGCTTGAGCCAACTGTTCGCGGCGGAAGATCGGGCGGGCAAGGCTCATGGCAATATCCTGAATTATCCAGATGACTATAGTTTATATCTTATAGAATAAATCCAGGATAAAAGACACCTTGTGATGGACAACCGGCACGAGTCGCGCAATTTTGCCATCATGTTGATTCCACCTGCGGAGATCATGGACATGGCGCTACGCCCCCTTTTAACTTCCCTGCTGCTGGCCGCCAGCCTGGCCGCCCAAGCCGCCACCGAAGTGCTGCCGCTGCAGCACCGCAGCAGCGCCGAACTGCTGCCCGCCGCCCAGTCGTTCATTGGCAAGGACGGTAGCGTCAGCGCCTTCGAGAACAAGTTGATCGTCACTGCCAGCCCCGAACGCGTAGACGACCTGCGCGCCCTGCTGCAACAGCTGGACACCGCGCCCAAGCGCCTGATGATCAGCGTCGACAACAACGACAGCAACTATCAGGACAACCGTGGCAACGCGCGCATCATCCATTACGGCACCAGCAACCGGGATGGTGGCCTGCAACAGGTCCAGGCCAGCGAAGGCCAACAGGCGCTGATCCAGGTCGGCCAGAGCATCCCGGTCACCAGTACCAGCACCGACGGCTATGGGCGCATCCAGAGCAACACCGAATACCGTAATGTGACCCAGGGTTTCTACGTGACCCCAAGCCTCATCGGCGAAACCGTTCGCCTACAAATAAGCACCAATAATGACCGAATGAGCCATGAACGTGCTGATGTAGTGAAAGTACAAAGTACCGACACGACGGTCACCGGCAAGCTCGGCGAGTGGATTACCCTTGCTGGGTTCAACCAGCAGAGCCAGGCCGATCTCAGCGCGTCAAGCCGCACATACAGCACCCAACGGGGTGAAAACATGACTTTACGTGTCAAAGTCGACCTTCTCGACTGATCCCAGGCAAATCAAGGCCTCGACCAAAGGCCTTGAAACTGACCAACAAGTCGCATTAGACCAAAGATGTAGTAAGCCCAAAAAAGCACTACAAAACATTTGACAGGCTCTTTTTCCCAAGGGCATGATGGCCTCGCTCCCGCTAATCAGGGGCCCTGGCAAGGGCCTTCGAGGCGCCCTCCTCCCACCCCTGGAGGCACCTCGGGTCTATACGGCCCACAAGGCGGTTCGACGGGATTGCGACTGCAACGAAGAAGTTGTCCCGAGGGACGGAAGCGCATCACCGCAGTTCTGGCAATCGCGTAGCACCGCAGCAAGGCATCCACGAGCCGACCTGCTGGCGCATGTCCTCGCCCAGGCTGCAACTCCTTCCCCCTTCGAGCCTTCGCGTTTGCCGCCGCACTCCCCCGAACAGGACAGCCGCCACACCCCTGATTCGCTTCGTGAGCATCAGCACAATTACCCCAAGATCGATGCGACGAGGTTTATTTCCATGGCACTGACACGCGAACAGCAAATTGCAGCCCTCGAGAAAGACTGGGCCGAAAACCCGCGCTGGAAAGGCGTGACCCGTACCTACACCGCCGCCGATGTCGTTCGCCTGCGTGGCTCCCTGCAGCCGGAGCACACCCTGGCCCGCCTGGGTGCAGAAAAACTGTGGAAGCTGGTCACCGAGGGTGCCCACCCGTCCTTCCGCCCAGAAAAAGATTTCGTCAACTGCATGGGCGCCCTGACCGGCGGCCAGGCAGTGCAGCAGGTCAAGGCCGGCATCCAGGCCATCTACCTGTCTGGCTGGCAGGTGGCCGCCGACAACAACTCGGCCGAGTCCATGTACCCTGACCAGTCGCTGTACCCGGTCGACTCCGTACCGACTGTGGTCAAGCGCATCAACAACTCGTTCCGCCGCGCCGACCAGATCCAGTGGAAAGCCGGCAAGAACCCGGGCGACGAAGGCTACATCGACTACTTCGCGCCAATCGTGGCAGACGCTGAGGCCGGTTTCGGCGGCGTGTTGAACGCCTACGAACTGATGAAGAACATGATCGAAGCGGGCGCCGCCGGCGTGCACTTCGAAGACCAGCTGGCCTCGGTGAAAAAGTGTGGCCACATGGGCGGCAAGGTCCTGGTACCTACCCAGGAAGCCGTGCAGAAGCTGGTTGCAGCGCGCCTGGCCGCTGACGTATCGGGCGTACCGACCATCATCCTGGCCCGCACCGACGCCAACGCCGCCGACCTGCTGACCAGCGACTGCGACCCGTACGACCAGCCGTTCGTGATCGGTGAGCGTACCCGTGAAGGCTTCTACAAGGTCCGCGCCGGCCTCGATCAGGCCATCGCCCGCGGCCTTGCCTACGCGCCATACGCCGACCTGATCTGGTGCGAAACCGCCAAGCCAGACCTGGACGAAGCACGCCGCTTCGCCGAAGCGATCAAGAAGGAATACCCGGACCAACTGCTGTCGTACAACTGCTCGCCTTCCTTCAACTGGAAGAAGAACCTGGACGACGCCACCATCGCCAAATTCCAGCGCGAGCTGTCGGCCATGGGCTACAAACACCAGTTCATCACCCTGGCTGGTATCCACAACATGTGGCACGGCATGTTCAACCTGGCGCACGACTACGCCCGCAACGACATGACCGCCTACGTGAAGCTGCAGGAGCAGGAATTCGCCGACGCCAGCAAAGGCTACACCTTCGTGGCGCACCAGCAGGAAGTGGGCACCGGCTACTTCGACGACATGACCACCGTGATTCAGGGTGGCGCATCCTCGGTGACGGCACTGACCGGTTCGACCGAGGAAGAGCAGTTCCACTGATAGTGGTTTGCTGCTGAAGAAAGGGCCCGGGGCTTGTGAAAGCCCCGGGCTTTTTAGTTCAGGTTTCTGGTTGTTTTCAGAAAATCGGTTTTCCCCGGCTCGAATGAGCCCACGCAGATCTGAAACCTTCATGCCAGAGGGGTTTCGGCATTGCGCTACAGCAGCGCCAAGAGCGATGACAGGTGTAGCAGCCGTTATGAGAATGACGCACGTCACATCGCACTGACTTTTCTTTCACTCAATTTTCACGGCACCAGGCAGAGACTAAAGCTATCCCTACGTGATAGACGCTCCTTTGCCCGCCCCTCCCGGCGGGCTTTCTTTTGCTCACGATTTGCAGTGGCTTGTCTCATCGCCCATTGCACCGTCCATTTCAAAAGCGCTACCCATCGGCGCACCGCAATAACTGGCAGATAGCCAAACCGGGTCAATATTTTTCAAATCTCTTTCCCGGCCGGGTCACACTGGCTGCTACTGAACCTTCATGGCTTTGCGGGCTCAGTTGTGCAGACAGCGCTCGCGCCATCTAGAAAGGGATTTGCAATGGGACATGCTCCAGCCGCCGCCCTACCAAGGGTTCGCATCGAACGTGAGCTGAGCCTGCGGGCTGTGCTCACCGGCGCGGTGCTGGGCATTTTGCTCACGCCTTCGAATGTCTATGCCGGGCTCAGGATCGGCTGGTCATTCAACATGTCGATCATCGCTTTGCTGGTCGGCTTCGCCCTGTGGCAGGGTATCGCGGGCCGCAAGAAGGAGCGGCCCGTTTGGACGTTGCACGAAAGCAACATCAACCAGACTGTGGCGTCGGCCGCCGCTTCCATCATTTCCGGCGGGCTGGTGGCGCCGATCCCGGCCTATACGCTGCTCACCGGCCACCAACTGGACCCGCTGCCGATGATGGCCTGGGTTTTCTCGGTAAGCTTCCTGGGCATCTGGATCGCCTGGTATCTGCGCCCCGCCTTGCTCAACGACCATGACCTGATGTTCCCCGAAGGCATGGCGACCCTGGAAACGCTGCAGCAGATTTACCATCATGGGCGCGAAGCCATGTCTCGCATCAAGGTTCTCTGCGGTGCCGCGCTGCTGTCAGGGCTGGTGAAGTGGATTGACGGCTTCGTCTGGGCGATACCACGCTGGGCACCCACGCCTGCGCTCGAGCGCCTGACCTTTACTGTCGATCCTTCGCTGTTGCTCATCGGTTTTGGCGGCATCATCGGCATTCGCGTGGGCCTGACGTTGCTGTTTGGCGCCGCGCTGGCCTGGGGCGGGCTAGCGCCGTGGCTGATCGATCACGCATTGGTAGTGATCGCCCCGAACGCCAGCGGCCCCCAGTTCGCGGCGCTGGTGGAGTGGCTGTTGTGGCCGGGCGTAAGCCTGATGGTCTGTGCGACCCTGACTTCATTGGCAGTTCGTCTGTTCCGAGTGTCACGGCGGTTGCCTGCAAACGCGCCTGCACATCGGGCACCGCGCGCCAGAATACGCTTGTCGCCAGGGCCTGCATCCGGCCTGCTGCTATCCGTCGCTCTGGTCGTCGCCCTGCAGGCGCTGCTGTTCGGGATCGACTGGTGGATGGCGTTGTTGAGCATTCCTTTGGCGATTTGCCTTGCCGTCGTCGCCGCGCGCGTCGCGGGGGCCACCGGCATCGCACCGATTGGCGCCATTGGCAAACTGTCGCAGCTCGGCTTCGGCTTGATCGCCCCCGGCCAGGTGGCCATCAACCTGATGAGCGCCAACACGGCGGGGGGCGCGGCCGGACAATCCACTGACCTGATGAACGACTTCAAGGTTGGCTTGGCGATCGGCGCGACCCCGCACAAGCAACTCGTTGCCCAATGCATCGGTATTTTCATCGGCAGCGTGGTCGGCGTGCTGGTTTACCTGATGCTGATACCGGATCCGCAGGCCATGCTGCTTACCGAGCAGTGGCCTGCCCCGGCTGTCGCGACCTGGAAAGCGGTGGCCCAGACGCTGACAGTTGGGCTGGGAGCGCTGTCGTCGGAGATTCGCTGGGCGATTTTGGTCGGCAGCGTTGTAGGCGTGCTGTTGGGCACGCTGGACAGCCTGCTACCACAACGGGCGGCCCGCTGGCTGCCGAGTACCGCCGCACTGGGGCTGGCATTCATATTGCCGGCGTCGATCGCGATGATGATGGGTTTTGGCGCAGTGCTCACATGGCTGGTCAACTGCCGGTGGCCGAGCGTCACGGAGCGCTTTGCGATCACAGCGGCAGCTGGGTTGATTGCCGGTGAAAGCATCACGGGCGTAGGGGCATCGTTCTGGGAGATGCTACGGACGCTGTAGCTGTACGAAACAGCATCGCGAACACGGCATGAGGCAGCGCTTTACTTTTGGCGGCCCTGAGTAAAGGTCAGTTCTGGGTCCGCCTGGTTTCCGTTTGTGTCCGGAAATCAGATTTTTTCCCTTTCTTGTAGTCCATTTCCCAAACATACTTCAGCCGCCTGTTTTCCGTTGCGGTCGCCCTGCTGGCGCTCTAGTCTCGGCCTGTTGCTGCACATCAGCGACACGGCTTTGACAGGCCGTAACGGTTTAAGCACATGGCTTTCCTTCTATGGTGGCTGTGCGTGGGGCACGCTTGCGTGCGCCGGAACTTTGCTTATTCCGCCGGTCTGTCAACCCACGTACAGCTACCACCCTTCTGTTTGACAGCGGCGAGGTGACGGCATCCATAGAGGTAATAAGCGATGTTGAAGATGGTTCCTGATCCACCCCACGCCCTTCACTCTCTCGAAGACACTCTCATCCAGGCCGCAGACTTCGCTAACTGCGCGCTAGCCGTTACGCATCAGGCAATGCTGGTTCAGCCGCGGTCGCCTGCGTCGGCCCTGATGATGGCGTCAACACATGAACTCGAGTCGCTGCGTGTGCTGCTCGAGGCGGCATTGATTCAGGTCCAGATGCCGGCTGAGCCGCGAACGCTGCACTAAATCGATAACCCTGTGTTGCCTGGGCTGGCTCTATCGCCGGCAAGCCGGCTGCCACGGGTGCGCGGCATTGAGTGAGGCCGGTGTCGCGACAAAGGGCGCAGCTTACCCGCGAAGGTGCCCGCCCAGGCCCTGAAGGCTTGGGAGAGACCAATGACTAGCGATGAGCCGAACGTAAAAACCACTGTGGGCAAAACCACCTTCTTTCAAGGTGAAAACCAGACCCATCCACTGTTTCGCATCGAAGCCGGCATTCCCTGCCAGGATGCCCGGGAGCAAGCTTCGGAACTGATGGGCTATGTGCGGGAATTGACGGTCATCGGTGTGATGGATGAGAAACCGATGATGGTCTGGGCAGCGCATTACTTGAGTGCGTTGGCCAAGGCGCTGATGGATGATGCCGAGTTGGGGATGATGCACTGAGAAAGAGGCACGACGCGAGACGAGTAGACAAAGCATTTCCCGCCTTTAACTTAAAGGCCCACGCCTATCGGCATCCCCAACCCCAGAAACGCAAAAGCCCCGAATAATCGGGGCTTTTGCTGAGAATATGGCGGAAGCGTAGAGATTCGAACTCTAGGATAGTTGCCCATCGACGGTTTTCAAGACCGTTGCCTTAAACCACTCGGCCACGCTTCCAGCTTGTTTTGCGGCCGCCATAATACCGTAATGAAACACGCTGTCAAACTCTCTATGTCGCCGGTTGCAGGAGCTCTGATAGACTCCTAGCATCTGAACGTTCCAAAACCACAGGTTTACCAAGGAGTGTCGCCATGCGCGAACAGGATTATGCCGTACACAGCGGCCAACAGGTCGAGCAGCGCGAGGTCAGCAAGGTCCTGCGCAACACCTACAGCCTGCTGGCACTCACCCTCGCCTTCAGCGGTGTTATGGCTTTCGTTGCCCAGCAGATGCGTGTCGGCTACCCGAACATCTTCGTGGTGCTGATCGGCTTCTACGGCCTGTTCTTCCTCACCAACAAACTGCGTGATTCGGTCTGGGGCCTGGTTTCCACCTTCGCTCTCACCGGCTTCATGGGCTTCATCCTCGGCCCAATCCTCAACCGTTACCTGGGCATGGCCGGTGGCGCTGAGGTGGTCAGCTCGGCCTTCGCCATGACGGCCCTGGTGTTCGGTGGCCTGTCGGCCTATGTGCTGATTTCTCGCAAGGACATGAGCTTCCTCAGCGGTTTCATCACCGCCGGCTTCTTCGTCCTGCTGGGCGCCGTAGTGGCCAGCTTCTTCTTCCAGATCAGCGGCCTGCAACTAGCGATCAGCGCTGGCTTCGTGCTGTTCTCGTCGGTCTGCATTCTGTTCCAGACCAGCGCGATCATCCACGGCGGTGAGCGTAACTACATCATGGCGACCATCAGCCTGTATGTATCGATCTACAACCTGTTTGTCAGCTTGCTGCAACTGTTCGGCATCATGGGTCGTGACGACTGATACCGGTTGCTTGAGCCCGTTGAAAAAGCCCGCTTCGGCGGGCTTTTTTGTGGGTATGTGCAGGCCTGGATGCTGTAGCCCGCCCTTTCGGTGCCAGCTGACCTAAAAGTCAGGTTATTACCCGAATGCTCGCCGATCTTGCTGCCATCGTGCGCGCCACTACCGCAATCCCCCTTCACCCCGTAGAATGCGCTCCTTTTTTCTTCCGGGGCAGCTTCACCGATGAGCTCACACGAACACAGCCCGGGCGCGGATGCGCCTGCCAACGAACTGGTGCTTGGCCTCGAGGACAAGCCACGGCTGCTTATCGGCCTGCTGGCGGCGCTGCAGCACCTGCTGGCGATCATCGTGCCGATCGTGACCCCGGGCCTGCTGATCTGCCAGGCGCTGGGTGTTTCGGCGCGTGATACCAACCTGATCGTGTCGATGTCGCTGGTTATCTCGGGTATCGCCACCTTCGTGCAGTGCAAGCGGTTTGGGCCGTTTGGCGCGGGCTTGCTGATCGTGCAGGGCACCAGCTTCAACTTTGTCGGCCCACTGATTGCCGGCGGTGCGCTGATGGTCAAGCAGGGCACGCCTGTCGAAAGCGTGATGGCAGCGATCTTCGGCGTGGTGATCGCAGGCTCGTTCGTCGAGATGGGCGTGTCGCGCATCCTGCCCTTCGTCAAGCGTCTGATCACGCCATTGGTGACGGGCATTGTGGTGCTGATGATCGGCCTGACCCTGATCAAGGTCGGTTTGATCAGCATGGGCGGCGGCTTTGGCGCCATGGCCAATGGCACCTTCGCCAATGGCGAAAACCTGCTGCTGTCGGGCGTGGTGCTGGCAATCATCGTAGTCCTGAACCGCATTCCGGTGGTGTGGATGCGCAGCTGCGCCATCGTCATCGCCCTGGCGGTGGGTTACGCCTTGGCAGGTTACCTCGGCCGGCTGGACTTCACCGGCATGCATGAAGCGGCACTGTTCCAGGTACCGACGCCGCTGCACTTTGGCCTCGGTTTCTCGTGGGCGCTGTTCATCCCGATGCTGGTGATCTACCTGGTGACCTCGCTCGAAGCCATCGGCGACGTTACAGCCACCAGCAAGGTCTCGCGCCAACCGGTCGAAGGCCCGGTGTGGATGCAGCGCATCAAGGGCGGCGTGCTGGTCAACGGCGCCAACTCGCTGCTGGCAGGCCTGTTCAACACCTTCCCCAGCTCGATCTTCGCGCAGAACAACGGGGTCATTCAGCTGACCGGCATCGCCAGCCGCCACATCGGTATCTGGATTGCCGTGATGCTGGTGGTACTGGGCTTGTTCCCGAGTGTTGCCGGCGTGATTCAGGCTGTGCCTGAGCCTGTGCTGGGCGGCGCGGCCATGGTCATGTTCGGTGCCGTGGCCGCTTCGGGCATCAACATTCTGGCCAGCACGCGTCTGGACCGCCGTGCACTGCTGATCATCGCCGTGTCGTTGGCGTTGGGCTTGGGCGTGGCCCAGGTGCCGGAGTTCCTGGCGCACATGCCGGCGGCCATTCGTAACGTACTGGAGTCGGGCGTTGCCACCGGTGGCATCTGCGCCCTGGTGCTGAACTGGTTCCTGCCAGAGAGCAAGGAACACGCCTGATAGCCCCGCCCCGGCCAACCAGCCCGCGCCCACCCGCGCGGGCTTTTTGCTTTATCATGGCCGTATTCCTTTACACGAGTTGCCCATGAAATTCGCTATCGCGGTTTTTTCCCCGGCCCATGCGCCCTCCTCGCGGCGCGCCTTGCGCTACGCCGAGGCGGTGCTGGCCGGCGGGCATGAGATTGCCCGGTTGTTCTTCTATCAGGACGGTGTTCACAGCGCCTCGGCCAACGTGGTCGCGCCCCAGGACGAACAGGACATCGCCGCCCAGTGGCGCGCTTTTGTCGAGCAGCACCAGCTGGACGCCGTGGTGTGTATCGCCGCTGCCTTGCGCCGCGGCGTGCTCGACGAGGCCGAAGCCAGCCGCTACCAGCGCCCGGCGGTGAACCTGCCCAAACCGTGGGAGCTGTCCGGCCTGGGCCAGTTGCATGAAGCAGCACAGCTGGCCGACCGCCTGGTCTGCTTTGGAGGCGATTGAAATGGCCAAATCCCTGTTGATCATCAGCCGCCAGGCACCCTGGAGCGGCCCATCTGCCCGCGAAGCGCTGGACATCGCATTGGCCGGCGGCGCTTTCGATCTGCCACTGGGCATGCTGTTCCTCGATGACGGCGTGTTCCAGCTTGCCCCTGATCAGCAACCGGCGGCTGTGCAACAAAAGAATCTGGCCGCCAACCTGCAGGCACTGCCGATGTTCGGTGTAGAGGAGCTGTTCGCCTGCCAGCACAGCCTGGCCCTTCGCGGGCTTGCTGTCGACACCCTGGACCTGCCCGTTGAGGTGCTGGACGACACGGCCCTGAAGGCACTGATTGCCCGTTTCGACCAAGTGGTGACGCTCTGATGCCGACTTTGCATGTGATATCCCACTCGCCCTTCGGCGATGATCGCCTGGGCAGTTGCCTGCGCCTGCTCGGCGGCGAAGATGCCTTGCTGCTGTGCGGCGATGCGGTTTATGCCCTGCGTGACGGCAGCGAACCACAGCGCCTGCTGCAGGCGGCAGCGCTGGAACAACGCCTGTTCGCCCTCGACGAAGACCTGCAGGCGCGCGGCGTCAGCAGCGGGCTGGCCAAGGCCGTGGACTACCCAGCGTTCGTCGCGTTGTCGCTGCACTATGACAAGGTCAACAGCTGGCTATGAACACCCTGACCGTAGACAACCAGGCAATCGCCCTGGACAAGGACGGCTTTCTGGTCGACCTGCAAGACTGGTCCCACGCCGTCGCCGAGGCACTGGCCGCGCGCGAAAGCATTGCCCTGACCGCCGACCACTGGGAAGTGCTCGAACTGCTACGCCAGTTCTATGAGGAATTCCAGCTGTCTCCGGCCACGCGCCCGCTGATCAAGTACACAGCGCTGAAGCTGGGCCCTGAAAAGGGTAACAGCCCGCACCTCAACCGCCTGTTCAACGGCACCCCCGCCAAACTTGCCGCCAAGCTGGCGGGCCTGCCCAAGCCGACCAATTGCATATGACAGACGCTCGCCCGCTCACCCTTCAAACCCCGGCCGAACACCCGTTCGCCGAATTCGTGCGCATCCTTGGCAAAGGCAAACGCGGTGCCCGCAGCCTCACCCGTGAGGAAGCCCGAGCCGCCATGGCCCTGCTGCTTGAAGGCAAGGTTGAAGACACCCAGCTCGGTGCCTTCCTCATGCTGCTGCGGCACAAGGAAGAGAGCGCCGAGGAGCTGGCCGGCTTTACCGAGGCCCTGCGCGCCCAACTGCAGGCACCACGCATCGCTGTCGACCTGGACTGGCCCAGCTATGCCGGCAAGAAGCGCCACCTGCCCTGGTTCCTGCTGGCCGCCAAATGCCTGGCCGCCAACGGCGTGCGCATCCTGATGCACGGTGGTGGCGCCCACACCGCCGGGCGCATGTACACCGAGCAATTGTTGGCCCTGCTGGACATTGCGCTTTGCCGCGATTGGTCTGCTGTCGAGCAAGCACTGGATCAGCAACGCCTGGCGTTTTTCCCGCTGCACGATTGGGCCCCGCAACTGCAGCGCATGATCGACCTGCGCAACATACTTGGCCTGCGCTCCCCCATCCATTCGCTGGCCCGCGTGCTCAACCCGCTGAGCGCCCGCTGCGGCCTGCAGAGCATCTTCCACCCCGGTTACCAGGCCGTACACCGCGAGGCCAGCCGGCTGCTGGGTGACCATGCGGTGGTCATCAAGGGCGATGGCGGCGAAATCGAAGTCAACCCGGATGTCATCAGCCACCTGTACGGCACCAGCGCAGGTGAAAACTGGGACGAAGAGTGGCCGGCGCTGAGTGAGCGGCGCCATGTAAAACCTGCAAGCCTGCAGCCAGAACAACTGCTGGTGGTATGGCGTGGCGAGGCTGAGGACAGCTATGGGGAAATGGCCGTGGTGGCGACCATGGCACTGGCGTTGCGCGGCTTGGGGCAGAACCGCGAGCAGGCCTTCGCGACCGCACGCGGCTACTGGGGCGCTCGAAACCAATCGAATAACTAGATCATTTTTGCGCAGTCTTTGCGCTATTTATTCGAACGCTTTGCCCTAGACTGGGCTCCAACGACAAACAACTTTGTTCCGAGGAGCTCACCATGGGCCTTTTGATCGACGGCCGCTGGCACGACCAGTGGTACGAAAACGGCAAGGATGGCGCCTTCAAGCGCGAGAACGCCCAACGCCGCAATCAGTTGCCCGCCCCTGAAGCCGGTCGCTACCACCTGTATGTGTCGCTGGCCTGCCCATGGGCTCACCGCACCCTGATCGTGCGTGCGCTCAAAGGCCTGGAGCCGCTGATCGATGTGTCGGTGGTCAGCTGGCTGATGCAGGAAAACGGCTGGACCTTCGACCAGCAACAGGGCTCCACGGGCGATCACCTCGACGCCCTCGACTTCATGCACCAGCGCTATACCCAGGATGACCCGCACTACACCGGCCGCGTGACCGTACCCGTGCTGTGGGACAAAAAGGAAAAGCGCATCGTCAATAACGAGTCGGCGGAGATCATCCGTATCTTCAACAGTGCCTTCAACGAACTGACAGGCAATACCCTCGACCTTTATCCGCAGCCGCTGCGCCCGACCATCGAAGCGCTCAATGCACGTATCTACCCAGCCGTGAACAATGGTGTTTACCGTGCAGGCTTCGCCACTACGCAAGAAGCCTACGAGGCTGCGTTCGACGAGGTTTTCAATGAGCTGGACTACCTGGAAGCGCTGCTGGACCGCCAACGTTACCTTGCAGGCGAGTACCTGACCGAGGCCGATGTGCGCCTGTTTACCACGCTGGTGCGCTTCGATGCGGTGTATCACGGCCACTTCAAGTGCAACCTGCGCCGCCTGAGCGACTACCCGAACCTATCAAACTGGCTGCGTGAGCTGTACCAGTGGCCGGGTGTGGCGCCGACGGTGAACATGGAGCACATCCAGAAGCACTATTACATGAGCCACAAGACCATCAACCCGAACGGGATCGTGCCCAAGGGGCCGCTGCAGGACTTCAACCTGCCGCATGATCGGGAGCGGTTGCCAGGCAAAGGGATCTGGGGCTGAGAAAGTTGGGGCTGCGTTGCAGCCCCCGCTATTACTGGTCTTGCTGCGAACCTTCAAACCAGGCCAGCTTTTCGCGCAACTGCACCACTTCCCCGACAATCACCAGGGTTGGCGCGTGCACTTCATGCTGGGCCACCAATGCTGGCAGGTCGGCCAAGGTGCCAGTGAACACCCGCTGATTGCGCGTAGTCCCCTGCTGCACCAACGCCGCAGGCGTGCTCGATGCACGCCCATGGCGAATCAGCTCGGCGCAAATGGTCGGCAACCCTACCAGGCCCATGTAGAACACCAAGGTCTGGTTCGGCGCCACCAGGTCATTCCAAGGCAGGTTGCTGGTACCGTCCTTGAGGTGGCCGGTCACGAAACGCACCGACTGGGCATAATCGCGGTGGGTCAGCGGAATGCCACCATAGGCAGAGCAACCACTGGCCGCGGTAATACCGGGCACCACCTGGAACGGGATGCCATGCTCGGCGAGTTCTTCGATCTCTTCGCCACCACGACCGAAAATGAACGGGTCGCCTCCCTTCAGGCGCAACACGCGCTTACCCTCGCGGGCCAGGTCGACCAGCAGACGGTTGATCTGGTCCTGCGGCACGGCATGCTCGGCGCGGCGTTTACCGACGTAAATACGTTCGGCATCGCGGCGGCACATTTCAATGATTGCCGGTGCCACCAGGCGGTCATACAACACCACATCGGCCTGCTGCATCAGGCGCAAGGCGCGGAAGGTGAGCAAGTCAGGATCACCCGGCCCAGCCCCCACCAGATACACCTCACCACCCTGCTGCACCGGCGCACCGTCGACCATGGCCTGCAACAGCCGCTCGGCCTCGGCACCCTGCCCGGCCAGCTGACGCTCGGCGATCGGGCCCTGGAACACCGTTTCCCAGAAGCCGCGACGCTGATTGACATCCGGGTACAGCGACTTGACCTTATGCCGAAAGCGCGCCGCCAAGGCGGCCAGTTCGCCGTAGGTGGACGGGATCCAGGTTTCCAGCTTGGCGCGAATCAGGCGCGCCAGCACCGGGGCGTCACCGCCGCTGGATACCGCAACCACCAGGGGCGAGCGGTCGACAATGGCCGGGAAGATCACCGTACACAGGGCCGGTGCATCCACCACGTTGACCGGCACGCAAAGCGCCTGCGCATCCGCCGACACCTGGGCATTGAGCCCAGGGTCGTCGGTGGCTGCGATCACCAGGCGGCAGCCGACCAGGTCGGCCGCCTGATAGCCACGCACCAGGACCTCACCGCCACCTTCACGGGCCAGCGCAGCCAGTTGGCCGTCGACCTCGGGCGCCACCACCCGCAGCGCGGCGCCAGCATCGGCCAGCAGGCGCGCCTTGCGCAAGGCGATCTCGCCGCCGCCGACGACCAGCACGCGGCCGCCCTGCAGCTTGTGGAACAGCGGCAGGTAATCCATTTAGCGGATGACCTCGACACCGCCCATGTAGGGCTTGAGCACTTCCGGCACACGAATGGAGCCATCAGCCTGCTGGTAGTTTTCCAGCACAGCGACCAGGGTACGGCCTACAGCCAGGCCCGAGCCATTGAGGGTATGCACCAGCTCCGGCTTGCCGGTTTCCGGGTTGCGCCAGCGGGCCTGCATGCGGCGCGCCTGGAAGTCACCACAGTTGGAGCAGGAGCTGATCTCGCGGTACTTGTCCTGGCTCGGCACCCACACTTCCAGGTCGTAGGTCTTCACGGCGCCGAAGCCCATGTCACCGGTGCACAGGGCCAGTACGCGGTAGGGCAGTTCCAGCAGCTGCAAGACGCGCTCGGCGTTGGCGGTGAGGCCTTCCAGGGCTTCCATGGACTTGGACGGCTCGACCACCTGCACCATCTCGACCTTGTCGAACTGGTGCTGGCGGATCATGCCGCGCGTGTCACGGCCCGAAGCGCCAGCTTCACTGCGGAAGCACGGGGTGTGGGCGACCAGCTTGAGCGGTAGCTGCTTGGCGTCGATGATCTCGCCGGCCACCAGGTTGGTCAGCGACACTTCAGCGGTCGGGATCAGGTAGAAGTCGGCTTCGCCTTCGCGGGTGATCTTGAACAGGTCTTCCTCGAATTTCGGCAACTGGCCGGTGCCCTGCAAGGCCGGAGCCTGGACCAGGTACGGGGTGTAGTGTTCTTCGTAGCCATGCTCACCGGTGTGCAGGTTGATCATGAACTGCGCCAGGGCACGGTGCAGGCGGGCAATCGGGCCGCGCAGCACGGCAAAGCGGGCGCCCGACAGCTTGGCAGCTGCTTCGAAGTCCAGGCCACCGCTGATCTCGCCCAGGGCGACGTGGTCCTTGATTGCAAAATCGAATGCCCTCGGGGTGCCCCAACGGCGCACTTCGACGTTGTCGTCCTCACTGGCACCGACCGGCACGCTGGCGTCTGGCAGGTTGGGGATGGTCAGGACAATGCCATCCAGTTCGGCCTGGATGCCGTCCAGCTCGACCTTGCCAGCGGCCAGCTCATTGGCCATGCGCTCGACATCAGCCATCAGCGGCGCGATGTCCTCGCCCTTGGCCTTGGCCTGGCCAATCGATTTGGAGCGGGCGTTACGCTCGGCCTGCAGCTGCTCGGTGCGGGTCTGCACCGCCTTGCGGCGCTCTTCCAGCGATTCGATGCGCGCGACATCCAGGCTGAAGCCACGGGAGGCGAGGCGGTCCGCCACTTCCTGAAGTTGGCCGCGTAACAGTTTGGAATCGAGCATGTCGTTCTCTCGTTATGTGTATAGGTTGGTTCAGAGTCAGGTCAGGAACGGGCCGGCCGAGGTGGCCAGTAGCCCGCCCATCACGCTAATACCGGTATAGCCCACGGCCAGGGGCGCTTGCCCACTTTCCATCAGGCGCACGGTATCGAGCGAAAAAGAAAAAAATGTCGTCAACCCACCGATGAAGCCGACGATAAGGCCAAAGCGCAGGAACAGCCCATGGAACAGAGCGCTCACGGCTTTCTCCGTTGACGCGGGCTACTGCGATCAAGGTCGGCCAAGTGACGCAGTTTCTCGCCGATCTTCAGCTCAAGCCCTCGGGGCACGGGCTGATAATACTGGCGTGGCTCGAGCTGATCGGGGAAGTAATCTTCACCCGCGGCATAGGCATCGGGCTCGTCGTGGGCATAGCGGTACTCCTCGCCGTAGCCGAGCTGCTTCATCAGCTTGGTCGGGGCATTGCGCAGGTGCAGCGGCACCTCCAGCGAGCCGTGCTCGGCGGCCTCGCGCAGGGCAGTCTTGAAGCCCATGTACACGGCGTTGCTCTTCGGCGCGCAGGCGATATAGGTAATGGCCTGAGCCACCGCCAGCTCGCCCTCAGGGCTGCCCAGACGCTCCTGCACGTCCCAGGCCGCCAGGCACAGGCTCAGGGCCCGGGGGTCGGCGTTGCCGATGTCCTCGCTGGCCATGCGCACCACGCGACGGGCGATGTATAGCGGGTCGCAGCCGCCATCGAGCATGCGCGCGAACCAGTACAGCGCGGCGTCCGGGTTGGAGCCGCGCACCGATTTGTGCAGGGCGGAAATCTGGTCGTAGAAGGCCTCGCCGCCTTTGTCAAAGCGCCGGCGGCTGTCACCGAGCAGGCTCTGCAGCAGGTCTACGCCAATCTCGCCGCCATCTTCGGCCAGGTCCGAGGCGTTTTCGAGGAAGTTGAGCATGCGCCGGCCATCGCCATCGGCGGCGGCCATGAGCATCTTGAAGGCGTCGTCGCCCACGCTCAGGTTGCGCTTGCCCAGGCCGCGCTCTTCGTTGAGTGCGCGGTCGACCAGCTTGCGCAAGGCAGGCTCGTCCAGGCTCTTGAGCACATACACCCGGGCCCGCGAGAGCAAGGCATTGTTCAGTTCGAAGGACGGGTTCTCGGTGGTGGCGCCGATGAAGATCAGCGTGCCGTCTTCGACAAAGGGCAGGAAGGCATCCTGCTGGGACTTGTTGAAGCGGTGCACCTCATCGACGAACAGGATGGTCCGGCGGCCATACTGGCCGGCCTGCTGCTTGGCCACCTCGACAGCCTGGCGGATTTCCTTGACCCCCGCCAGTACCGCAGAAACCGTCTCGAAGTGCGCATCGCAAAACTGTGCCAGCAGCCGGGCGAGCGTGGTCTTGCCCACGCCTGGCGGCCCCCAGAAGATCATTGAGTGCAGCGCACCCTGCTCCAGCGCCTCACGCAGCGGTTTGCCGCGCGCCAGCAGATGCTCCTGGCCGACATACTCGTCCAGGTTGGACGGGCGTAGCCGGGCAGCCAGGGGCTGGGCAACGGGTTCGCTTCGAAACAGGTCCATGGTGCGCTCTGCTTACTCCTTGATGACGTCCGCGCCTTTCGGGATGTCGAACTTGAACGTGCTGTCCGGCACCGCCTGGTTGGCCTTGACGCCATTGAACAGGATGTTGGTGCGCTGGCCGACGCTGTCGATCAGCTGCATGTCGTTGATCAGGCCACGGCGGAACGACACGCGCAGCGAATCGAAAAGGGTGTCCTTGGTCGTTGGCTTGAGGGTGAAGTCCATCACTTCGCCCTGCTCCTTGGAGGTGATGTCGAAGCTCTGGCTGATCTTCGACACATCACCGGACAGCAGCAGCGCCGGGGTCTGGTTCAGGCGCACATCGAGCTTCTTGATGGTGGCCTGCTCCAGGTCAGGGTCCCACAGGGTGACGTTCTTGCCGTCGGACACCACCACCTGCTCCTGGGGAGCATCGGTGTGCCAGTAGAACAGCCCCGGGCGCTTGACCGTCATCTTGCCGGTTGTCTCCTGCAGGCTGGTGCCGCCGGCATCCAGGGTCAGCTGGGAGAAATTGGCCTCGATGGTCTGCGACTTTTCCAGCAACTGGGTCAGGCGCTGCACGTCCTGCTCACCAGCGTGAGCCGACAGTGTGGCCGATAACGAACCCAGGGTCAGGGCAGAAACCAACAGCATGCGAATCGCGCGCATGTTAATCCTCATTGAGCATTTAAGAATGCCGGGCGCCACCGTCGGCGCCCGGCAAGGTGTTCATCAGTCGCGCGGGCCGCCCGGGGCAATCACTTCCCGCGAGCCGTTGCTGTTCATGGGGGTGACCACGCCGGCCATCTCCATCGCCTCGATCATGCGCGCGGCGCGGTTGTAGCCGATCTTGAGCTTGCGCTGCACGGCCGAAATCGACGCCCGACGGCTTTCGAGGACGAATTGCACCGCCTCATCATACAGAGCGTCGCTTTCCGAATCCTCGTCGCCGCCACCGCCACCACCGCCTTCGAAGCCGCTGCCAGCCTCCTCGACGCCGTTGAGGATGTCGTCGTTGTAGTCTGGAGCGCCACGCAGCTTCCAGGCTTCCACCACGCGGTGCACTTCATCGTCGGAGACGAATGCGCCGTGTACCCGGATCGGCAGGCTGGTACCTGGCGGCATGTAGAGCATGTCGCCGTGGCCTAGCAGCTGCTCGGCGCCACCCTGGTCGATGATGGTGCGCGAGTCGATCTTGCTCGACACCTGGAACGCCATACGGGTCGGAATGTTGGCCTTGATCAGGCCGGTGATCACGTCCACCGATGGGCGCTGGGTGGCGAGGATCAGGTGAATACCGGCGGCCCGAGCCTTCTGGGCAATACGGGCGATCAGCTCTTCGACCTTCTTGCCGACGATCATCATCATGTCGGCGAATTCGTCGACCACCACCACGATGGTCGGCAGGGTCTTCAGGGCCGGCGGCTCGTCGTCCATGCTCTCGCGGCGGAACAGCGGATCGTGGATGATCTCGCCAGCCTCTTGGGCATCCTTGATCTTGCGGTTGAAACCGGCCAGGTTACGCACGCCCATGGCCGCCATCAGTTTGTAGCGCCGTTCCATCTCGGCCACGCTCCAGCGCAGCGCGTTGGCGGCGTCCTTCATGTCGGTGACCACCGGGCACAGCAGGTGCGGGATGCCTTCGTAGATCGACAGCTCGAGCATCTTTGGATCGATCATGATCAGGCGCGCGTCTTCAGGGCCGGACTTGAACAGGATCGACAGGATCATCGCGTTCACACCTACCGACTTACCGGAGCCGGTGGTACCGGCTACCAGCAGGTGAGGCATCTTGGCCAGGTCGGTGATCACCGGCTTGCCGCCGATGTCATGGCCCAGGGCCAGGGTGACGGGCGACTTCTGCTCGTCGTACTGCGGCGTCGACAGCACCTCGGAGAAGCGCACCATTTGCCGGTTTTCGTTGGGGATCTCGATACCCACGGTGGTCTTGCCGGGGATGACCTCGACCACCCGCACACTGGTCACGGCCAGCGACCGCGCAAGGTCCTTGGCCAGGTTGGCAATGCGGCTGACCTTGACCCCGGCCGCAGGCTGGATTTCGTAGCGGGTAATGACCGGGCCCGGGTGGATGGAGTCCACCGAGACTTCGACGCCGAATTCCTTGAGTTTGATTTCCAGCAACTGACCGACGCCGGCCAGGGATTCTGGCGAGTACTCGATCTTCTTCTGCTCGGCCGGGTCGAGGATGGAGATGGACGGCAAGGTGCCTTCCACGGCGCTGTCGACGAACAGTGGCGCCTGCTTTTCCTTCATCACCCGCTTGCTCGGCTCCACTGCCTTGGCCGGCGCTGCCGGCGGCATGATCACAGGGGCAATCGAGGGTTCACGTGGAACCACGGTCTCGCGTGGTACAACAGGTTCGCGCTGGGCTACGACAGCGCGCGCGGGCGGCTCATCGCGCTCACCGATGCGCTCGCGCAGCTGCGCCTTGGCCGGCTCGCGTTTCTCGGTAGCCGCCGGCGCCGAATCGAACCTTGGTTCGTCCACCTCGCGCAGCTGCGCCTCCAGGCGTTTGCGCTCGTTGCGCGCCTCCCACCAGCGATTGGCCGCGCCTTGCACGAGCTCGAACAGGTCGAGGGTGATCTTGCCGGTCATGTCCATCACCTTGAACCACGACAGGTCGGTGAACACGGTCAGGCCGAACAGGAACAGGGCGATGAACATCAGCGTGCTGCCCTGCACGTTGAGCAGGTTGCGCGCCAGGTCGCCGAGGCTTTCGCCCAAGGCTCCACCGGCGGAGAACGGCAGGCTCGCCGGTGGGTGGAAATGGATATGCGCCAGTGCGGCACCCGACAGCACCAGGAACACCAGGCCGATGAGGCGCCAGGAGAACAACCAGCCGCTCCACTGCCAGGGTTGATGGCGCTCGCGGAATATCTGCCAGGTTTTGATGGCCAGCAGTAACGGGAAGATGTAGGCGAAGTAGCCCAGCACCATGAACATGATGTCGGCGAAGTACGCACCGGCACGCCCGGCAGCGTTCTGCACCTGGTCGACGTTGCTGGTGTGGCTGAAGCCTGGGTCGGAGGTATCGTAGGTCAGCAGCGCCATCCACAAGTACAGGCACAGGGCGCCGACAGCGATCAACGCACCTTCCTTGAGGCGGTAATGCAGCTGCTGCCGCCACAGGGGCACAGGCAGAGGAGCTGGAGTTGCGGTGGATTTCTTCAAAACGCGTCTATTCCTGCGCGTGCTGCGCGTCCAGTAGTGATTGGCCGATGACAGGCCAATGAACCACTACTTTTAACATTACTGCCCGCCGGCCGCCATGGCGGCACGCCCTATGGCGTTTGGGTGGGGGCGACTTTCGTATAGCTGCAATTTGAGCATGCATTTTCTTTTGTGACAAAGGCTTATGCTGTGTTTTTGCACAGGTGTGACAGCAAATGTGCCAGATGGTGCCTGCAGCCTCACGAATGTGTAGGAAATTGCCGACCACATCGCCTGACTGAACGCACACGCAGGCAGGCCTGGTCCCACATGGGCCAGCATTGACCCAAAGCGCCCTCCTTGCCATGCTGCCCCTCCCCTCCCCCACCGCACGATAGACCATGCTCACCTGGCTGACTCGCGACTCGCTGACCTTCCCCCCCCTGGAAAAGGCCCTGCAAGACCCTAACGGCCTGCTCGCCGCTGGTGGCGACCTGAGCCCCGAGCGCCTGGTGCAGGCCTATCGCCATGGCTGCTTCCCGTGGTACCAGGACGGCCAACCCATCCTCTGGTGGTCGCCCGACCCTCGCACCGTTCTTTTCCCGAACGAGCTGCATGTCTCGCGCTCGCTGGCCAAGCTGTTACGCCAGGGGCGCTATCAGGTCAGCTTCGACACCGACTTCCCAGCTGTGATCGACGCCTGCGCGGCACCGCGCGACTACGCGGACGGCACCTGGATCACCGACACCATGCGCAACGCCTACTGCGAGCTGCACCGGCGCGGTATCGCCCACTCGGTGGAGGTGCGCCACAACGGCGAACTGGTGGGCGGCCTGTACGGCCTGGCCATGGGGCGGTTGTTTTTCGGCGAGTCGATGTTCAGCCGCGCCGACAATGCTTCCAAGGTCGGCTTCGTGACCCTGGTCAAGCATCTGCAAGAGGCGGGCTTTGTGCTGATCGACTGCCAGATGCCGACCGACCATCTGCACAGCCTGGGCGCCCGCGCCATCAGCCGCGCCAGTTTCGCTGACTACCTGGCCCACCACCTCGACCAGCCAAACAGTGCCAGCTGGCGCAGCTAGGCGAGTTCCAAGAGCTGGCTTACACTTAAAGCAAAGTCTCACCGAAGGGGTCAATCATGACAGAGTTGGCGCGGTTGAAGTTCTATGCCACTCAGCCCCACTCCTGCAGCTATCTGCCGGACGAGCAGGCGACCACCCTGTTCCTCGACCCCAGCCAGCCGATGGACGTGCATGTGTATGCCGACCTCTCGGAGATGGGCTTTCGGCGCAGTGGCGACCACCTGTACCGCCCACATTGCCAGAATTGCAATGCCTGCGTACCGGCCCGCATCCCGGCCGCGCGCTTCATTCCCAACCGCCAGCAGCGGCGCATTCTCAAGCGCAATGCTGACCTCACCGTAACGGCTGCACGGCCGGCCTTCAAGGAAGAATATTTCGACCTGTACCGGCGTTACATCGAAACCCGCCATGCCGATGGCGACATGTACCCGCCAAGCCGCGATCAGTTTTCCACCTTTCTGGTGCGCGACTTGCCGTTCTGCTGGTTCTACGAATTTCGCCTGGCCGGGCGGTTGCTGGCGGTGGCGGTGTGCGACCTGCTGCCCAACGGGCTGTCGGCGGTGTACACGTTCTACGAGCCCGACGAAGAACGGCGCAGCCTGGGGCGCTTTGCCATCCTCTGGCAAATTACCGAAGCCCTGCGCCAGGACCTCGAAGCCGTATACCTCGGCTACTGGATCAAGAACTGCAAGAAGATGAACTACAAGACCCAGTATCGTCCCATCGAACTGCTGATCAACCAGCGTTGGGTCACTCTCAACTGAAAGCATTGGCTTGACACACTATTTTCCGGCATAATCCACGCCACTTTTTTGCCCGGTGCGGTTATGCGTCGGGCCAACACTGGACACCGAGGGCTCAACTGCATGTCGAAAGAAGACAGCTTCGAAATGGAAGGTACTGTCGTCGACACCCTGCCCAACACCATGTTCCGCGTGGAGTTGGAAAACGGGCACGTCGTAACCGCGCACATCTCCGGAAAGATGCGCAAGAACTACATCCGTATTCTCACTGGCGACAAGGTCCGCGTCGAGCTGACGCCTTATGACCTGAGCAAGGGCCGCATCACCTACCGTGCGCGCTAAGCTCCAGCCATGAAAAAGCCCGGCCATGTGCCGGGCTTTTTTGTGCCTTCAAAATTGCTTGGGGCCGCAAAGCGGCCCCTTGCATCACGCCACTTCTGCCGTGGTCTCGAAGTCGAACACCAACTCGCCATCGCGCAGGTCGATGTGCACCACACCGCCATGCTCGGCCAACTCGCCAAACAGGATCTCCTCGGCCAGCGGCCGCTTGATCTTGTCCTGGATAAGCCGCGCCATTGGCCGCGCCCCCATCTGCACGTCGTAGCCAGAGGCCGCCAGCCAGCCGCGGGCGGCATCGCTGACTTCAAGCAGCACACGCTTGTCTTCCAGCTGCGCCTGAAGTTCGATGAGGAACTTGTCGACGATGCTCTTGATCGTCTCGTGACTCAGGCGGCCGAACTGGATGATGGTGTCCAGACGGTTGCGGAACTCTGGCGTGAAGCTCTTGCGAATGACCTCCATCGCATCGGACGCATGGTCCTGATGGGTGAACCCGATGGAAGCGCGTGCCGCAGTTTCAGCACCGGCGTTGGTGGTCATGATCAGGATCACGTTGCGGAAGTCCGCTTTGCGCCCGTTGTTGTCGGTAAGGGTACCGTGGTCCATCACCTGCAGCAGCAGGTTGAAGACTTCCGGGTGAGCCTTCTCGATCTCATCGAGCAGCAATACGCAATGCGGCTGCTTGGTGATCGCCTCGGTCAGCAGACCACCCTGGTCGAACCCGACATACCCTGGAGGAGCACCGATCAGGCGCGACACAGTGTGCCGCTCCATGTACTCGGACATGTCGAAGCGCACCAGCTCAACGCCCAGCGCCTTGGCCAACTGGCGCGCCGCTTCGGTCTTGCCCACCCCGGTAGGGCCGGCGAACAGGAACGAACCGACCGGCTTGTCGGGTGCCTTGAGGCCTGCACGGGACAGCTTGATTGCGGTGGCCAGCGAATCGATCGCCTGATCCTGACCGAATACGGTCAGTTTCAGGTCACGCTCCAGGTTACGCAGCAGCTCCTTGTCGGAGCTGGTGACGTGCTTCGGCGGAATCCGCGCGATCTTGGCCACGATGTCCTCGACTTGCGGCACATCGATACGCTTGACCCGATTCGCCTCAGGCTGCAGGCGCTGATAAGCACCAGCCTCGTCGATCACGTCGATCGCCTTGTCCGGCATGTGGCGGTCGTTGATGTAGCGTGATGCCAGCTCAGCGGCGGCGCGCAGGGCTTCGTCGCTGTACTCGATGTTGTGATGGCTTTCAAAGCGCCCTTTGAGGCCGCGCAGAATGCCCACAGTGTCCTCGACGGACGGCTCGCTGACATCCACCTTCTGGAAGCGCCGTGCCAAGGCACGGTCCTTCTCGAAGATGCCGCGAAACTCTTGGAAGGTCGTCGAACCAATGCAGCGGATCTCGCCGGAAGACAGCAGCGGCTTGAGCAGGTTGGACGCGTCCATCACGCCGCCCGACGCAGCACCGGCACCAATGATGGTGTGGATTTCGTCAATGAACAGGATGGCCTGTGGGCGTTTGCGCAACTCACCGAGCAACGCCTTGAAACGCTTCTCGAAGTCGCCGCGGTACTTGGTACCCGCCAGCAGTGCGCCAAGGTCGAGCGAATACACCACGCTCTGCGACAGCAGGTCGGGCACCTGACCATCGACGATGCGCTTGGCCAGGCCTTCGGCGATGGCAGTCTTGCCCACCCCTGCCTCACCGACCAGCAGCGGGTTGTTCTTGCGTCGACGGGCAAGGATCTGCGCCACGCGCTCGACTTCCTGCTCGCGACCTACCAGCGGGTCGATCCGCCCAGCGCGGGCCAGTTCATTCAGGTTGCTGGCGTAAGCATCCAGCGGGTTGCTCGAGGACGACGTCTCGCCGCCCTCCTCGTCCTGCATTTCCTGGTCGCTGTCGCTGTGTGAGCCGTGGCCCGGCACCTTGGAAATGCCGTGGGCAATGTAGTTGACCACGTCGATACGGGCCACGCTCTGCTGCTTGAGCAGGAACACGGCCTGGCTTTCCTGTTCGCTGAAGATCGCCACCAGCACATTGGCACCGGTGACTTCGCGCTTGCCGGAGCTTTGCACGTGGAACACGGCACGCTGCAGCACACGCTGGAAGCCCAGGGTCGGCTGGGTTTCGCGATCCTCGTCGTTGACGGGAATCAGGGGAGTGGTGGAATCGATGAACTCTTGCAGGTCGTGCTTGAGTTTGTCGAGATTGGCGCCACAGGCGCGCAGAACGGTCGCAGCAGCCTCATTGTCAAGGAGTGCCAGCAGCAGATGCTCGACGGTCATGAACTCATGACGCTTCGAACGAGCCTCCTTGAAGGCAAGATTGAGGGTGACTTCGAGCTCGCGGTTTAACATAGCTTCACCTCATACCCAAGTGGTCGGCGATTAACCGTCCTTCTCGATTTCACAGAGTAGCGGATGCTGGCTTTCCCTGGCGTATTGGTTGACCTGCATGGCCTTTGTTTCGGCGATGTCCCGGGTAAACAATCCGCACACTGCCCGCCCTTCGGTATGGACGGTCAGCATGATCTTGGTCGCCAGCTCGCGGTTCAGACTGAAGAACGTTTCGAGCACTTCGACGACGAAATCCATCGGCGTGTAGTCATCGTTGAACAAAACCACCTTGTACATCGGTGGCGCCTGCAGGATCGGCTTGGCTTCCTGTACCGCAAGCCCTGAGCCGTCGTCCTCATTCGATTGCGGGCGATCCTGATTGAATGTTAGTCGAATCTCGCTACGTGCATGCATGGAAAGAATTTCATCATGATCGACAGGTTAAGGTTGTGAGTTGACCGCTCAAGCCGCAGCCCGCGCAAAGACGGGGCGACCTTGACTATCGGCAAAACGGTGTTACAACCAATAAGAACCCACCGTGGTCGATAAAGATCCGCGCAGTCAACCAGATTTTTCGCAAGGTTCGTATGCGGATGAAGTGGATGATACTCCAGTGATGGAGTCCTTTGCAGAGGGACATAGGGATGGCAAGCGGTAAAGTCAAGTGGTTCAACAATGCCAAGGGCTACGGATTCATCAATGAAGACGGCAAAACCGACGACCTGTTCGCCCATTATTCGGCGATCAAGATGGACGGTTACAAAACCCTCAAGGCCGGACAAGCCGTGACTTTCGAGATCGTTCAGGGCCCCAAGGGCCTGCATGCGACCGAAATCGCCAACGCTATTGCCAGCACCTCAACGGGGGCCTCGCAATCATCGACCGCTGAAGCCTGATCCCTGCTTTGCGTCGGCATACGAAAAAACCGGCCACCCCACTTAACAGGGGGCGGCCGGTTTTCAATTGTTTCACATATGCTTGATCATTTCGTCCCCGAAGCCTGAGCTACCCACCAGCTTCGCGCCTTCCATCAGCCGCTCGAAGTCGTAGGTAACCGTTTTGGCCCCGATCGCGCCATTGGTGCCTTTGATGATCAGGTCGGCCGCTTCGGTCCAGCCCATGTGGCGCAGCATCATCTCTGCCGAGAGGATCACCGAGCCCGGGTTGACCTTATCCTGGCCGGCATACTTGGGCGCAGTGCCGTGGGTGGCCTCGAACATGGCCACGGTGTCGGACAGGTTGGCGCCTGGCGCGATACCGATCCCACCCACTTCCGCCGCCAGCGCATCGGACAGGTAGTCGCCGTTGAGGTTGAGGGTGGCAATCACATCATACTCAGCCGGGCGCAGCAGGATCTGCTGAAGCATGGCGTCGGCAATGGCGTCCTTGACGATCACCTCGCGGCCGGTCTTAGGGTTCTTGAACTTCATCCATGGGCCACCATCGAGCAGCTCGGCGCCAAACTCATCCTTGGCCACCTCGTAACCCCAGTCCTTGAAGGCACCTTCGGTGAACTTCATGATGTTGCCCTTGTGCACCAGGGTCAGCGACTCACGGTCGTTGTCCACCACGTATTGCAGGGCCTTGCGTACCAGGCGCTTGGTTCCCTCTCGGGAAACCGGCTTGACGCCGATGCCGCAGTCCTGGTCGAAACGGATCTTGGTGACGCCCATTTCCTCTTTGAGGAACTTGATAACCTTGTTCGCCTCGGGCGAGCCGGCTTTCCATTCGATGCCGGCGTAGATGTCCTCGGAATTCTCGCGGAAAATCACCATGTCGACATCGCCGGGCTTCTTGACCGGGCTGGGCACGCCCTCGAACCACAGCACTGGCCGCAGACACACATAGAGGTCAAGTTGCTGGCGCAGTGCCACGTTCAATGAACGGATGCCCCCGCCGACCGGGGTGGTAAGCGGCCCCTTGATCGATACGACGTAGTCGCGCACCGCATCCAGGGTCTCCTGGGGCAACCAAGTGTCCTGGTCATAAACCTGGGTGGCCTTCTCCCCTGCATACACCTCCATCCAGGCGATCTTGCGCTTGCCGCCGTACGCTTTCTGCACGGCAGCATCCACCACTTTGATCATTACCGGTGAGACATCGACACCAATGCCGTCGCCTTCGATATAGGGAATGATGGGGTTGTCGGGCACATTGAGCGAATGGTCTGCATTGACGGTGATCTTGGCGCCGTCGGTCGGAACCTTGATTTTCTGGTATCCCATGCTTGCACTACTCCGCTTTCGGGTGTGATTGGACATCATGCGATCCCACTGAGCCTAAACCACATCTGCCGACCTGCAAGCGCTGCGACATCACACCACATTGCCGCTACGTCTTTGGTCTTATAAATGGCGCCGATGTCACTTCGCCTTGCTGAATAGCCCGATTGGTTTGATATACTGCGCCGCGACCGAAGGGTCATCGGGGCGAATCCCAGGAAAATGCGGCTCGCCCTCGGCCAGTAACTGGCCAAAAAGCCTGAGCTGTTACCGCAGTTCAGCACTTGACGCTCGACTGATGCATCCACCATCACCGCTCGCAGCCTCTCGACTTTCCGCTCATGGCGTCGCCAGGGCGAAGCGCCTACCCTGCGCACCTCGAGACTCGAGTACGCTCAGCACATAGAGAGTTAACCCGCATGCCCACCCGTTCCAAGATCATCTATACCTTCACCGACGAAGCCCCCGCCCTCGCCACCTACTCGCTGCTGCCGATCGTCGAAGCTTTCACCGCTTCGGCTGACATCGCCGTCGAAACTCGCGACATTTCCCTGGCTGGCCGCATCCTCGCGGCATTCCCGGAGCAACTGGGCACCGAGAAGCAGGTAGGCGATCACCTGGCGGAACTGGGCCAGCTGGCTACCACACCTGAAGCCAACATCATCAAGCTGCCGAACATCAGCGCCTCGGTACCGCAGCTCAAGGCCGCGATCAAGGAACTGCAAGGCAAGGGCTTCAACATCCCGGACTACGCCGACGAACCGGCCACCGCGGAAGAAAAAGAATCCCGCGCGCGTTACGACCGCATCAAGGGCAGCGCCGTGAACCCGGTACTGCGCGAAGGCAACTCCGACCGCCGCGCACCGCTGTCGGTCAAGAACTACGCGCGCAAGCACCCGCACAAGATGGGTGCCTGGGCCGCCGACTCCAAGTCGCACGTTGCCCACATGACCCAAGGCGACTTCTACGGCAGCGAAAAGGCCGCACTGATCGAGGCTGACGACAGCCTGCGCATCGAGCTGGTCGCCAAAGACGGCAGCACCACCGTGCTGAAAGAAAAGACCGCCGTCAAAGCCGCCGAAATCATCGACTGCGCAACCATGAGCCGCAAGGCACTGAAAGCCTTCATCGCCGAGCAGATCGCCGATGCCAAGGCCTCGGGCGTGCTGCTGTCGGTGCACCTGAAAGCCACCATGATGAAGGTTTCGGACCCGATCATGTTCGGCGTCATCGTCGAAGCCTTCTACGGCGAAGTGCTGGCCAAGCACGCTGCCGCGCTGGCCGAAGTGGGCTTCAATGCCAACAACGGCATCGGTGACCTGTATGCCCGCATCAAGGATCTGCCAGCCGACAAGCAGGCCGAGATCGAAGCCGACATCCAGGCCCTGTACGCCGAGCGCCCGGCCCTGGCCATGGTCAACTCCGACAAAGGCATCACCAACCTGCACGTGCCGAGCGACGTGATCGTCGACGCCTCGATGCCGGCCATGATCCGTGACTCGGGCAAGATGTGGAACACCGCTGGCGAGCTGCAGGATGCCAAGGCGATCATCCCGGACCGCTGCTACGCCGGCATCTACCAAGCCACCATTGAAGACTGCAAGGCCAACGGCGCGTTCGACCCGACCACCATGGGCAGCGTACCGAACGTAGGCCTGATGGCACAGAAGGCCGAAGAGTACGGCTCCCACGACAAGACTTTCCAGGTCAAGGCCGACGGTGTCGTGCGCGTGGTCGATGGCAAGGGCAAGGTCGTTCTGGAGCAGAGCGTCGAAGCCGGTGACATCTTCCGCATGTGCCAGACCAAAGACGCCCCGATCCAGGACTGGGTCAAGCTGGCCGTCAATCGCGCCCGCCTGAGCAACACCCCGGCAGTGTTCTGGCTGGACCCGGCGCGCGCCCACGACGGCGTGATGATCGAGAAGGTGCAGAAGTACCTGAAGGATCACGACACTGCCGGCCTGGACATCCGTGTTTTGGCACCGGTCGACGCCATCAAGTTCTCGCTCGCCCGCATCCGCGAAGGCAAGGACACCATCTCGGTGACCGGCAACGTGCTGCGCGACTACCTGACCGACCTGTTCCCGATCATGGAACTGGGCACCAGCGCCAAGATGCTGTCGATCGTGCCGCTGATGAACGGCGGCGGCCTGTTCGAAACCGGCGCTGGCGGTTCGGCACCCAAGCACGTGCAGCAACTGGTTGAAGAAAACTTCCTGCGTTGGGACTCGCTGGGTGAATTCCTGGCCCTGGCCGCTTCCCTGGAGCACCTGGGCAACACCTACGACAACCCGCGCGCCAAGGTCCTGGCCAACACCCTGGACCAGGCCACCGGCAAGTTCCTAGACACCAACAAGTCGCCTTCGCGCAAAGTCGGCGGTATCGACAACCGCGGCAGCCACTTCTACCTGACCCTGTACTGGGCAGAAGCGCTGGCCGCCCAGACTGACGACGCCGCCCTGCAGGCGCGCTTCGCACCGCTGGCAAAAACCCTGGCCGAGAACGAAGCGACCATCGTCGCCGAGCTCAACGCCGTGCAGGGCAAGCCGGCCGACATCGGTGGCTACTACGCGCCGGATGCCGAGCTGACCGCCAAGGTAATGCGCCCAAGCCAGACCCTGAACAGCGCCATTGCCGCCCTGTAAGGCTCGCTTGAGGTAACAGCACAAACCCCGGCCACGCACCGGGGTTTGTGCTTTCTGAAGCACAGACGCGCCAGCTGTGTAGGAGCGGCCCGCGCCAACCATAGGAAATGCCCATGTCCTGGCAACCCCACATCACCGTCGCCACCATCGTCGAGCACGCAGGCAAATTCCTCTTCGTCGAAGAGTTCAAAGCCGACCAGCACGTGTTCAACCAGCCCGCCGGCCACCTGGAGGCCAACGAAACCCTGCCCCAGGCCGCCCTGCGCGAAACGCTGGAAGAAACCGCCTGGGAAGTCGAGCTTACGGGCGTGGTCGGCATCTACCTGTACACCGCACCGAGCAACGGCGTGACCTACCAGCGCATCTGCTTTGCCGCACGCCCCGTGCGCCACCACGCCGACCTCGCCCTGGACAGCGACATCGTCCGTGCGGTCTGGCTCACCCGCGAGGAACTGTTGGCCGCCCCCGACCGCTGGCGCAGCGAGCTGGTGCCACGCTGCCTGGATGACTACCTTGCAGGCCCGTTGCACAGCCTTGACTTGCTGCGCGACTGACGCGCAGCCTCGGGTTTGATAGAATCGGCGCTTTTCCCCCTTGATACACATCGGTAGCCATGACCAGCCCAGCACTCAAAGACCCCGCCAAGACCCGCGTCATCGTCGGCATGTCCGGCGGCGTGGACTCTTCCGTCTCCGCCCTTCTGCTCATGGAGCAGGGCTATCAGGTGGAAGGTCTGTTCATGAAGAACTGGGAAGAAGACGACGGCACCGAATACTGCACTGCCCGTGAAGACTTGGCCGACGCCCAGGCTGTGTGCGACCGCATCGGCATCAAACTGCACACCGCCAACTTTGCCGCCGAATACTGGGACAACGTCTTCGAGCACTTCCTCGAAGAATACAAGGCCGGCCGCACACCCAACCCGGACATCCTCTGCAACCGCGAAATCAAGTTCAAAGCTTTCCTCGACTACGCGCTGTCGCTGGGGGCTGACCTGATCGCCACCGGCCATTACGTGCGCCGCCGCGACACCGGCGCGGTCACCGAGCTGCTCAAGGGCCTGGACCCGAACAAGGACCAGAGCTACTTCCTGCATGCCGTCGGCGGCAAGGAAATCGCCCGCACCCTGTTCCCTGTCGGCGAACTGGAAAAGCCAGAAGTTCGCGCCATCGCCGAAAAGCACGGTCTGGCCACTGCCAAGAAAAAGGACTCCACCGGTATCTGCTTCATCGGTGAGCGCCGCTTCAGCGACTTCCTCAAGCAGTACCTGCCGGCCCAACCAGGTGAGATACAGACCACCGAAGGCGAAGTCATCGGCCGCCACCACGGCCTGATGTACCACACCATTGGCCAGCGCCAGGGCTTGGGTATTGGCGGCCTGAAAGACGCCGGCGACGAGCCGTGGTATGTGCTGCACAAAGACCTGACCCGCAATGTGCTGGTGGTCGGCCAGGGCAACGAACACCCTTGGTTGTTCTCCCGCGCCCTGCTCGCCTCGGAGATCTTCTGGGTCAACCCGATCGACCTCAGCAGCCCGCGCACGCTCACCGCCAAGGTGCGCTACCGTCAGAGCGACCAGCGCTGCACCCTGGCGCTGACCGAAAGCGGCTACCGCGCCGTGTTCGACGAGCCGCAGCGCGCCGTTACCCCTGGCCAGTCGGTAGTGTTCTACGACGGCGAGGTGTGCCTGGGCGGCGGCGTGATTGAGACGGCCGAGCCGTGGAGCCCGCGCGCATGAACAAACTGCAGGAGCAATTGATCGCACTGGGCGGGGTGTTTCAGGCCGCCGTGCTGGTCGATCGAATCGCCCGCACCGGGCAGGCCAGCGAGGCCGATATCGGCTGTATGCTGGGCAGCCTGCTGGTGCGCGACCCCAAAGACACCCTGGAGGTGTTCGGTGGCGACGACCTCAACCTGCGCGACGGTTATCGCGCCCTGGTCGGCGCCTTGGAGCGCGACCCCAGCAGCCTGCAGCGTGAACCGCTGCGTTATGCGCTGTCGATGCTCGGCCTGGAACGCCAGTTGAACAAGCGTGGCGACCTGCTCGACACCATCGGCAACCGCCTGCCGCAGATCCAGTCACAGGCCGACCATTTCGGCCTGGTTCACGAAAACGTCATCGCCTCCAGCGGCGCCTTGTATCAGGACACCTTGAGCACCCTGCGCCAGCGCATTCAGGTGCATGGCGACATGCGGTTCCTGCAGCAGGCCAGCAACGCTTCGAAGATCCGCGCCCTGCTGCTGGCAGGTATCCGCGCCGCACGCCTATGGCGCCAGCTGGGCGGGCATCGCTGGCAGTTGGTGTTCAGCCGGCGCAAGTTGCTCAATGAACTGTACGATATGATGCGCACACCTTCCTGAAGGCGACGCTGAACCCTCGGTAGGAGCGGCCTTGCGTCGCGAAAGGGCTGCGCAGCGGCCCCCAAATCGCCGCCCCAGCATAGATTGCCGGGGCTGCTGCGCAGCCCTTTCGCGACGCAAGGCCGCTCCTACAGGCATTTTTCATGTATCATATGCGCCCTTCCAAAAGCCTGACTGTCCGAGAACACCCCATGCAGCTTTCTTCGCTCACTGCGGTTTCCCCTGTAGACGGCCGTTATGCCGGCAAAACCCAGGCCTTGCGCCCCATTTTCAGCGAATTCGGCCTGATCCGTTTCCGCGCCCTGGTCGAAGTGCGCTGGCTGCAGCGCCTGGCCGCCCACCCGCAGATCGGCGAAGTGCCGGCGTTCTCCGCCGAAGCCAACGCCCTGCTGGACAGCCTGGCCACCGACTTCAAGCTCGAACACGCTGAGCGCGTCAAGGAAATCGAGCGCACCACCAACCATGACGTCAAGGCGATCGAATACCTCCTCAAGGAGCAGGCTGCCCAGCTGCCTGAGCTGGCCAAGGTCAGCGAATTCATACATTTCGCCTGCACCAGCGAGGACATCAACAACCTGTCCCACGCGCTGATGCTGCGTGCTGGCCGCGACGACGTGCTGCTGCCGCTGATGCGTCAGATCGCTGAGGCCATCCGTGCCCTGGCCCATGCACACGCCGACGTGCCTATGCTGTCGCGCACCCATGGCCAGCCGGCTTCGCCGACCACCCTGGGTAAAGAGCTGGCCAACGTCGTCTACCGCCTGGAGCGCCAGATCGCTCAGGTAGCCGCCGTGCCGCTGCTGGGCAAGATCAACGGTGCCGTGGGCAACTACAACGCCCACCTGTCGGCCTACTCGCAGATCGACTGGGAAGAAAACGCCCGCGCCTTCATCGAAGACGAACTGGGCCTGGTGTTCAACCCGTACACCACCCAGATCGAACCGCACGACTACATCGCCGAGCTGTTCGACGCCATCGCCCGCTTCAACACCATCCTCATCGACTTCGACCGCGACGTCTGGGGCTACATCTCGCTGGGCTACTTCAAGCAGAAGACCGTCGCTGGCGAGATCGGCTCGTCGACCATGCCGCACAAGGTCAACCCGATCGACTTCGAGAACTCCGAAGGCAATCTGGGTATCGCCAACGCACTGTTCCAGCACCTGGCCAGCAAGCTGCCGATCTCGCGCTGGCAGCGTGACCTGACCGACTCCACCGTGCTGCGCAACCTGGGTGTGGGCTTCGCCCACAGCGTCATCGCCTATGAAGCCAGCCTGAAAGGCATCGGCAAGCTGGAAGTCAACGCCGCGCGCATCGCCGCCGACCTGGACGCCTGCTGGGAAGTCCTCGCCGAGCCAATCCAGACCGTGATGCGCCGATTCAACATTGAGAACCCCTACGAGAAGCTCAAAGAGCTGACCCGTGGCAAGGGCATCACCCCAGAAGCACTGCTTACCTTCATCGACGGCCTGGACATGCCAGCCGAAGCCAAGGCCGAGCTCAAGCAATTGACCCCTGCCAGCTACATCGGTAACGCCGCAGCCCAGGCCAAACGCATCTAAGCTGAGCGTCGCCTTCAACGCCCGGCCTCGCCGGGCGTTTTTATTCCCGGACGAAAATTACGTTTTTTCAATAGGTTGAACATGAATCCTGATACTCCACTTCAGCTGCTCGGCGGCATCTCGGCCCGCGAATTCATGCGCGACTACTGGCAGAAGAAGCCGCTGCTGGTGCGCCAGGCATTCCCGGACTTCGAAAGCCCGATCGACCCCGACGAGCTGGCCGGCCTGGCCCTGGAAGAGGAAGTCGAGTCGCGCATCGTGCTTGAGCACGGCGCCCACCCGTGGGAGCTGCGCCGCGGTCCGTTCAATGAGGACACCTTCGCCGACCTGCCGGAGAAGGACTGGACGCTGCTGGTTCAGGCCGTCGACCAGTTCGTACCAGAAGTGGCCGAACTGCTGGAGCACTTCCGCTTCCTGCCAAGCTGGCGTATCGACGACGTAATGATCAGCTTCGCCACCCCTGGCGGCAGCGTAGGCCCGCACTTCGATAACTACGACGTGTTCCTGCTTCAAGGCCACGGCCAGCGCAACTGGAAGATCGGCCAGATGTGCAACAGCGACAGCCCGCTGCTGGACCATGCCGACCTGCGCATCCTCGCCGAATTCGAACAGAGCGGCGAATGGACCCTGGAGCCAGGCGACATGCTCTACCTGCCACCGCGCCTGGCCCACTACGGCGTAGCCGTGGATGACTGCCTGACCTACTCGGTCGGCTTCCGCGCCCCTAGCGCCGCAGAAGTACTGACCCACTTCACCGACTTCCTCGGCCAATTCCTGCCGGACGAGGAGCGCTACAGCGACGCCGACGCCGAGCCTGCCAGCGACCCGCACCAGATCCAGCACGACGCTCTGGACCGCCTGAAGGGCCTGCTCGACAAGCACATGAACGACAAGGATCTGCTGCTGACCTGGTTCGGCCAGTTCATGACCGAGCCGCGCTACCCCGAGCAGGTCGTTGGTGAAGAACTGGACGAGCAGGAGCTGATCGAAGCGCTCGAAGATGGCGCCATCCTGATCCGCAACCCAAGCGCACGCATGGCCTGGTCGGAGCTTGGCGACGACCTGATGCTGTTCGCCAGCGGCCGCAGCTGCCCGCTACCCGCCAAACTGCGCGAGCTGCTGAAGCTGGTTTGTGCCGCCGACGCGTTACACATCGACAACCTTGCACAGTGGCTGGAGGATGAAGATGGCCTTATGCTGGTACAGCAGTTGATCAAACAAGGAAGCTTGGGATTCGCCAATGAATAAGATTCGTGTGCGCCTCGCCGACTGGCAGAAGGACAACGCCGATATCCGTCGCATCCGTGAAGCGGTGTTCGTCGCCGAACAGCACATTCCGCCGGAGCTGGAGTTCGACTCCGAAGACCAAGACGCGCTGCACTTTCTGGCGCTGGAAGGCGATTACCCGATTGGCACTGCCCGCCTGCTGGCGGACGGCACCATCGGGCGCATCTCGGTGCTCAAGGACTGGCGCGGGCTGAAGGTTGGCGACGCGCTGGTCAATGCGGTAATCCTTGAGGCGCAAAACCGTGACCTCAAGCAGCAGATGCTGAGTGCTCAGGTGCATGCAACGCCGTTCTATGAGCGGCTGGGCTTTCGCGTGGTCAGCGAGGAATTCCTCGAAGCTGGCATCCCGCATGTGGACATGGTCCGCGACTCCCGCGAGATCGCCTGAAGCTTCAAACTAGCGCTAAACCTGCAGGAGCGGCCTTGTGTCGCGAAAGGGCCGCACAGCGGCCCTCGGGCTTACTGCAGCGCCGTCTGTAACGTCGGGGCTGCTTCGCAGCCCTTTCGCGACGCAAGGCCGCTCCTACGCCAACTGCGTTGTTTGGGTAAACCATGCAATAAAAAACCTGTACATCCATCCAGATAAAACTTGCCTCTGCGCCCCCGCTTGCGCATCCTAGTGCCTATCACCCTCGATAAAGCGTCCCGGCCATGCGCCTGTTCCTCTGCGAAAAACCCTCCCAGGCAAAAGACATCGCCAAGATCCTTGGCGCCAACCGCAAGGGCGACGGCTGCTGGCAAGGCACCGACGTCTGCGTCACCTGGTGCATCGGCCACTTGTTGGAAACCGCCCCACCCGACAGCTACGACGAACGCTACAAGCGCTGGAATCTCGCTGACCTGCCGATCATCCCGGAAAAATGGAAGATGCTGGTCAAGCCCAAGACCGCCAGCCAGTTCAAGGCGGTCAAGCGCCTGCTCGGCGAAGCACGAGAACTGGTAATCGCCACCGATGCCGACCGCGAAGGCGAAATGATCGCCCGCGAACTGGTCGAACATTGTCGCTACCGTGGCCCCATTCAGCGCCTGTGGCTGTCCGCACTGGACGATGCCTCGATGCGCAAGGCCCTTGCGCGTCTGTTGCCGGGGCAGGACACCTTCAACCTCTATCACTCGGCGCTCGGCCGCTCACGCGCCGACTGGCTCATAGGCATGAACATGAGCAGGCTTTTCACCCTGTTGGGCCGCCAGTCCGGCTATCAGGGTGTGCTACCCGTGGGCCGGGTACAAACACCCACCCTGCGCCTGGTGGTGGACCGCGACCGCAGCATCGCCGATTTCGTACCGGTACCGTTCTGGGCCATCGAGGTGCAACTCGAGCATGCCGGCCTGGCCTTCAATGCACAATGGCGGGCACCGGAGGGCATCTGTGACGACCAGGGCCGCTGCCTTAACCAGGCGCTGGCCCGACAGGCCGCCACAGACATCGGGAACGCCCGCTCCGCACGGGTGCTCAAGGTGACCACCGAACGCGTACGCGAGGCAGCACCCCTGCCCTTCGACCTCGGCACCCTGCAGGAACTGTGCTCGAAAAAATTCGGCCTTGGCGCCCAGGAAACCCTCGACATTGCCCAGGCCCTGTACGAAACCCACAAGCTGATCACTTACCCACGGAGCGACTGCGGTTACTTGCCCGTCAGCCAGCACAGCGAAGCGCCGGCAATCCTCACTGCATTGCAGCGCGTCGATAGCAGCCTGGCGCCGTTGCAAGCGCACCTTGAGCCGCAGCGCCGCTCGCGGGCCTGGAACGATGCCAAAGTTACCGCGCACCACGGCATCATCCCTACCGCGGCCGCCAGCGACCCGTCGCGCTTGCCTGCCAAGCACAAGGCGGTCTATACCCTGATCCGCGCCCGTTACCTGGCCCAGTTCCTGCCCAACCACGAGTACGATCGAACCCAGGCCGAGTTCGACTGTGCAGGCCATGCCCTGCGCGCCGTGGGCAAGCAGATCGTGGAGCCGGGCTGGCGTCGCGCATTACCCGAAGCGCTGGCCCCGGCCAAGGGTCGCGAAGCCCCGCCGGCGCAGGTCCTGCCAACATTGTGTGAAAGTCAGGACTGCTCCGTACAGGGCCTGCAGTTGAAGGACCTCTGGACCCAACCGCCCAAACCCTTCACCGAAGGCGACCTGATCAAAGCCATGAAGAACGTCGCCAAGCTGGTGGACGACCCGCGGCTGAAACAGAAGCTCAAGGAAACCACCGGCATCGGTACTGAGGCGACCCGTGCCAGTATCATTCAAGGCCTGCTCGACCGCGGCTACCTGATCAAGAACGGCAAGGCACTGGCCGCCACCCCAGCCGCTTTCAGCCTGATCGACGCCGTGCCACGCGCGATCGCCGACCCAGGTACCACGGCAATCTGGGAGCAGGCGCTGGATATGGTGCAAAGTGGTGAAATGAGCCTGGAGGACTTCGTTGCGCGGCAGTCGGCATGGATGGGTAAGCTGGTGGAGCGCTGCAGCGGCATGCGCATGACCATAAACGGGCCAGCGGTGGGCAAGGCGGCGCCGTGGAAGAAAAAGCGCAGGAACGGGGGCAAAGGCAAGCTTGCAGCGAGCGGTGCCAAGACCACGGCCAGCAAGCCGCGACAGCCTCGGCGCAAGGCCCCCAACTGAATGGCCAGCCACTGCAGCACGGCATCACTTCCAGACTCGACCCTCGCTCCAACCAAGCTCGGCAAAATCATGCGCCCGCAAACCAGCCTCTTCCTCGCAGAAGAACTCATCCAGCTGGGGCGGGCGCACCGCTGTACCGCTGAGCATGGCATGGACCTGCCCACGGTGATGGATCTGGTGCTCGAACAGGTGGGCAAGCAAGCGCAGCCGCTGTTCACGCTGCACACGATCGGGCCTTACGATGCTCACGTAGCGCGATAGCTGGTCGTCACTCAGCACACTGCAGTAGGCGATCAGCCGGTGGTCAGCCTGGGCCTGTTCGGCGTGCAGGTCGGTGCATGTGGCAAAAGGTTGCTCCGGCTCGAAGAAGCGTTCACCGTCGCGCTCAGGCGCCTCGCCACGCTGCTCGCACTCAAGCATGTGCAGGTAGAACCAGTCCACCGTCAGCAAATGGTTGAGGGTGGCCTTGATCGATGGGAAGAAGCTGCACCGGGGCGCGACGAACTCGTCCTGGGTCAGTTGCAGACAGGCCTTATACAGGCGGTGATTGGCCCAGCCATTGTTGTAGGCCTGGGTCAGCAGATGATGCGACAGCGGCTCCATGGTTCGGCTCCTTCAGGCGAAGCGTTGCAGTTGCATCTCCCGTAGCCGGCTCAGGGTCCTTTGGTACGGGAACGCCAGATACCCTTGAGTGTAGAGCGCTTCAAGCGGAACCTGCGCCTCAAGGTACAGCGCCACCCTGCGGTCGTAGCATTCGTCGACCAGGGCAATGAAGCGGCGTACGGCGTCATCCTTGGCAGCCAGCGCCGGCAGTTGCCGATCACCCGCCTCCACCCGCGCGGCACCATCCTCGGTACCTCGGGCGATACGCCCGGCCTGCTGCTCGCCGCTCAGGGCTGGAATGCCTTCGACCAGGATTGCCGGGAACTGATCGCACAGCGCCATGAATTCCATCGCTGCCAGTGGCTGCTCGCACAGGTCGGCAAAGCGACACCAGATCGCCTGGGGGCTACGTCGGATCACCTGGATCTGCCGTGAACCCACTGCGAACGGCTGCGCACTGCCTGGGTCGTCGAGGCTGAGCTGCTTGAAAACCGCCTCGAGCGCCTTTGAGCTCCCAGCTTCAGCCACCCAGTAGCGCTGGTGTGCCGCCCCTGGGTGCAGACGATGGTCTTGCTCGCCTGCCACCGCCAGGACCTGCATGTGCCGTTCGATGGCGGTTATGGCCGGCAGAAAACGCTCGCGGTTGAAACCGTCCTGGTACAGCAGATGCGGCGGCTGGTTGGAGGTGGCAACCACCACCACGCCATGATCGAACAATACCTGGAACAGGCGGCCGAGAATGATTGCATCTGCGATGTCGCTGACAAACAGTTCATCGAAGCACAGCACGCGGATTTGCCCTGCCAGCTCTCGGGCAAGGGCCTGCAGCGGATCGGCAGTGCCGTTGAGCTGGAACAGCCGCTGGTGGACCCATGCCATGAAATGGTGGAAGTGCTGACGCCGGGCGGCAATGCTCAGGCAGCGGTGGAACAGGTCCATGAGCCAGGTCTTGCCGCGACCGACGGGCCCCCACAGATAAAGGCCCCGAGTGGGACTACCCCCCTCGAGGGGCCTCGAAACAGGCTTGCAAGGCATTGACGGCCTGGGCTTGCTCCGGGTCGGGGACATAGCCTTGATCGGCAAGGGCCTGTTGATAACGCGTTTTGGGGTCGAATGCCATGCAGCATTATGTTGAAAGGGCCCCGTCGTCGGCAAGACTGCGCCCACACATCCACCATCGCTCTTGCACTTTAGCCAGACCGCTTGCCCGCGACAGGGTCGGTAAAGCTCAGCATCGCTTTCAGCCCTCGCTCAGACCAACTTTCAGCAACAACCCATCCTTTTCATCGACGAGCACATACAGGTAGCCATCCGGCCCAACCCGCACATCGCGGATTCGCGCCTTCAAATCCCCTAGCAAGCGCTCTTCATGGACGATCTTGTCGCCATCGAGCTGCAAGCGAATCAGCTCTTGGGTAGCCAGCGCGCCGATGAACAGGTTGTGGTCCCAGGCCTTGAACGTGGGGCTGTCATAAAAAGCCATGCCGCTGATGCCTGGCGACTTTTCCCAAACATGATGCGGATCGACCATACCGTCGACATGTTCGCCCTTGGCCTCAGGGATCGGCATCAGCGAGTAGTTGATGCCATGGGTGGCGATCGGCCAACCGTAATTCTTCCCAGCCTGCGGAATATTGATCTCGTCACCGCCACGGGGGCCATGCTCGTGGGTCCAGAGCTTGCCGGTCCAGGGGTTAAGCGCCGCCCCCTGCTGGTTGCGATGGCCAAACGACCATATTTCAGGGCGTACAGCGTTTTTACCGACGAAGGGGTTGTCTTTGGGCACTTCACCATCGGGCAGGATGCGCACAATTTTTCCCTGTAGCTTGTCCAGGTCCTGCGCCGTGGGGCGCTGGTTGCTCTCGCCCAGCGCAATAAACAGGTAGCCGTTGCGATCGAACACCAAGCGCGAGCCAAAGTGGTTGCCCACCGAGAGCTTCGGTTGCTGGCGGAAGATCACGTCGAAGTTTTCCAAGCGTGCGCGATCTTCGGACAGTTGGCCACGGCCAACGGCAGTACCGGCTTTGCCATCACTACCCTCTTCGGCATAAGACAGGTAAACGGTACGATCCTGGGCAAACTCGGGTGACAACACCACGTCGAGCAGGCCGCCCTGGCCCTCGGCCCAGACCTTGGGAACCCCGCTTATGGGGGGGCCGACCTTGCCTTCGGCATTGACCACACGCAGGTTACCAGTGCGTTCAGTCACCAGCATTTCCTTGCCGCCTGGCAAGAACGCCAGCGCCCACGGGTTGCGCAAGCCGTCGGTCACGGTGCTGACGGTTACCTGCCCCTCCTCGCTGGGGAAGCGCTCCTCGGCGGCGGCGTGCGCGAGCAGCGGCGCCAGCGCGGCGGCGGTGAGTGTGGTCAGCCAGGTAGCTTTGATCATTCAGAATTCCTTTCAGTGGAGGCTCAGGGCGCGCGCTGGGTGTTACGCGGTGGGCGGGTGGGCTCCAGGTTCGGCGTCTGCTGCTGGCGGCGCAGATTGTCACCATTACCGATGCCGCGGTTGTCCAGGGTAGGTGTGCGCTGAATGGGCTGGGTCGAAGGGCCGCGCACCGCAGGCGTGACAGGCAGGCTGCCTTGGCGGCTGTTGGGATTGGCGCGCTGGATCGGGCTGTTGTAGGGGTTGTTGTTACTGGCAGCAAGCAGCAAAGGCTGCAAGGGCGCCGCCTGTGCAGGCAGGCCCAGCAACAGACCGACGGCCAGGACTGGCAATGTAAGATTCATACTCCACCTCATGTACGAAAAGGCGCGCCTCATGCGTTTGATAGCCTAAGGCGCGAGGGGTTCGCAGAAAAAGGGTGAATGCGATTCGTGATGTTTCAGTATGAACCTAAGGCAGCCCTGCGCGCCTTGAAGAATATGCCTGGCATGGGCTTCGATGCTCGAAGGTAGCGATCGCGACGTCCCCAGAAGTAGACCCTCTGCTTTCAACACTGACTTACATTTGCCACACTTAAGGCCAGTGTCCATTGGCAAGGTCCATTTCCATGACTGCCGCTTTGCAACGCTACGCCCGATTATTGCTGGTCTTGCTGCTGGCTGGCGTGCTTCACGCCTGCGCTTTGTTCCAGGCCCGCGACCCGCTGAACATCAGCGTGATCGGCATCGAACCGCTGGCGGGGCAAGAACTGGAGATGCGCATGGCGGTAAAGATGCGTGTACAAAATCCTAACGAGGCCCCAGTCGACTATAACGGCATCGCGCTGAATCTGGAGGTCAATGGCCAGGCACTGGCCTCTGGTGTTAGCGACCAGCAGGGGCATATTGGCCGTTACGGTGAAGCGGTGGTGGTGGTACCGGTCAGCGTCACGGCGTTTGCATTCCTGCGCCAAGCCTATGGTCTGAGCAAGCTCGACTCGCTACAAGGGATGCCTTATGTACTGCGCGGGAAACTGGCTGGTGGCCCCTTCGGCACCGTGCGCTTCACCGATGAGGGCAAGCTTGACCTGCCCAAAGGGAGCAACCTGTACTGGTGACAGCCTGCTTACCATCAACGGTTGGTGCTGGCGGCGGCCATCATCTTGTTGACCTCACTGCGTACCATGCTTGCGTATTCAGGCGGCGACATGCCGTCCAGTTCGGCACGTACCCATTCGGCCCATTTGCCCTTGCGGCGCGGCTTTTCCGAAATCAGCCGGGCTGCGTCGCCCTTCGCCTTGCCCAGGTTGTTTTGCCACAGTTCGAACAGCCGCGCCTTTTCTGCCTCGATCTGTGCCCGTTCCTCGAAGCTCCTGTTGGCCAGATTGAAACTCATGAAATTACCTGCCAGTTGAAATGGCCGCTATCTTACACCGTAGTGCTGATTCATCGCTAAGCTGGCGCAACTTTCCGGGCGCACCGGCATCCATTGCTTACCCCCCCTATCGACGAGGATATGTTCATGGCCCGAAAATCAGCCATTGCAGCTAACAGCGAGCAGATCAAGGATCAGGTGTTCAGTGAGCTGCAGGCATTGATCGAAGAATCGGAGAAGCTGCTCAACGACAGCGCCTCCCTGGTAGGTGAGGAAGCCGACACATTGCGCGCGCAGGTCAGCCTGAAACTTCGCCAGGCTCGAGAGGCGGCCGGGCAGGTGCGCGCCAAGGCACAACCGGTAGTAGACGCCACCCATGACTATATCGGCGGCCACCCATGGCAGACCGTTGCGGTTTCTGCCGGGTTTGGCCTGGTAATTGGCCTGCTGCTAGGCCGCCGTCACTAAACCGTTTCCCGGGCGTAGTGCCGGCTGCTTCAAATCAGGCGGCCTGCGCCATCGGAATACCACTGTGGAAGCGCAGTTCCTGGTCCGCAGACAAGATCAACTCCGCTTCCGCCTCGCGCACCCGCTGAACCCGCTGGGCGATATCTGCTTCATCACCATACTGATGGGCGAGCTTCAGGTAGCCCTGGTAGTGACGCGCTTCGCTTTTCAGCAAGCCGTGATAGAAAGTGCCGAGCTCTTCATCCAGGTGCGGGACCAATGCTGCAAAGCGTTCGCAACTGCGTGCTTCTATAAATGCCCCTACCACCAGCGTATCCACCAGTTTGACTGGTTCATGAGCGCGCACCAGGCGACGCAAACCAGAGGCGTAGCGCCCTGCCGACACTGGCCGCAAAGGCACACCGCGGCGCTTCATCAAGCGCAACACCTGCTCATGATGTACCAGTTCCTCTCGGGCAAGGCGCGACATCATGTTGATCAGGTCCAGGTGGGTGTTGTACTTGGCTATCAGGCTCAACGCCGTGCTGGCTGCTTTGAACTCGCAGTTCTTGTGGTCGATCAGCAAGGTTTCCTGGTCGGCGATGGCCGCTTCGATCCAGGCGTCTGGAGTCTTGCAACCGAGGAAGGCATCGATTTCGGGAATCTGGGACATAACGTACAACCACACACAGCAGGCAGGACGGGCGATTATACCGGCGCCAATCATGAGCGCTAGTGGCTATGCTTGACGTACATCAAGCGGCGACGCGAGGCTCGCCTACTATAGTCAGGCATTGGCCACCATCTTTTGAGGGGAGTTCATGCCCATGCAAGCTGTCCGTAGCATTCTAGTGGTACTCGACCCCGATCATGCCCATAGCCGTGCGTTGACCCGTGCCAAGCTGATCGCCGGGGTGACCGGTGCGCGCCTGCACCTGCTCATGTGCGACAAAAAACAGGATCACAGCGCACTGCTCAGCCTGCTTGGCAGTCAGCTACACGACGATGGCTACGATAACGTCTCTCACGAACAGAACTGGAAGGAGAGCCTGCACGAGTCGATCATCGCCGTTCAGCAGGCTGAAGGTTGTGACCTAGTGATCAAGGAACACCGGCCGGACAACCCCCTGCGCAAGGCATTGCTGACGCCAAGTGACTGGAAACTTCTGCGTCAGTGCCCTTGCGCGGTGTTGATGGTCAAGAGCGAGCGGCCTTGGACGGGAGGCAAGATTCTGGCTGCAGTGGATGTGGGCAACAATGACGAAGATCACCGGCGGCTGCATACCAGCATCATCGACCATGGCTATGACATCGCCAGCCTGGCCAAAGGTGAGCTGCACGTGATCAGTGCGCACCCCTCCCCCATGCTGGCGGCATCCGATCCGGTCTACCAGCTCAGTGAGACCATCGAAAAACGCTACCGAGAGGCGTGCAGTGCTTTCCAGGCCGAATACGATATCAGCGAAGATCGCCTGCATGTCGCAGAAGGCCCTGCAGATGTGCTGATACCGCATACTGAGCAGAAGCTCGATGCAGTGGTCACGGTGATTGGGACTGTCGCGCGCACGGGGATCTCCGGTGCCTTGATTGGCAATACCTCTGAAGTCGTGCTCGATACGCTAGTAGGTGATGTGCTGGTACTTAAAAGTGAAGAGGCGATCGCGCACCTGGCTGAACTGGCCCGTGGCTAAAAAGGTTTTCGGGCAAAAAGACAAAACCCCTACCTGCTCGCGCAGATAGGGGTTTTGCGAAATGAATCTTGACGATGACCTACTCTCACATGGGGAAACCCCACACTACCATCGGCGATGCATCGTTTCACTACTGAGTTCGGGATGGGATCAGGTGGTTCCAATGCTCTATGGTCGTCAAGAAATTCTGTAGCCAGAATGTCCAGATGGACAGCCCAGCGAATTCGGATATGCGATATTTGTGATGCTGCGAACTTTCGGTTCTTTCGTCTTCACCACCACAATCTGCAGAAGCAAATTGCTTGGGTGTTATATGGTCAAGCCTCACGGGCAATTAGTATTGGTTAGCTCAACGCCT